>PLXO01000057.1:56268-104570 GCA_003151425.1 Acetobacteraceae bacterium
CGCCTGCGCCATGTTGTGCGTCACCATCAGCGTTGTCAGCCCTCCCGCCGCGACCAGGCGCCCGGTGAGCGCCATCACCACGGCGGCCGTGCGCGGGTCCAGATTCGCCAAATGCTCGTCCAGCAGCAAGAGACGTGGCCCGGCGATCGTCGCCATCAGCAGGGCGACCGCCTGCCGCTGGCCCCCGGACAATGTGCCGATTCGTGCATCGACCCGCTGCTCGAGCCCAAGCCCAACCGCGGCCAGGCGTTCGCGAAACTCGGCGGCCCGGCCGGCGGTCACCGCACGTCGCAGGCCGCGTACATGCCCACGGCGCGCCGCCATTGCCAGGTTCTCGGCGATCGACATCGATGCGCATGTGCTGTCGAGCGGGTTCTGGGCGATCCGCCCGATCCGCGCCGCACGATGATGCACTGGCGCAATGGTAATATCCTCGCCGTCCAGCTCGATCCGCCCGGACCCCGGCAGCACAAGGCCGGCGATCGCATTGAGCAACGTCGACTTGCCGGCGCCGTTCGAGCCGATGATCGTCACGAAGTCACCGGCGGCGAGCGTCAGGCTGACCCGATCGAGCGCGCGCACCACATCTGCCGTGCCTTCCATATAGGCCTTGCCGACCTCGTGCAGCGCCAGCATCGGTCGGCTCATGCTGGCTTCGGCCGCAAGCGTGGCAGCGCGAGCGCCAGCAGCAGCAAGGCGGCGGTTATCAACTTGAGATCGACCGGCGCCAGACCCACCCGCAGCGCTAACGCCACCAGGAAGCGGTAGATCAATACGCCGACCACCGTCGCAACGACCCAGCGCTCGATGGAACCGTCACCGAACAGCGCCTCGCCGATCATCACCGCGGCCGCGCCGGTGACCAGAATGCCGATACCCATGCCGATATCGGCGAAGCCGTGGTCCTGTGCCACCAGCGCGCCCGACAGCGCGATCGCGCCATTGGACAGGCCGAGGCCGATCAGCTTGGTGCGATCGGTGTCGACGCCGAGCGAGCGGATCATCGCCTGGTTCTCGCCGGTCGCGCGCACCGCGAGGCCGAGATCGGTGTGCATGAACCAGGCGAGCGCCGCGCCGGCCACCGCCAGCAGCATCAGCGTCAGCACGATGGTCACCGAGGTCTCGCCAACTATCCCGCCAGCCACCACCCCTTGGGCACCGGCGCCGACCGCCGCGGTGGCTTCATCGAACAGCGTGCGCACCGACAGCAGCGAGATGTTGGCGCGGCCCATCACCCGCAGGTTTACGCTATAAAGCGCTGTCATGACGATGATGCCGGCGACGATGTTGTTGATCCGCAACTTCGTGTGGATGAGCGCGGTCGCCATACCGGCGAGCACCCCCGCGGCGATCGCGGCCAGCGTGGCCAGAATGGGCGGGACGCCGGCGACCAATAACGACGCGGCAACAGCGCCGCCGAGCGGGTAGCTGCCCTCAGCGGTAAGGTCCGGAAAGCGAAAGAAGCGGAACGAGATCAGCACGCCGAGGCCGAGGAAGCCGGCGAGCGCGCCCTGCTCCAGCATGTTGACGACTAGGGCCTGGATCTGTGCCGCCACGGCTGACGTCAGCATGTTAGATAGTCAGCCAGATTGACCGCATCCGCGCCGGGGATGCGCTTGCGTAAAAACTCCGCCTTGCGGCCGAATGGGACGGTGGCGTCTATGCCGAGCCGGCCCCAAAAATCCTTGTGCGGATCGCGATAAAAGCCCGGCACGTCCGGGATTATCAGGGCGCGCTGGTCGGCGCGGCCACGCGTGAGATAGGCCCACCAGACGTCGTTGAAGTCGTTGATGTCCACATCTTCGTCGACGACGAGAACGCTCTTGTTGTAGTCGTGGTTGGCGCCCATCGCGGTGAGCATGACCTGTTTCGCGTGGCCGTCGTACATCTGCTCGATCTGTACCACCGTGCTCAGCACGTTGGGCACGCAGGCAACGTCGATGATGCCGCGCTGATTGGCCGCCAGCAGCGCCTGATAGACCCTTGTCGCCACCGACAGCTCGATCAGCCGCAGGTCCTCGGGTGAGCCGCAGACCAGCGCATGGTAGATCGCGTCGCGCCGCGCGATCACGGCGCTGACTTCGAACACGTGATTGTCGCCTACCGGTACGTAGGTGCCGAGGAACTCGCCGAACGGGCCTTCGGGCCGGCGCACGTTCGGCAGGATGCGGCCCTCGATGACGATTTCGGTCTCGGCCGGAACCGACAGCCCGATGGTGCGGCATCGGCGCATTGGAATCGGTCGCGCGGCGAGGCGGCCGGCGACCTCCAGCTCGCTCTCGTCGTATGGGATCGACGCGGCGGCGGCGAGCAGCAGTTCGGGCGGCGGGCCAAGCATGATGGCGCATTCCAGCGCCTGACCGCGCGCCTCCGCCTGCGCCTGATACAGCGTGAGATGGTGCGGCCCGCCGAGCCGGATACGCAGCTCGCTGTCACTGATGATCTGCGCCCGATGAAACGACAGGTTCGGCACGTTGCTGTTCGGCTCGTTGGCCAGAAAGACGCCGGCGGTCAGATAGGGACCGGCATCCAGCTCGAAGTAGGTGATCTGCGGCAGGTCGGACAGACGGATCTCCTGCAATCCGTCCGGCTCCGCAACGTCCACCGGCGGCACGACGGGCGTTGCCATGACCTCGGTCCAGCGGCGGCAGAAGCTCTTGTTGCCACCGAGCAGTTCGGTCAGCCGGGGGCGGCTGCCGAAGATGTTGGTCATCACCGGATAGCGCGAACCGGCGACATGGCGGAACAGCAGCGCCGCGTCGCTTTCGCGCTGCGAGCGCTGCGTTACGGCGGCGAGCTCGAACCGGCCGGACACCTCGCGGTCCACCACTCGGACGCGGTTCTGGGCCAGCAGCGTGTCGAGGTAGCGGCGCATCAGTCCTCTTCCCTCCAGCGGCGCACCAGGCCTGATTCGATACCGAACAGGTCGAGCACGCGTCCGATCGTCTGGTCCACCATGTCGTCCAGGCTCTGCGAGCCGGCGTAGAACGCGGGCACCGGCGGCGCAATGATCGCACCCATCTCGGACAGCGCCAGCATGGTCCGCAGATGGCCGGTGTGCAGCGGCGTCTCGCGCACCATCAGCACCAGCCGGCGGCGCTCCTTCAGCACCACGTCGGCGGCGCGGGTGAGCAGGGTGGAGGTGACGCCGGTGGCGATCTCCGACATCGAGCGGATCGAGCACGGTGCCACGATCATGCCGTCGGTGCGGTAGGAGCCGCTGGAGATGGCGGCGCCGATGTCACTGGCGGCGTAGGCGACGTCGGCCATCGCCTTCACCTCCGCGACCTTGCGGGTGGTTTCGTGCGCCAGAGCGATCTCGGCCGCGCGCGAGATCACCAGGTGCGTTTCGACCGGCGTGTTGCGCAGCACCTGGAGCAGGCGGATGCCGTAGATGACGCCTGACGCGCCGGAGATGCCGATGATCAGGCGGTTCGGTTTGCCTTCCGGCACGGATCTTCCTTTCCACAATTCTTCTCCCCCTCCCCTTGAGGCTTGGGCCGCGAAGCGGACCAAGCCCTCAAGGGGAGGGGGAGAAGTCCTGCCTTGCCTTGCAATGTATCAGTTACACGCGGCGCCTAACTCACGTAAATAGCGGCGACCCGGAAGAGGCCGGTCTGTTGCGGCGCAGGAGGCCGCGGCGCATGGATGCACTGACCCGCGAGCCCGCCATCACCGCGACGCGCCCCCGCGCGCGCCGCTACGTGATGCTGCTCGCCTCGGTTCTGCTGATCGCCGCCGTCGGCGCGGCGCTGTGGTTCTGGCCGGTCGCCAGCAACAGCCCGGCAAAAGACCGCTTCGCCAACGAACCCATCCCGGTCCTGGTCGCCACCGCCGCACAGCGCGACGTGCCGATCTATCTGGACGGGCTCGGCACCGTGCAGGCCTTCCACACCGTCACCATCAAACCGATGGTCGACGGACCGCTGGTCTCGGTGGACTTCCGCGAAGGCCAGGACGTCCGTAAGGGCGAGGTCCTGGCGCAGATCGATCCGCGCACCTTCCAGGCCGCGCTCGACCAGGTCGTTGCCAAACGCGCGCAGGACGAGGCGCTGCTGGCCAACGCGCGCGTCGACCTGACGCGTTACCAGAAGCTGGTCAGCAACGCCTACACCTCGGCGCAGCAGGCCGACACGCAGAAATCCCTGGTGGCGCAGCTCGAGGCACAGGTCCGCCAGGACCAGGCTCAGATCGACACCGCCCGCACCCAGCTCAGCTATTGCACGATCACCGCGCCGATCGACGGGCGCACCGGGATCCGCCAGGTCGATCCGGGCAACATCGTGCACGCCGCCGACAGTTCCGGCACGTCGAGCCTGGTCGTGCTCACCCAGCTTCAGCCGATCTCGGTGGTGTTCACCCTGCCGCAGCAGGCGCTGCCCGCGGTCGCCAGCGCGATGACCGCCAGCATGCCCGAGGCGCTCGCTGTCATGCAAGGCGTCGGCAATCAAGGCATCAGCGAAGGCGCCGGTACGCAAGGCGTCGGCACCCAGGGTGTCGGCGGTGGCAGTGTGCTGGACCGCGGCGCGCTCGCGGTGCTGGACAACCAGGTCGATCCTACCACCGGAACGATCAAGCTGAAAGCCAATTTCCCCAACGCCAGGCGCGTGCTGTGGCCCGGCGGGTTCGTCGGCGTGCGCCTGCTGGTGGACACCGCCCGCGCCGCGCTGACCGTGCCACCGGCCGCGGTGCAGCGTGGCCCGCGCGGCACCTATGTCTATGTCATCGACACCGACTCGATCGCGCATCGCCGCGACCTTACCGTGTCGCACGAGGACCAGGAGGTCTCCATCGTCACCGCCGGCCTGAAGCCGGGGGACCGCGTCGTCACCGACGGCGCCGCCCGCCTGGCCGACGGCACCAAGGTAGCGATCGCCGAGCCGGCGGCGAAACAATCCGGCCCGCCGGCGCCGAGCGTGCCGGGGGGACGGCGCGGCACCG
Organism: Acetobacteraceae bacterium; assembly: GCA_003151425.1. GTDB lineage: Bacteria > Pseudomonadota > Alphaproteobacteria > Acetobacterales > Acetobacteraceae > Palsa-883. Next base: position 61,210 of record PLXO01000057.1, read on the forward strand.
AACCGCAGCCTTGATGGGCGTCCGTTGAACCTGTCCGCCCCGTTCATTGCGCGTCCGATCGCGAGCTGGCTGCTGGCGATCGCCATCGTGCTTGCCGGCGCGCTGGGCTACCGCGCGCTGCCGGTCTCGGCGCTGCCGGAGGTGGATTTCCCCACCATCCAGGTCACCACCCAGCTTCCCGGCGCCAGCCCGGAGACGGTGGCGACGCTGATCACCGCCTCCTTGGAACGCCAGTTCGGCCAGATCACCGGTTTGGCAATGATGACCTCCGACAGCTCGGAGGGCACCAGCCAGATCACCCTGCAGTTCAACTTGAATCGCGCGATGGATTCCGCGGCGCAGGACGTGCAGGCCGCGATCAACGCCGCCGCTGGCACGCTGCCGCCCAACCTTCCGTATCCTCCAGTCTACAACAAGGTGAATCCGGCCGATGCGCCGATCCTGACCTTGGCGCTGACCTCGGAGAGCCTGCCGATCGACGTGGTCAGCGATGCCGCCGACACGCTGTTGCAGCCGAAACTTTCCGAGCTGGACGGGGTCGGCAAGGTCACCGTGCAGGGCGGCCTGCGCCCCGCGGTGCGCGTGCGCGTCGATCCGGCGCGCCTCGCCGCCTATGGGCTGGCGATGGAGGATGTCCGCGCCGCCGTTTCAGCCGCCAACGCCAACGGAGCCAAGGGCGGGTTCGATGGTCCGCGCCAGGCGTTCGCGCTCGGCGCCAACGACCAGTTGGTCGATCCGGCGGCGTATCAGAACCTGGTGATCGCCTGGCGCAACAGCGCACCGGTGCGGCTGTCGGCGGTGGGCAGCGTGATTGGGGGCGTGGAGAACGACCGCGTCGCCGCCTGGCTGGTGCGCCGCGACGGCAGCCAGCCGGCCGCGGTGCTCGACATCCAGCGCCAGCCTGGGGCGAACATCGTGGAGGCAGTGGCGCTGGTGAAGGCGGCGCTGCCGCGGCTCGAGCGGGCGATGCCGGGCGGCATCCATCTGAGCATCGTGACCGACCGGACCGAAACGATCCGCGCCTCGGTGCGGGACGTGCAACTGACGCTGATCCTGTCGGTGCTGTTGGTGGTGGCGGTGATCTTCCTGTTCCTGCGCTCCGTCCGCGCCACGTTCATTCCGGCGGTGGCACTGCCGCTGTCACTGATCGGCACCTTCGGCGCGATGCAGTTGCTCGGCTTTGGCCTGGATAATCTGTCGCTGATGGCGCTGACCGTCGCGTCCGGCTTCGTCGTCGACGACGCTATCGTGATGATCGAGAACGTGGTGCGCCATATCGAGAATGGCGAGCACCCGCTGGAGGCCGCCTATCGCGGCGCGGCGCAGATCGGCTTCACCATCGTTTCGCTGACGGTGTCGCTGATCGCCGTGTTCATTCCGCTGCTGTTCATGACCGGCGTGGTCGGTCGGCTGTTCAAGGAATTCTCCGTTACCCTGTCGGTCGCGGTGGTGGTGTCGGCGATCGTGTCATTGACCCTGACGCCGATGATGTGCGGCCGGCTGCTGCGCCCCGTGGCCGAAACGAAGCCCGGGCGGCTGGCGCGCGCGAGCGAGGCCGCGTTCGACGCGTTGCTGGGCTGGTATCGGTCGAGCCTGGCCTGGAGCCTGCGGCATCAGTCGCTGATGCTGCTGACCGGCGTGGCGACGCTGGTGGGCACGGTCTGGCTGTACATCGCCGTGCCCAAGGGGTTTCTGCCGCAGCAGGACACCGGCGTGCTCGTTGCGGTGACCGAGGCAGGGCAGAGCGCGTCGATCCCGCGCCTGTCGGCGCTGCAGGCCCGGGCGGCGGCGATCGTCGCACGCGATCCGGCGGTGACCGGCGTGGTGTCCTTCGTCGGCGCCGGCATGATCAACGCCACGCCGAACACCGGCCGGCTGACCATCGCGCTGCGGCCGCTGAAGGATCGCGACCATGCCCAGGTGGTGATCGCCCGGTTGTCGCGCGCGGTCGCGTTCATTCCGGGGCTGGCGGTGTATTTCCAGCCGGTGCAGGACATCCAGCTTGGCACCCGGCTCAGCCGCACGCAGTTCCAGTACACGTTGATCGATACCGATCCCGCGATGCTTTCGCTGTGGGTGCCGCAGCTGGTGGCGAAGCTGAAGACGCTGCCGGAACTCGCCGGCGTCGCCTCCGACCAGCAGGACGAAGGGTTCCGCACCTACATCAACGTCGATCGCGACGCGGCGATGCGGCTTGGCGTGACGATGCAGGCGATCGAGGACACGCTGTACGACAGCTTCGGCCAGCGACAGATTTCTACCATTTTCGGCCAGGCCAACCAGTATCGCGTGGTGCTGGAGGCGGATCCCGCGTGGCAGGCCGATCCCGATTCGTTGCGGCTGCTGCGCGTGCCGGGGGCGAGCGTCACGCCCCCGGCGGCCTGCGGGTCGGGTGCGGGTGTTCCCCCGTGCTTTGCGGGCGGCGGCGAAACGTCGGTGCCGCTGTCCGCCATCGCAACGATCGAGCGCGGCATCGCGCCGCTGGTGGTCACGCACCAGGAACAATTTCCCGCAGCGACGATCAGCTTCGATCTCGCGCCGGGGGCTTCGCTTGGCAAGGCGGTGGGCGCCATCGCGGCGGCCGAGCGCGCGATCGGCCTGCCGGCCACGATCTCCGGCCAGTATGCCGGCGACGCGGCGGAGTTCCAGCGCTCGCTCGCCGCCGAACCCTGGCTGATCCTGGCGTCGATCGTGGTGATCTACATCGTGCTGGGTGTGTTGTACGAAAGTTTCATCCACCCGATCACCATCCTGTCGACGCTGCCCTCGGCGGGGATCGGCGCGTTGCTGGCGCTGATGCTGTGCGGCGAGGATCTTTCTCTCGTCGCGCTGGTCGGCATCGTGCTGCTGATGGGCATCGTGAAGAAGANNTGACGACGATGGCGGCGCTGCTCGGTGCGTTGCCGCTGGTGCTGGAACGTGGCGCGGGATCGGAGCTGCGCGTGCCGCTGGGCGTCACCATCATCGGCGGGCTGCTGCTGAGCCAATGGCTGACGCTGTATACCACGCCGTCGATCTATCTGGCGTTCGAGCGGCTGCGCGCGCGGTTGGGTGGTGCGGGTGCGCAATCGGTGGCCGCGGAGTGAGCGCGTTGGCCTACGCTGGTGGAAGTTCATTCGGCTTCGTGCGAGCGCTCCGCCCGCTCATCGTCATGGCCGGGCTTGTCCTGGCCATCCGTCGTGGCACGGTGCCGGTGGGGATGGCCGGGTCAAGCCCGGCCATGACGTGGTAGATTGGGCATGGGCTTCTCCGCCCCCTTCATTGCGCGCCCGATCGCCACGATCCTGCTGTCGATGGCGCTGCTGCTGTCGGGCCTGGTTGCGTATCGCTTCCTGCCGGCCTCGGCGATGCCCTCGGTCGACATCCCCACCATCGTCGTCTTCGCCGGCCGCCCCGGCGCCGACCCTGAAACGATGGCCAACTCCGTCGCCGCCCCGCTGGAGCGACGGCTGGGCGAGATTCCCGGTGTCACCGAGATCACCTCGACCTCTTCGATCGGGTTCAGCTCGATCGTCATCCAGTTCGACATCGACCGCGACATCGACGGCGCCGCGCGCGACGTGCAGGCCGCGATCAACGCCGCGGCCACCGATCTGCCGGCGGACCTGCCGACGCCGCCCTATTACCGCAAATTCAACCCGGCGGACGCACCGATCCTGTCGCTGGCGTTGACCTCGGACACGCTGTCGATTGCGCAGATCTATGACGCCGCCGATACGGTGCTGGCGCAGCGCCTGTCGCAGATCGAGGGCGTCGCGCAGGTCACCGTTAGCGGCTCGGAGAAGCCCGCCGTGCGCATTCGGCTGGACCCGGAACGATTGGCCGCGGCCGGGATCGCCGGTCAGCAAGTCTACAACGCCATTCGCGCCGCCAACGTGCTGGAGCCGACCGGCGGCTTTCAGGGGGCCGACCGCGCCGAGACCATCACCATCAACGGCGAGATCTCCCAGGCCGCGGACTACGCGCCGCTGATCATCAAGGCCGCCACTGGCGCAGCTTCCGGCGCGGCGGGCGGCCCAGCGGGCGGTAACGTGCTGCGGCTGTCCGACGTGGCCAGCGTGATCGACGGCGTGGCGAACACCCGACTGGCCGGCTGGAACGGCCGCCACGCCGCGGTGTTTCTGAGCATCACCAAGGTCGCTGGCGCCAACGTGATCGAAACGGTCGATCGGATTCAGGACGAGCTGCCGCTGCTGATGAGCTGGCTGCCGCCGGAGATCAAGCTGACCGTCATCTCCGACCGCACCACGACGATCCGCGCCAGCGTGGCGGACGTGCAGATTACCATGCTGATCACCATCGCCCTGGTGCTGCTGGTGGTGCTGTTGTTCATGCGCCGGCTGATCCCCACCGTCGCCGCCGCGGTGACGGTGCCGCTGTCGCTGTGCGGCACGCTCGCGGGGATGTGGGCCTGCGGCTACTCGCTGGATAATTTCTCGTTGATGGCGCTGACGATTTCCGTCGGCTTCGTGGTCGACGACGCGATCGTGATGATCGAGAACATCACGCGCTACACCGAACAGGGCATGACCCCGCTGCGCGCCGCGCTGATCGGCTCGCGCCAGATCGGCTTCACCGTCGTTTCGATCAGCGTCTCGCTGGTGGCGGTGTTCATTCCGCTGATCTTCATGGGCGGCATCCTCGGCCGGCTGTTCCACGAGTTCGCCATGACGATGACGATGGCGATCGCGGTGTCCGCCGTGGTGTCGCTGACCCTTACGCCGATGATCTGCGGCCGCTGGGCGCACCTGCGCGACGCGCCGTTGCGCGGCTGGCTGGGCCGGATCGACGCCGCGACCGAGCGTGGCTTCCGTGCCGGCCAGCGGTTCTACGCGCGTACGTTGGGCTGGGCGCTGGCGAATCGCGGCTTCATGCTGCTGGTGATGCTGTCGACCGTTGCGCTGACGGTACGGCTTTATACCACCATCCCCAAGGGCCTGCTGCCGCTGCAGGACACCGGCATCCTGGTTGGCTCCACCCAGGCCTCGCCCGACGTGTCGTTCAAGACGATGGACGAACGCCAGCGCGCGGTGGTCGATGTGCTGCTGGCCGATCCCGCGGTCGCCTCCGTTGCGTCGACCATCGGTGTTGCCAACGGCTGGATGTCGATGAACCGCGGTTGGTTCACCATCGACCTGAAACCGCTGGCCGAGCGCGGCCTGTCGTCGGAGGACGTGATCGCCCGCCTGCGCGAGCCGTTGAAACAGGTCAGCGGCATCCAGACGTTCCTGTTCTCTGCACAGGATCTGCGCGGCGGCGGTCGGGCGGGCGGCTCGCAATACCAGTTCGCCATGATCAGCCAGGACCTTCCGATGCTGCGCCAGTGGAGCACGGCGATGGAGGAGCGGCTGAAGGCGACGCCGGGCATCGTCGATGTCGCCTCCGACCAGGATCGCGCCGGGCCGCAACTGAATGTGGTGATCGACCGTGACGCCGCGGCGCGGTTGGGCGTCAACACGGTGGCGATCGACAACGCATTGAACAATGCCTATGCGCAACGCCAGGTCTCCACCATCTACACGCAGCGCAACCAGTACAAGGTGGTGTTGGAGATCGATCCGAAGCTGCAGACCGATCCGTCGTTGCTGGACCATATCCATGTCGGTGCCAGCAATGGCACGCAGGTGCCGCTGTCGGCGGTGGCGCGGTTCGAGCGCAGCACCGCGGCGCTGGCGGTGCATCACCAGGGTCAATTCGCCGCGGCAACACTCAGCTTCAACCTGCCCGCCGGCAAGGCGCTGGGTGACGCGATCGCCACGGTGGATCAGGTCACGCGCGATCTGCGCGTGCCGCCCGAGGTGCGCACCGAGTTCGCCGGCAACGCGCAATGGCTGCAGCGCTCGCTGGGGACGCAACCGCTGCTGATCGGCGCGGCGGTGGTCGCGATCTATATCGTGCTGGGGGTGCTGTACGAAAGCCTGATCCACCCGATCACCATCCTGTCGACGCTGCCGTCAGCCGGCATCGGCGCGCTGCTGGCGCTGCGGCTTGGCGGGCATGACCTGTCGGTGATGGGAATGATCGGCATCATCCTGCTGATGGGCATCGTGAAAAAGAACGCCATCATGATGATNNGATGATCGACTTCGCGCTGGAGGCAGAGCGCACGCGCGGGCTGTCGCCGTTCGCCGCGATCCACGAGGCGTGTCTGGCGCGCTTCCGCCCGATCATGATGACCACGCTGGCGGCGCTGTTCGGCGCGCTGCCGCTGGCGCTGGCGTTCGGCACGGGGGCGGAACTGCGCCGGCCGCTGGGCATTGCGATCATCGGCGGGCTGGTCGTTTCGCAGGCGCTGACACTGTACACCACGCCGGTGGTGTATCTGACGCTGGAACGTTTCGTCGGCGGGCGTAAGCCGATCGCGGGACCGGCCGCGGCGGAGTAGCTAGCTCGCCCGCCCCCAGACCTGCGTGCGGTTGTTGCCCAGGCAGTAGCAGCCGCTACCCGAAGCCACCGGATGGTCCATCGGGCACACATACGGCCCCGCGTAGCACGACTGCCCGCCAGCCTGTGGGCCGGGTTCCGGCGGTGCGTAGGCCGCCGGCGGTTGCGGCGCGTAATAGCCCGGCGGCGGTGGGTAGTAGGCTGGCGGTGGGTAGTACGCCGGCGGATAGATCGGTGGGGCGACGACGATCGGCGGGAAGCCGAAGAAGACCCCTCCACGATACCCGCCAGACCACCAAGCGGCGGCGGGTGTGGTGAGGGCCGCGCCGGCCATGGCCGCGCACGCGACGGCGGCGAGCGCGACGGGGCGCGCCAGCCGGCGGAGGACAGGAAGCAGCCTGGTGTGGATCATGGGCGGCACTCCGCGCCTTGTTGTGGCTAAACAGCATTCGCCATCGCAATCGAGTAGATCATCACTATAGGCCTGTTGCCGTTCCCGTTCACCTACTTTCTTTGGACCCCGCACGGGGTCGATATCGGTTGCCGCCATCGCCGCGGTAGACGTCCCTGGCCGGGCGGCCGCGGCGCCGTGGGGATGCAGCATGCCGCGTGGCCCGGTGGCCGGCCGTCACCGGGCGATCGCCGCCTCGTTGACCAAGCGGGCCATGGCTTCCATCATTCATCCGACCGGGTCCCAGGGGAGTTTCCAATGCCGATCGGCCATGCCTTCGTCCGCGCCCTGCTGCTGGCAGGCGCGGCAACCATCCCGCTCGCCGCCACCGCGGCGGAGCCGTTCAAATGCGGCCGCACCGGCGGCGACTTCACCTATGGGCTGGAAGCCAACGTCGCCGGGCTGGACATGCAGGCCAACAGCGCCGCCTCGGTGCGCGACATCGCGATGAACACCTACGAGACCTTGGTGACGCGCGACGACAACATGAAGCCGCTGCTGCAGCTTGCCGCCGCGGCGGACACCAGTCCCGACAACCGTGTCTTCACCTTCAAGCTGCGCCAGGGGGTGCATTTTCATAACGGCAAGCCGATGACCTCCGCTGATGTGCGCGGCTCGTTCGAGCGCTATGCACGGGTTGGCATCGACCGCTCGATCCTGGCGCCGGTCGATCATTTCGACGCGCCCGATCCGTCCACCTTCGTTATCACCCTGAAGGACTCCCGGCCGACCTTCATCGAGAGCATGTCGTCCATCACCGTGCCGATCATCATCTTCCCGGAAGAAAACAAGGACGCACCGCCGCAGCAACTGCCGTCCGTGGGCACCGGTCCGTTCCAGTTGGTGCAGTTCGTCGCCGACAGCTACGTCAAGCTGAAGCGGTTCGACGGCTATGCACCGGACACTCGTTACACCGACGCCGACGGCTTCGGCGGCTACAAGGTCGCCTGCCTCGATACCGTAACGTTCCGCATGGTGCCGGAGGGCGGCGCGCGCGTCGCCGGGCTGGAAACCGGCGAGCTGCAGGCGGTGGAGGACGTGCCCACCATCATGCAGAAACGGATCGGCGCCAACAAGGACATCAAGCTGGCCAAGCTGGATAACTTCTGGCTCAACGTTACGTATGGCAACTGGTCGAACCCGCCCACCGACAATGTGAAATTCCGCCAGGCGGTTCTGGCCGCGCTCGATTTCGATGAGATAATGGAGGCGGCGAACGACGGCAACTACAAGCACAATTACGGGTTCCAGTATCCCGGTACCAACTACTACACCGAGGTCGGCAAGGACCTGCTGGACCAGCACAACCCGGAAAAGGCCAAGGCGCTGCTGAAGGAAGCGGGCTACCGCGGCGAGAAGGTGGTGCTGATGACCAATAAGGACTACCCGGCGTTGTACAACACCGCGCTCGTGGTCTCCCAGCAGCTCAAGGCGGTGGGGATCGATGCGGAACTGCTGGTGCTGGACTGGCCGACCGCGTTGCAGAAGAGCATGAAGGGCACGCCCGACTGGAACTTCTTCTTCACCGGCTGGATCACCTATGTCGCGCAGGGCGGCATGCAGACCCTGCGGCCGATGGCGGAACCGAATCCGGTCTACACGCCGCCCGGGGGCAAGACCGATCCGGCCTTCATGCAGGCGTTCGACATCGTCTCGAACGGGGCAACGCTTGGGGAGCGCCAGGCGGCCTTCGCCAAGGCACAGCAGATCGCGCTGGACGACGTGATGGTGATCCCGATGGGCGTCATGCCGAAAGTCCAGGGCGTGCGAGCGAACGTCGAACACTACCGGCCATTCTACAATCCGCGGATGTATAATGTGTGGGTGGAGAAGTAGGGTGTTTGTGTCGAAGTAGACGGTGCCTGCATCAGCACGTCATGCCAGGGGACGGGCATGACGAACCAGGCACCGGCACTGGCGCGTTGGCGGGCCGATACCAGCCGTCCGTAATTGACCCAACTTCCGCGGTTTCGCATGGGCGAGAAAGCGGAACAGGCTATTGTTGATCCCAGCGAGGAATCAGGTCATTGTTTCCACCATCACCCTGGGACCCAGCGCAGGATCGCGCCATGCCAAACGTTCTCTCGCCGGTACAGATCGAGGCGTTCGATCGGGACGGTTTCGTAGCACCTGTCCGCGCCATCTCGGAACGGCGCGCGCTCTACTACCGGCAGCGGCTTGAGGCTTTCGAGGCGGCCTACCCCGATGCGCGGCTCAAGCTCGACCAGAAAGCGCATATGATCTGTCCTTGGGTGGACGAGATGATCCGCGAGCCCGGCATCCTCGACGCCACGGAGGATCTCATCGGCCCGGACATCCTGTGCTGGGGCACCTCACTCCGCGCCAAGCAGGCCGACGGCAAGACCTTCGCCGGTTGGCACCAGGACACCGCCTATGCCGATGTGAAGCCGATCGTCGTGATCGTTGCGTTGGCGCTCTCACCTGCACGGTCCGAGAATGGCTGCATCCGTGGCGTCCCGGGGTCGCACCGCGGCCCGCTGCTGGCGCACAAGGAAGCGTTCTCGACCAACAGCTTGCTGTCGCGCGAGCAGTACATCGACGCCGCATTCGACGAGACGCGAGCCGTGGATTTTGCGCTCGATCCCGGTGAGATCGCCTTGTTCAACAATGCCATCATCCATTCATCGAAGCCCAATTTCGGCAACGACCGCCGAATTCTGTTTCTGCTCGAGATGGTGCCCACTCGGGCCTACCAGCATGCGCCGCGCGAGTCGGCGGCGCTGGTGCGCGGTCAGGACGCCTATGGCAACTTCGATGCTGATCCGCAGCCGCGGACCGAGATGGGGGCCGCAGAACTGGCCGCCTGGCAACGCGCCGTCGAGATCCAGGCCAGCGTGCTGTTTCGCGGTGCGCAACGGCCGCCGCGCGCGCTGCAGGGAATGACCAGCGGGAAAGCTCCTGGCGGCGACTGAACCCTTCCTCTCTAACCACATTGGCAACGGAGCCCACCATGCCCGACACGAACATCGCGCGCCGCGCCAGCTATCGCAACATGGCGGAGGGCACCAAGGAGGACTACGAGCTTGTCTTCGAACATTTCAAGACGTTCGAGCGTGATTTGGCGAGCCGGGTCCTCACGACACTGGCACAGCTCGAGCACAGCTATCCTGGAGAGCTCGTCAACCGTCTCGTTCATTCGTTGCAGACCGCAACGCGCGCGCATCGCGACGGGCACGACGAGGAATATGTCGTTGCGGCGTTGCTGCATGACCTGGGCGACCTGCTGTCGACGATGAACCATGCGGAATACGCTGCCTCGATCATCAAGCCCTATGTGCGACCCAACACCTACTGGATGATCCGCCAGCATGGGCTGTTTCAGGGCTACTACTACTTCCATCATTTCGGACTGGACCGGAATGCGCGCGACCAGTTTCGCGGCCATCCCGCGTTTCAAGTGTGCGTGGATTTCTGCGGCAAGTACGACCAGGAGGCGTTCGATCCCGACTACGATACCATGCCGCTCGCAGCATTCCTGCCCATGGTCCATCGGCTGTTCGCACGCGAACCGTGGGGCGCGCACGCAAAGGAGGACGGCGGCTACAGCGAGCGATTCTGATCCCGCTGGACTTGCGTCTCGTGCCATGGTGCTCTGACCCGATTGCACCTTGCCCCGGCGGTCTGTCTGACAGGATTAGCCAGGGCGTCTCGGTCACACATGGGTGATCTTCAAGCGGCCTGCCAACCCCAGGTCCTGCAATGTCCGCTGGAGCTCCACGGTCAGGTCGGTGGTTGTCGTGGCCTCAACAATCTCGCAGCACAGGGTGATCGAGGCCGTCACCGGTCCCGCGGCACGGAGCCTGGGAATCAGCCTGGTTCCCAGCCGGTTCCATTGTTCCGGTGGGACATCGCCATGGATCATGATTCGCACCGGACCGAGACTCGCCGTAACGGATACGGCCCGACCGGTTGGATTTTCGGCGCGATTTGCGGTCGCGCGGATCGGTGCCGGCGAGTGATCGTGAACCGGCTCGGCTGCTGATGCTGCGTGCGGGTCGGACGGTGCCTGGAGCGTCGCCGCCACCGCTTGCTTCAGCAGATACACGTCCGCGTCGAATGTCACTTCGGCAGGTGCGACAAGCTGGTTGTACCAGACCCGTTCATATCCGCCGTCGGACCGCGCGCCCGACGCGAGGCCGAACTCGCCGGCCTCCACCCATTCGACGATGCGTGATCGCAGCAGATGGTCGGGGTCGAGCAGTCGTGTCAGCGATCCATCCAGGAAGCTCTGACGCAGGCCCGATAGCGGCCAGGCACCAGTTTGCAGAAGTGCCGGCGGCCACTTCCGATCGATATAGCCGGCGCCTATCGATTCGTTGAGCAGCCCCTGCGATTTCAGTGCCGCGAGAGCTCGGCCGGCGAGGGTTTCCCGACTGCTGCTGTGTCCCGCGCCAAGGTCGATCACGCGCATCCGGCTCGGCTCCTGGCGGTCGGCGAAGACCAGGTAGCGATAATCGGCCCAGACGGCATCCCTGGCGTCCTGCTCGGCCGTGCGGATGCTGGCGTCGATGCCGCGCGCCTCCTGAGGGTCGGTGTCGGCGCCGAGCAGGCCTGCCGCAAGGTCCTGACGAACTGCGCGCCAGGCGAGGGCGGTTTCGACACGTTCCAGCAGAACCCGCCCCGGTTGGCGCAGGCACCAAATTAGAGAGGCGGGGAACAGCCGGCTTTCATTGTTACGGTGGTAGGTCCATTTCGCCAGGAAGTCCCGCAGGTCGGCGGTGCCATTCCATTCCAGTATCGGATCCGCAATCAGCAGGCTCAGCCGCGGCGTGTCGCGCACGCTGGCACCGTCGCCCGGGAATGCGATCACCGGCACTGGGCTGCCCATCTCGAACACAAGTCGGATCAGCCGGCGCGCTTCCGGCAGCACGTCGCGGTCCTCGTCGAGCGAGGCACGCTTTTCCGCGACCACCTTGCTGAGCTTCGGCTTCGGACCGATACGGTAGCCATCCGAACCAACCTGACGCACGAAGAAGGCCCGGGTCTCCAGCGCGGCGGCGGCGGTGTCGATGCTGGTGGTATCCACTTGCGGTCCGCCGAGTGCGAACCGCAGCTCCGGCAGGTGCGCCGCGCGGTCCGTCTGGCCACCGGAACACTCGAATAGGATCGCGGTGCCGACCTGGCGATGGATGCCCTGCAGCGCGCCTTTCGTATCAGCATCGAGTGCACGGGCGTGCGCGGTGTCGGCGGCAAGGTCCGCCTCGATTGCGGCGGTCAGGCGCGGCTCGCCGAGCTGGCCCAGGATGGTGGCGCGGAAGCTGCGATCCTCCAGCGGCGCGGAGCCGAGCGTGATCAGTGGCTCTGCCCGCGCCTGCTGGTGGTGGGTGGCGTAGAGGCGGCTGAGCCACTGCGCCAGCATGCCCAGCGTGCCGCGCGTCTGCTGGTATTGCGGCAGCGACTGCCATTTGCGCTGGAACACCGACAGCGTCGCGGGGTGGAACGGGTAGCAGGCAGCGAAACGATCACGCAGCGCCTCGCGCGCGCGGCGTTCGGTCAGGGTCGGATCGACTGCGGTCCATTGCGGCGGTAGCTCGGCGCGGCGTTCGAAGCACCAGTCGGCGTAGGTCTTCGCCACCTGGTCGCGGGTGCGCTCGGAGCCAAGGTCCTCGAACAGGCGGCGGCGGACGACCTCGCTGACCTCGGATTCGTCGTTGGCGATCAGGTCGCGGGCGACACGTTTGACGATCTTGGTGATGCGGTCCTGCCAGCCCTGCTCGTACTGCGTCATTTCGACCGCACTCTTCGGCAGGCTGAGCACGACGGCGACGTGGCGCGTGCCGGTAGCGGCGCGCACCAGGTTGTCGAGGAAGGCGTAGAACGGATCGGCCATGGAACGGTGGCGGTTGATGAAGTTCAGCACTTCATCCATCAGAACCAGAACGGGGCCGCCGGCGGACGCGAACAGCCGGCCCAGTGCCTCCGTACCGGGTGGGCTGGTGCGCGCGGCGTCGCCGAGGGCGGCAATCCCGGCCTCACCGCCGAGCTGCCAGGCAAGATCGAGCCATGGCGTTTGTCGCGCGCCGTGCGGGTCCCAGGCATTGCCAACGAACACGCCGAGCCTGGCGTGCGGGACCGCCGGCAGGTGTTCGCGCGCGAGCAGGGCCGGCACGCCGGGGAGCCGCACTGCGTCCGCGCCGATGCCGGCGAGGTGCCACAGCGCGGTCAGAGTATGGGTTTTTCCGCCACCGAACTGGGTGATGAAGGACAGCACAGGCGGTGCGCCCTCGGTTTCGCCGGCGAGGCGGCGCAGCACGATACCGATCTGCTCGCCCATTGCGGCGGTGAAATAGGTGCGCGCGAAGAACTGGTCCGGGTCGCGGTAGTCGACGGGCGCGGTGCCGGCGACAACCTGTTCCAGTGCGATGGCGAATTCGTCGGGGTTGAAGGAGCGGCCTTCGCGCACCTCGCGGCGCGGCGTGGTGGCGCGGTACCAGGGGTCCATTCAGTCGGTCTCCGCCGCGAACCCGACGCGGATTGTGCAGGGTGGCGCCAAATGTTCTCGGCAACGATCAGTGCGCATCGCACAGCTCTGCCACACGGCATGGGTTGGTGCCCCTATTGGCAGGGCAGTCCGTGACGTGCGTCCTTCGGGCGCGGGTGGGTTGATCATGTCTCGGCGTCGATCATTCATGTGGAGCCTTGCATCACCGGCCCCAGCTCATCGCGGCATGGCCAGCAGCATAGCATCCAGCAGCCGCTTTTCCTCTGCCTCCTTGGGATAGAGCGCGGAGAGGGCGTTGGCCAGACGTGCGAAATCCCGCCCGCGCTCGGCTTCCACCTGCAGCAGCGCCCGCAATGCGTTGGCCTGGCCGCCGCGCTGCAACAGCATGGCGGCGTGCACGCGGTCGAGCGTCGTGGCCTGGCCGGCGTAGGCTTTGGCGGGGCGGGCCTTGGCGCGGCCGCCGATGCGCAGGCGCGGCGGCGGGTCGGGTTCCGGGAACAGGTCAAGCTGCGCGGCCCGCTTGCGGTCGCGTTCGATGGCGGTGGCGATCGCCGAGACGTCGTCGGCGCCGAACAACTGATGCGCGCGCTCTGCTACCGGCAGCAGGCGGACGGTGCCCTTGCGGGTTTCGATGATGCGGTCGGTCCAGGTGTCGAGATGGATGCCGAGCGGCTGGGCGAACCGGCGCACCACGTCGTAGATCAGGGTGAAGCCCCTGGGCGAGCGGGCGCCGCTGTCGTCGTCATCGTCGGGGGCGTCGCTGTCGGCGTCCGTGTCGTCATCCGCCGCCGCGGCGCGGGCGCCTTTGAACTCCGACTGCAACGTCCACAGGAACAGTGCGGTCAGCCGCGCGTCCTCCTCCAGCGCGCCGGCAAGACCGTTGCGGGCATGGGCTTCCTCGGTGCCGAGGATCTGTTCGAGTGCGGCGCGGCCGACCACTTCCCACACCTTGCCGAGGTAGTCGGCGAGCGGGATGCGGGTGCCGTCGGGCATTTCGACGTGTTCGTAACGACTGAAGATTTCCAGGGCGGGGCCGATGCAGGCGAAGACAAGGTCGGCACCGCGGACGTCCTCGGCCTGCAGGCGTTCCATCCAGATGGCGACGCGGCCTGGCAGTTCGCGCAGCACTTCACCCCAGTCGCCGATGCTGTGGCCCTCGCGTGGGCGGCAGACAAGGTGGACGCTGGTGGCCAGGGCCGCGCTGTCCTTGGCGCGCATCCGGCCGGGGCGTTCGGTGGCGATCGGCCAGGACGCGGTGATCGTCCAGCCGCCCTGGATCAGGCCGGACAGCAGCGCTTCCCAACCCTCGGTGGTCTTGTGGGCGAAGACGACGCTGCCGATGCCGTCTTCGCGCGTGACGCGGCGCCCTTCCGCGAAGGCTTGACCCATGGCGTGCTCGAAGAAGATGCGGTCCTTGGGGCGGTTTCCATCGGTCTTGGTTTCGTCCTGGACGATCTCGCCTGTTTTTGGGGTGAGGGGATTCGATGGATCGGTGGTGTCGCGAAGCAATTTATGGCCCGGCAGCGCGCGTTTCAGCCAGACGAAAAAGTAGTCCGACAGGTCGGAGTACGGGATGGCGTCGTAGTAGGGAGGATCGGTGAACCAGACGCCGACCGTTCCGGGATGCAATGGAGTCGATCGCGCATCGGCTTGATACACCTGAGCCGCGTCGCCTCCCGCCGCCAGTCGGTCGATCGCTTCGCAGACCCATTCGACCGCGGCCGGATAGCCGGACGCTTGGCTTTGCAGCGGCGCAATCTCCACGAAGTCCCACATGATCGGCAGTGCCTGGCGGCCGAACGTGCCAGCAACGGCTTCGACAGAGTTGCGCCATCGGACCAATGATGAACTTTGCTCGGCACAGCGACTGAATGCGAGTGCCAGGCAGTCTCTCGTTGCGGTGTCACTGACGAGTGTGTTATGATTTGCAAGGTATCGAAGAGCCATCTTCTGGCGAACACTGAACAGGTCGCCCCAAGTCGACATGCCGTAGTTATAAACCGAAAAGGCCCTCCCGGCACCCGCACCGCCGCCTCTCGGTGCGGGTTCATCAGGGATCAAACTCCCGCCATCTCCGTATTGCGTAGGCAATCGCAGGATAGCATCGCGCGCCGCATTCACGGCATCATAATCGGCGCCTGTTGAAATGCGGTATCGACGACCGATCTCTCCCGCCTTTAGGGCGATCACCGCGAGTAAGGTTGTGCCACCGACCCGTCGTCCGTCACTATCGAACACCACATCCGCCCCGCCGCGCTGGGCGCGTAACTGCGCGCGCACGCGGTCCGGGCCGAGCGGCTTGCCGCAACATGCGCATATGGCCGTTGCCCGGCTGACGGTGCCACCGGGCACCTCACTTTCATCCGCGGGCTCGAACACCTCGAAGCGCAATCGCGGTGCGCCATCCTTCGGCCGCTCGGCATGGTAACGCAGCGCACGCTGCCGATGCTTCTTCGTCGCCAACCAGAACGAACGCGCCAGCGGGATCTCCGCGCCGCACTCGCTCGCCTCACAGCGCACCGTGCGCGCCCACAGATAGGCGATCGGCCGCGCCCCGTCGGGGTCCAGCGGATAGAACCGGCCCAGCTCCCGTTCGGCCGCCACCCTTATCTCGGCGCCGGCGGCACGGACCTTTTCCGCTAGCCCCGGTCCATGCCGCGGCACATCCTCCAGCATCGTTTTCAGGATCAGGCAGGCCACCGGATTCAAATCGCTCGCATAGACATCGCAGCCCAACCGCAACGCCTCCAGCGGGATCGAGCCGCCACCGGCGAACGGATCGACCACCAGTGGCGTCTCCTGACCGTGCGCAGCGTGGATCAGGGCACGCGCGGCGGTCAGATAAACCATGTCGGCGGACCGGTCCCAATCGGCGCAGTCGCCGATGAACCGCAGGATCGCCTCGCGCAGTTTCAGGTCATCCGTGTCGCGCGCGCCGCCCATGTTGGGCAGGTCCTGCAATGTCGCCCGCGCCTGCACTTTGAATGCCGCCGGGCACAGCGGATCGGCCGGATCGGGCAGCAACAGCGCCAGCAGCATCGCGCGCGACGAAGCCAGCGGCCGGCGCGCCCACCACAGATGCAACGTCGACGGATGGCCATGCCGTACCGACTTCTCCCGTGCCGCGTGGCGCGAGACCGTGGCGATCGGAAAATCCACCTCGGCCAGGCGCTTGCAGTCACGTGGGATCATGGCGCGCCCACGAATGGCGTCTGCGGTCCGTCGCTAAAGCCGGTCGGACGTTTCAGGGCGTCCACCGTCACGTAGTAATGCGCGACGCTGGTCAACTCGTGCCAATCGATAGTCGCGGGGTCCTTCCGCGGCTCATACAACACCGGCGTGGTCGCGCAGTTGGTCACAACATACAGCCAGTAGCAGTCGCGACGATCTTCGGCGACGCGCTTCTCGTTCGGCGTCAACCGGATGAGGCCGTTTGCCCCAGCCAGCCCCTTCACCTCGATCAGCCGCAGTTCCCCACTGGTCAGATCGAGGCTGGTGATGTCGTAGCCCAGATTCTTCTCGTGCACGTCGAACACCTGCCGGCCGAGCGCAATTTCGTGCGCGATCACCGTGTCCATGGCCGCTTGTTCCGTCTCCGGGTTCGGACGCATCCGTGCGATCTCGGGTGCGGCACGATCCGGATGCGGCAGGATCAGCACCGACGCGATGCGCTGCACGTCCTGCAGGGTCAGCGCCCGCTCCTGCGCCAGTTCCGCGCGGCGGCGGTCGCGCCGGGTGAGCAACTCGGTGTGCCGGGCTTCCGCCTGTGCCATGCGCCCTTCCGCACCGGCGACGCCGTCCTCAATCGCCTGTTGCGCATTGCCAATTTCCCCATCGGCTTTGAACAGGAGCTCGGTCAGCGACCACTCGACATGCGTCATGATCCGTTCGACGACGGCCACACGTTCGCCGCGGACCTCTTGCAGGAACGGATCGAGCGCCAGGCGGTAGAGCGCGTCGGTTGCCTCCGGCATCGTCGCAACAGCAGGCAACACATCCGGCGGTTCCGCCGGTAGCAGATCGCCCAGTACGGCCGGATCGCGGACCGCGGCGGTGCCGTCCGTCGCGGTTTCCAGCACGATCAACCGTTCGTGTACGACCTTGCCCAGGCCGTCCACCACGCGCGCACGATAAAAATCGAGGCGCGCCGGTGTTTCGTGGTCGAGCGAGTGGAAGCAAGCGCCAGCCGCGAACGATTCCCGTGCCGCGTGCAGACCAAACCGACGCAGCGCCTCGAACAATGGATGGCCCGGTGTTACCCATTCCAGGCGGTGACTGTCGGCGGTCTCGCGGTCCGTCGACACACGAGGGTAGCGGTTGGATAAGGTCGGCAGGCGCCAGTCCGGTTCACGCTCGAACGCCCGCAGCGCCTGCGGTGTGCGACCGGGCTCGAACGTGTGCGGCAGATCGGCGACGGACCGGAGCGGCAAGCCCGCGCTGGTGCTGGCCTCGACCAGAAACCGCGCGATGGTTTCCGGCACCACGCGGCGTTCCTGCGCCAGGGCGCGCCGCTCCGTCAGCATGGCCATGTTGAGCTGTCGTGTCGCCAACCCCTCCAGCGCATTTTGGCAGATGCCACGGAAGCGCGCTTCGTCCACGCCGCGCAGGATGCGATCTTCGAGGTCTTCGTCGCCTAGTTTGCCGGCGTAATAGTCGCGCAGGATGCGCTCGATCTGCGCCGCGGGCAGCACTTCACCGACGACGTTGAACACGGCATCGTCATCCAGCGCGTCGCGGATTGCCTGTAATTTGTCCAACAACTTTTCCAACACACGGCCCTCGACGGTGTTGGTGGCGACGAAGTTGAAGATCAGGCAATCCTCGCGCTGACCGTAGCGATGGATGCGCCCCATGCGCTGTTCCAGCCGATTCGGATTCCAAGGAATGTCGTAGTTCACCAAGAAATGGCAAAATTGCAGGTTGATGCCTTCACCCGCCGCCTCGGTGGCGACCATCACCTGAACGTCGCCCTGCTTGAACTGCTGCTCGGCGTATAGGCGCGTGCCTGGCCTGTCGCGATCGCCGATCGCCATGCTGCCGTGGATGCAGCCGACCGACAGTCCCCACTCCGCGAGCCTAGCGAGCAGGAAATCAAGCGTGTCCTTGAACTCAGTGAAGATCAACAGGCGTTGCGTTCGGTCGGTGAAGAAGCCCTGAATTTCCAGCAGTTCGTGCAGGCGACCCAGCTTTGCCTCGATCCGCGCGTCCTCGACCGCCTTCGCCATCGCGCCAAGCTGTTCGAGCTGCTCGATTTCTTCGCGCACCTGCTCCGGGTTGGTGGTCAGAGAGATCGCCTCGGCTAATGCCTCCCACCGCTCGCGTTCGGCTTCTTCCATCTCCTCGAGCTCATCAGGCGAGGGCAGGTCCAACGGGGTATCCCGCACCAGATCGCGGGCTTTGCGCAACGCTTCTTCCAGACGCCGCGCGCGGTTCTCCAGGGAGCATCGAAGCGCATGTGTGCTGGACGCGAGACGGCGCTGATACAGCGCCATCAGGAAACCGACAGCGCGGGCTCGCGCATCCTCACCACGCTCGGCAGCGGCGCGGCTCTGCTGCCGGATGAAGCGCGTGACCTCGGTATACAAATCGTACTCGGCACCGGCGATGGCGAACTCCGCGGTGTGCGGAATGCGGCGGGTGAAGACCTTGCGTGCGTGCCAGGTGCCGTCCGTGTCGCGTTCCGGGAAGTAAACCATCGCCTCCTTGGTTCGGCGCAGGTAGAACGGCGCCTGCCGCCGCTCCATCGCCTGGTGGATAGAGGTGACGTCGGCATAGACGTCCTGATCCAGCAATTGCAGGAACAGCGTGAAGTTTTCGGGATCGCCCTTGTGCGGGGTCGCGGTGAGCAACAGCATGTGGTCGCTGGTGTCGCGTAGCAGTTCGCCCAACGCGTAGCGCGCGGTCTTGCGCGACGGGGGTGACCAGGACATGCGATGGGCTTCGTCAACTATTACCATGTCCCAATGGACCTGTCGCAGCCCGGGCAGCACGTCGTCGCGCTTGGCTAGGTCCAGCGAGGTGATGACCTGGGGGCGTTCGAGCCACTGGTTGATGCCATACTGCTCGCGGATATCGGTGCCGTGCAGCACCGCGAAGGTTTCGTCGAATTTCTCCTTCAGCTCGCGCTGCCACTGGAAGGTTAGATTGGCGGGGCAGACGATCAGGACGCGCCCAAGCAGGCCACGCAGCTTGAGCTCGCGCAGCAGCAGGCCGGCCATGATCGTCTTGCCGGCGCCCGCGTCGTCGGCCAGCAGGAAGCGGACACGCGGTAGCTTTAGCAGATGGTCATAGACCGCCTCAAGCTGGTGCGGCAGCGGATCGATCCGGCTCATCGAGAGACCGAAGTAGGGGTCGAACTCGAAGGCGATCCCGAGGGCGTGGGCCTGCAAGCCCAGCCGCAGTCGTGCCGGATCGCCGGTATAGGACGGTCCGGCCGGAAGGGCCGTGAGTTGCGCGAGATCGTCCTCCGTGAGGTTCACCTGGCGGAACACACTGGTGCTCGTCCCCACCAGTCCGAGCATCCACCGTCGGGTCCCGCTCGTGCGCAAGGTTGCGACGCGCATCGGCTCGTTGAACATCGAGCCGACCAGGATCTGGCCTTCCTGCGGAGGGTGCGTCATTGGGGGGACTCGGGACCGAGGGTCAGCGGACGACGCTACCAGACGGCCCCTGCGCGGGACAGGTCACAACTCCGGCGACACGTCACGACGACGGCGCCACTGGCCCCACCGAGAGGTCCGTCTGCCGATCCATGCCCTACGCCGCCTCCGCCGCCCAGCGCGTCATCACCGCGCAGCCGGCAGCAAAATCCTCCATGCGCATCGCCTCGTGCGGGTTGTGGCTGCCGTGCTGGTTGCGCACGAACAGCATCGCCGCCGGCACGCCGGCCTGGGCGAACGCGGCCGCATCGTGCCCCCCGCCGGAGGCCATTGTGCGATACGCGATCCCTCCCGCGTCAGCCGCGCGCGCCAGCCCGTCGCGCACGGCGGCATCCATCGGGCTGGGCGCGCTGCCGGTCTCGGCCCCCAGTTCGAAGCGCACGCCGCGGCGCGGCTCGATCGCGGCGATCAGCCGGTGAACCTCGAGAAACATCGCGTCCACGCTCGCCGGCTGCACGCTGCGCACGTCGAGCTGGAAGTGCGCCTCGCCGGGGATCTTGGTGAAGCCGGCCTCCGCCGTCGTCGCCAGCACGCAGAAGGTGCAGACCAGTTGGTGACCCTGCGCCTCCAGCGCGCCCCAGCGCTCGTCCAGCCGGTGCGCCAGCTCGGCCAGCGCGATCGCCGCATCCGCGCGGTAGCGGCGCGGCGTGGCACCGGAATGATTGTATTCGCCCAGCACCCGCCCTGCGCGCAGCCGCCGCGACCCGGGGATGCCAGATACGATCGCTACCGGAATGACCTCGGCGTCCAGCACCGGGCTTTGCTCGATATGCAGCTCCAGATAGGCGGCGATCGAGGCGGGCGGCAGCAGGCACGTCCCGGCCGCCACAGCAGCGGGATCGAACCCCAGCTCGCGCATGTGCTGCCCGAGCGTCCGCCCGGTATCCATCCGCTTGACCTCGAGCACCGCGGGCGGCAGCCGACCCAGCGCGGCATGGCTGCCGGGGTAGGAGGTCGGAAACCAGGCGCCGGCCTCCTCGGCGCGGATCGCCAGCACGGTGATGTCGCGCCCGGGCACGAAGCCCGCCTGGCGCATTCCCGCGACCGTGGCGAGGCCGGCCAGCACGCCCGCGGCCCCATCGTAATTGCCGCCGTGCGGCACGGAATCCAAATGGCTGCCCAGCAGGATACGTTTCGCGGTGCGATCGGCTCCGGGCAACGTCATCAGCATATTGCCCGCGGGATCGATGGCGATCTCCAGTCCCAGCGTCGCCGCCTCGGCGCGCACCAGGTCGTGTGCACGCTGCTCGCCCGGGCCGTAGGCGTCGCGGGTCACGCCGACGCCATCGAAACTCGCCTCGCGCAGCGCGTCGAACAGGCGGGCGGCAAGCTCCATATCGGGCGTCAGGTTGGGGCGCATGGCGGGCTCCGGCTGGGGACGGCGCAGCGTGGCGCGCCGCCGCCCCTTCCGCAACCACCCCTTCCGCAACAGCGTCGCATCGGCGATAGACTGCCGCAGCGTCGAAAGGGACGGGAAGGAGGGAACATGAAGCCACGCCTGGTGCTCGCCGCGCTGATGCCGCGCGATGTGGTCGAACGTGCGTGCGACGAATTCGATGCCGTGGTCGCGCCCGGTCCCGCCGACATGACGGCCGAGGAGGTCATCGCCGCCGCCACCGCGCACCGCGCCGACGCGATCCAGTTCGTCAACACGCTGCCACTGACGGCCGAGGCGATCGCGCGCCTGCCCGCGAGCGTGCGCGTCGGCGCCACCAGCAGTGTCGGCTACGACCATATCGACGTTGCGGCGGCCAAGGCGCGCGGCCTGGTGGTGACCAACACGCCCGGCGTGCTGAGCGACTGCACCGCGGACTTCGCGTTCATGCTGCTGCTGGCCGCGGCGCGGCGGGCGATCGAATACGACACGATCATGCGCAAGGGATGGCGCTATCGGATTGGCCAGGGCGACCTGCTCGGCGTGCGGGTCAGCGGCAAGACGCTGGGCATCCTCGGCATGGGCGGCATCGGCGGGGCGATGGCGCGACGCGCGCGCGGCTTCGACATGCATGTGCTGTATCATCAGCGCAACCGCCTCCCGGCGGAGCGCGAGAACGACGCGCACTACCACGCGGATTTCCGCGCCATGCTGCCGCACTGCCACTTCCTGTCACTGCACGCCCCGGCGACGCCGGCGACCGAGAAGATCGTCAACGCCGAGACCCTGGCGCTGCTGCCGCGTGGCGCGGTGCTGGTGAACGTCGCGCGCGGCGGCCTGGTGGATGAGGATGCGCTGCATGACGCGCTGACCAGCGGCCATCTGTTCGCGGCCGGCCTCGACGTGTTCCGCAACGAGCCGGATTTCGACACGCGGTTCGCCGCCTTGTCCAACGTCATCCTGTCGCCGCATATTGGCTCGGCCTCGTTGGAGACGCGTAACGCAATGGGTTTTCGGGCCCTCGACAATATCACCGCCGTGCTCGAAGGGCGCGGGCCGATCGATCCGCTCTGGAGCTGAGACAGATGGAAAAGCCGGTCCTGCTGGTGACGCGCCGCATGCCGCAGGCGGTCGAAGCGCGCGCCGCACACGACTATGAGGCGCGGCTGACCGCGTCCGACACGCCGATCCCGGACCTGCTGGCGCGTGCGCAGGGCACCGACGCGATCCTCACCTGCCCAGGCGACGTGTTCAATGCCGCGTTGATCGGCAAGCTGCCGGACAGCGTGAAGGTGATCGCGACCTTCAGCGTCGGCCACGATCATATCGATGTCACCGAGGCGAACGGGCGCGGCATCGCGGTGTGCAACACGCCCGACGTGCTCAGCCTCGCCACCGCCGAGACCGCGCTGCTGCTGATCCTGACGGCGTCGCGCCGCGCCGGGGAGGGCGAGCGGATGATCCGCGCCAGACGCTGGCATGGCTGGGCGCCGACGCAATTGCTGGGCGTCGGCGCGGCGGGCCGCCGGCTGGGCATCTTCGGCATGGGTCGTATCGGCCGCGAACTGGCGCGGCTGGCCAGTGGTCTGGGCATGACCATCCACTATCGCGACGTGGTGCGCCTGCCGTCGGCACTCGAAGGCGACGCGGTCTATCACGACAACGATGCGAGTTTCCTGGCCGTCTGCGACGTGCTGAGCCTGCACGCGCCGGGCGGCGGATCGACGCGGCACTGGCTGAACGCCGCGCGTATCGCGCAGTTGCCGCGCGGTGCCGTGGTGGTGAACGCTGCGCGTGGCACGCTGGTGGACGACGCGGCGCTGATCGCCGCGCTGCACACTGGGCAGGTCGGCTATGCCGGGTTGGATGTTTACGATGGCGAGCCGAAGGTAAATCCGGGCTACCTCGCGCTGGAGAATGTCGTGCTGCTGCCGCATCTCGGTAGTGCCACGGTCGCGACGCGCGACGCGATGGGCTTTCTGGCGCTCGATGGCATCGACGCGGTGCTCGCCGGGCGCACCCCGAGCAATTTGGTAAGGTAACCCACATGCGTCTCGCCATCGGCGGCTTCATGCACGAGAGCCACTCCTTCGCCCCGCGGCCGACCACCTATCCGGACTTCGTCCAGCCCGGCGGCTTCCCCCGCTTGCAGCGCGGGACCGGAACGATCGAGGCGGTGCGCGGCACTTCGGTGCCGCTCGCCGGGGCGATCGCCGCCGCCGAGACCGCCGGCGCCACGCTGGTCCCGCTCGGCTGGTGTTTTGCGAATCCGGCCGGACCGATCACCGACGACGCCTTCGAGCGGATCTGCGCCATGTTGATCGACGAGCTCGCCAAGGCACTGGACGCGGGGCCGTTGGATGGGGTGTATCTCGATCTGCACGGCGCGGCGGTGGCGGAGAGTTTTCCGGATGCCGAGGGCGAGCTTTTGCGCCGCGTCCGCGCGTTGATCGGCGACCTGCCGCTGACCATCAGCCTCGATCCGCATGCCAACCTGACGGCGCAGATCGTTGCGCTGGCGGACGCCGTGGTGCCATTTCGTACCTATCCGCATATTGACATGAAGGAGGCCGGCGCACAGGCGATGCGGCTGTTGCTGACCCGCATCGACCGTGGCGAGCCTTGGGCGCGCGCTTTCCGCCAGTTGGAGTTCTGGCTGCCGCTCGGCAGCCAGTGCACCCTGCTGGCCCCGATGGACGGCGTGATGGTCGAGCGAGCGGCGATGGCTCGGCGCAACAGCGTCGCGGAGCTGGGCTTCTGCTTCGGCTTCCCGTTCGCCGACTTTGCTGACTGCGGCGCGGCAATCTGCGTCTACGCCGACACGCAGGCGGTGGCGGACACGACGGCGGACGCCTTCGCCGCGCATGTCGCCGGGCAGGAGGCCGCGTTCGTGCAGGAGACGCTGCCGGCCGTCGAGGCCGTGGCGGAAGCGAAACGGATCGCCGCCGGCGCAAGTCGCCCCGTGGTGCTGGCGGACACCCAGGACAATCCCGGCGGCGGCGGCCACGGCGACACCACCGGACTGCTGGCGGAACTGGTCCGCCAGGGCGCGGTCGGCGCGGTGTTCTGCCTGATCAACGACGCCGACAGCGCCGGCGTCTGCCACGCGGCGGGGCAGGGGGCCGAGGTGGCGCTGTCGCTCGGCGGCAAGTCGGACGGCGTGCCGTTTGACTGCACCGCGCGCGTGGAGCGCGTGACCGACGGGCGCTTTACGCTGACCGGTCCGATGGGCGCGGGCAATCCGGCCGATCTCGGGCCGTGCGCGCTGATCTCGATCGCGCCCGGCATCCGCGTGATGCTGGTCAGCCGCAAGGTGCAGGCACTGGACCAGGCGATC
This sequence comes from Acetobacteraceae bacterium, assembly GCA_003151425.1. Taxonomy (GTDB): domain Bacteria; phylum Pseudomonadota; class Alphaproteobacteria; order Acetobacterales; family Acetobacteraceae; genus Palsa-883. Next base: position 85,879 of record PLXO01000057.1, read on the forward strand.
CTTCGTCATGTTGGGATCGAGCCGGCCAGCGCGCCGATCCTGGCGTTGAAATCCTCGGTGCACTTCCGGGCCGATTTTGCCCCGATCGCGGAACGGATCATCGTCGCCATCGCGCCCGGGCCGGTGGTGGCCGATCCGGCGACGCTGCCGTTCAAGCACGTGCGGCCGGGGGTGCGGATGCGGCCGAGCCCGCGTTGATGCGCAGCCCCGCTGGTGAGATCGCGAACGCGTTTGCCTGGGCGGTGCTGCTGGTGCTGGTCGGCGTCGCGATCCTGATCGCCGATTGGCTTGGATTCGCCGGGTTGTTCATCCTCGGCATGCTGACCTGGGTGATCTGCGTCCAGGTGGAACTCGGAGACGATACGCCGACCGCCAGCGCCGCGGTATTTCGCGCGCGGATGGCGTCGGAACGTTCGCCGGAGCGGCGTGCCGCGGGGCAGGCGGAGCGGCAGGTCAGGTTGTCGCCGCTGCGCTTCTATCGTTGGTGTGGGGTGGCGTTGACGGTAATCGGGGCGGTTGGGTTCGCCTGCCAGCGCTGGGTCGGGGGATAGGGCGTGGGTGGGGCGAATTCCGGTTTGAATGCCTCCTATCGACCCATAGCGGTCCTTCGGAACATCGCTCCAACTTTCCAAATTGATCAACCGCTGCGCACCAGACTTCTGCACCGGAATAGCCCAATGATTTCAAAACGCTGACTTTGGTGCACCAGCGTTGAGACACGCTACTGCACTGCGCAGCTTCCTTGATGCCGGCTAATTGTTAACACTCGACCCTTATGCTAGGATCCGATCTGGACTTGGACCCAGGGAGGGAAATATGCGCGTCTCGTTACTCTCAATAGCAGTAGTGTGCTGCTTTGCATTCGGCGCGGAGGCGTATCAGGATTGCAAAACGGCGTTTCCTACCGATACTCAACTTGAACAACGACTGACTTGCCTACAGAATAACACTGATGAGGTGAAAGCCGCCATCGATAGGCTTAGAGATACGTTAGCTGGGAAATTCAAGATCCAGACGTTGATGCCAAATGGGATCCCGGGCGGTGTTTGTATTGTCATTGGGAACGCGAGTCCCGGGGGCACTGCTAACGTTGGGGCTTGCTATCCTTATGGACCAGGCAACCCCACCCCGACCCCGCCAATTGGAATATGGAGGCTGCTACCGCAGTAACTGGCGCTCATCCTATCTGAGGGGCTGCGGCTCCTAACACAAATGCCAGGGCAGGAATGCCAACATCCGCGTTGCATTATTCTTGCAGACCGTGTGAAAACTCAGTTACGACTAGGCGCAACGAAACGTTCGGTCGCCGAGCTGTCTGCGGCCACAAGAATGGTTCAAGACCAAAGCTGGTGGAGCAACAGGAGTGCTCGTTGCCGTTACGGCACGTAGTTTTCACGCAGTCTGCTTGAATCATGCACCAGAGCCAGCCTGCCGCCTGTGCTGATTCCGCTGAGGCCACAGGGCTTCCGAACGTCCGGAGTCCACCCACTGTGGACATTCAAACTGAGACAATGCTGACCGCTGAGCGTGCCTAGGGATGCAAGCCCGATTGGCACTTGCGCAGAATCACCCGCCAACAGAAACGTTCCCGTCTCGCGATACAGCGCGAAGCGTCCGGTCTCCAGATGCATCAGATGCGTGGCGCGGCCGAGCTTGATGTCGCGCCGGGTCGCCGCCGCGGACAACGCGTCGAACAGCCAGCGCGCATCAGCGTCGGCGCACATCCCGTCCCATTCGCCGCGGATGATCGCGACTGGGGCGCGCACCAGCCCAGGCTCGAACGCGAGCTCGCCCGCCCACGCGTCGTAGATGTCCTGGAACGCGCCGCTTGGCACTTTCACCGCGTGCGGCGTGCGTGTGCGGCTGGCCGGATCGCAGTCGAGATAGGCCTCGCCCCATCCCGCAAAATGCTCGCGCGACAGCACCGGCAGCTCGCCGGCCGGCACGTCGGCAGTGAAACGATCCCACTGGTCGCGCAGCGAAATCAGCCGCCACGCCGGCAGACGCACGCGCTCGCCCTGCGGTGATCTTTGCGCGATCGGTCCGAACCATACCACGCGCTCGACCAGCCGCGGACAGCGTCCTGCGAACCGGCCGGCAACGATGCAGCCCCAGGAATGCGCGATCAGCGACAGCCGCGCGATGCCATGCCGCTCGCAGATGAACCGCACCGCCTGCTCGAGCTGTCGGCTGGCGACCTCGGCGCAGCCGAGCGGCGGCCCGGCATCGGCGGGTTCCGCCATCTCCGGATACGCGTCGGACAGGCAGCCGAAGCCATGAAAATCCAACGCCCACACATGGAATCCGGCGGCGCACAGCGAATCACGCCACGCCCCCCCGTCGAGCCGATGCGCGACCGACAGCGCGGAGGGAAACGTCCCGCCATGCACATACAGCACGACCCGGTTCGCCGCGCTCGCCTCGGCGTTGGCGGGTGCGAGGTGACGCAGGAACAGCGACAGGCCAGCGTGTGGGCTGGCGATGTGAACATGGTCCTCCCGCGGGTCGAGTTTCGCCGTGGGCAAGGTCGGCGTGATGGCGTCCATCCGGGTAGTGGTCCAGTTTGAAAATCTTCCTACACGCCTCACCGATTGAACACTGCGCCGTCCGTGTCATACTCCCACGCATGGCAATACATCGTCTCCCCCGCCCCCGCGATCCGCTCCAGCTCGGCAAGCTCATTGTCGATATCGCAACCGGCCAGGTGCTCGATGCCGTGGACGACGGCAAGGACGCCAGCGCCTCCGCGCTCGGCAGGCTCGGCGGCCTGAAAGGCGGCAAAGCCCGCGCGAAGAAGCTTACCGCTGCACGACGCTCCGAGATCGCCCGCGCGGCGGCAAATGCTCGGCACGCCGAAAAATCGTAGGCCGATCGCGATCTAACTGTCTTTTCTGCTTGACGCTCTAGCAGAAAGGCCAGTATAACGGGGCATGAACAAGCTCCCCTCCGCGAAGCGCATCCAAGTCCTCGGTATGATGGTCGAAGGCATGGCCATCCGCGCTATCGTACGCCTGACCGGCGTCAGCAAGACGACCATCCTCAAGTTGCTGGAAGACTGCGGCGAAGCATTCTCCGAGTACCAGGACGCGGCATTCCGCAACCTCACATGCAAGCGGCTTCAAGTGGACGAAATCTGGGCCTTCAACCACTGCAAGCAACGGAACGTGAAAAAGGCCAAGGCCGCCCCAGCGCAGGCTGGCGACATCTGGACGTGGACTGCGATCGACGCCGATACCAAGCTGATCCCGTCCTGGCTGGTCGGCTCGCGTGACGCATACGCCGCGCACGCCTTCATTGGCGATCTGGCCGGCCGCCTCACAAACCGGGTTCAGCTTACAAGCGATGGGCATGCCCCGTATTTGCAGGCGGTTGAAGAGTCCTTCGGCGCCGATGTTGATTTCGCCCAGCTTGTGAAAATCTACGGCACGCCCGAGGGCAGCATCGGCCGATACAGCCCCGGCGAGTGCATTGGCGCCGAGAAGCGCCCAGTGACCGGGCGCCCCGATCCGGCACACATCAGTACCAGCTACGCCGAGCGAGCCAACCTGTCGATCCGCATGCACGACCGCCGCTTCACGCGACTGACCAACGCATTCAGCAAGAAGGCAGAGAACCACGCGCACTCCGTGGCCCTGAACTTTATGTATTACAACTTCGTCCGCATCCATCAGACCATCCAGTGCAGCCCGGCGATGGCGGCTGGCGTCACCACGAAGCTGTGGGAACTTGCGGATATGGTGAAGGTGTTGGAGGATTGGGAGGCGCGGCAGGCGGCGACCGCTCACTGAGACGTGAGACGCAAAGGAAGCGGGTATGTTGTCGGTGAGCAGGGAGGCGCCTGCATTATGAACCGACTGGAATTGCCATCTTGGCATCCGTTATCTCCGGATAAAGCGGATCAAGCGAACTACAACCACAATCCCCAGGGCCGCGCCGAGTATGTCGGCCATAACCGCCTCGCGATGGGCATGTTGCTCCATGCCCTCTGAGACAGCCATATCGTCCTTGATGGCATCCCTGTCCTGCTGGGAAATCGCCGGGTATGTGTCTACCGGCGCCGTCGTCGCGGCGTGCGCTGGCGAGGCCATCCACGAACTTACGCGGTGGTTTAAACTGTACGACTGGTGGCGCAAGAAGGGCGGCGCTGCATCCGCATTGCTGTTAATCGCCGCGTTGGCCATTGAGATTCCTGTCCAACTCAAAGCAAATAGCATTAACGAACAGATTATCGGTTTCTTGAATCGACAAACGGCCGAGCTAACGAGCAGGAATCTGGACATCCAGTACGATCTTATTCCCAGATCATTAACTGGCCCTGAAAAGCGTCGCCTGGCAGAAAAAATAGCGGGGGTGGCTGAAAGAATCGAAGTGTACTCGGGAGACTCAAGTCCCATGCCAGGAGTTCCTGGAGATGCTAATGTCCTTGTGGGAGACATAATCCACGCGATCGCAGATGCAAAAATCGTCGCAAGCGGTGGAGGCACATCCGCTCGCCTACCGTTTGTGGGAGTGCGAGTGTATGACCAAGATGTAAAACGAGGGCGGCGGATAGTGGAAGCACTTGAGGCCGCTGGCGTGCGCGCCGTCGATCTTTCAGACCACCCGGAAGACCCGTCAATGACTGCGTTCCCGGCCATTTGGGTTGGTCTCAAGCCTCCGCGCCCGAAGGATTGGCCTTCCAATGCGCTGTCGTCACAAGACGGCCAACCGCCATTGCCGTAAACGCAATGGCCGCCGAAGGCATCAAGATCAAACGCAACCCGTCGATCTGGGCCGTCAAGACCCATCAGAAGGCAGTCGTTGTCAATTGGCGTTGCCACTCTTACCCATACGGACCGATTTTCCGGTTCCCGTAAACGGACCAGAGGCGGCACAGCATAGCCTGCTACTTCAGGCGATACGCCAGCGTTCGTTCTCGATAGGATAGTTTTCAGTATCATTTTCGATACTGGCCCACTACCTCCATCCGGCACACTCCGATGCAGCCTGGTTGCGAGTGCCATGGAAGATGGTGATGCCCGGCCGCGATGTCCCCCCCGATCGCTGCGACGGATGCCGAACTGTCGGCACCGAGTCGTCTACAGCAATTTCACCCGGCCATCGGCAAGATCGTAGACGCCGCCCGCGACCTTCAGTTGGCCCGAGTCCACCGCCGCCGCCAGGATCGGCGTCGAGGTCGTGACATGACGGCCGGTCTGGCGCACGTTCTCGGCGATCGCGGCGGCCAGCAGGTCGGCCGGCTTCGTCGCCTTTGCGGCCAACACCGCCGGCTTGATCGCGTCGATCAGCCCCAGCAGATGGCCGGGCAGCACCGCCCCGTCCTGCACCGCCTTGATCGCCGCGTCGACCGCGCCGCAGTTGCGATGCCCCAGCACCAGCACCAGCCGCACCCCCAGGAATTTCACCGCATATTCCAGGCTGGCCGCGCCGTCATCGTCCAACACGTTGCCGGCGACGCGCACGACGAACAGCTTGCCTGGTCCCTCGTCAAAAACGAACTCCGGCGCGACGCGCGAGTCGGCACAGCTCAGGATCGCGGCGATCGGGCGTTGCGTGCTCAGACGTTCGGCACGCCCGGCGTTGAAGTCGCGGTCCTTCGGCCGGTTGGCGACGTAGCGGGCGTTGCCGTCCATCAACTGGCGCAGCGCCATGTCGCCCGGAATGCCCTCTTGCGTCGCATCCGAGGCAGCGCGCGCGGTCCGCGCCAGCGCGAGTGCAGCCAGGCCGCCGCCGAACAGTGCCCGGCGTGACAAGCCGCCGTGATGTGCGAACCCGCAGAATTGACACATGGCAGGCCTCCCGGATGATCGTTACGCATCAAGCGCGGCGCGGACCGCCGCCGCCGACGGGATCGGCGCCACCGCGCCGTACCCCGTGCATTTCAGCGCGGCTGCCACCACCGCATAGCGCGCCGCGGCTTGCGGTGCATCGCCCGCCAGCGTGCGCGCCAGGAATGCGCCGCACAGCGCGTCGCCGGCGCCGGTGGCATCGACCGAGGTGACCCGGTGCGCCGGGATGCGGACGCGGCGATCCGGCATGCCGAGATAGGCGCCGTCCTCGCCCATCTTCAGCACCACCACACTCGGGCCAAGCCGCAGGTAGAAATCCAGGATCGCATCCGGATCGGTCAGGCCGGTGAGCACGACGACGTCCTCCATCCCCGGAAAAACGTAGTCAGCCTGTGCGATCGCCGCGTGCATCACCGCCGCCGCGCGCGCCGGCGGCCATAGCCGCGGCCGGTAGTTGGTATCATACGCAACCTTGCCGCCGGCGCCGTGCACCAGCTCGATCGCGGCGAACACCGCGTCGGCGGCGCTGGCCGAGATGCCCTGGCTGATGCCGGAGGCATAGAAGATCCTCGCCGCGATGATCGCGTCCCGCGGCAGATCGGCGGACGCATACAGTGCGGCGGGCGAGTCCTTGCGGTAGTACAGGAAATGATGCCCGCCGTCGTCATGCGTAACGAAATACACCGCGGTCTGCGCCCGGTCGGTGCGGATTACCGTGGATGTATCAACGCCCTCGCGCGCCCACAGCGCCATCAGTGAATCGCCCGGCGCGTCCTGGCCGATCGCGGTGATGTAGCCGACCCGCGCTCCTTGCCGCGCCGCCGCGATGCCGGCGTTGGAGGTGTCGCCGCCATGCCCCTCCAGATACAGGATGCGCCCGTCCGGCTCGATTGGAAGCTGGTTGAACTCCAGCATCGGCTCACCCATGCACAGCAGATCGACCGGCATCACACGCCCGCCGCCACTTGCCGGCCCGTCACACGCCCGTCCTTCGCCTGTCCGTCCATCATCAGCTGCGGTCGTGCATGAGTTTGGTCGGCGCCGCGCTTTTCCGCGTCATGGCCAAGACTCGTCCCGGCTATCCGTCGCAGCAGCGTGCTGCGGGGATGGCCGGGACAAGCCCGGCCATGACGAGACGGGAACGATGCCCGAGCAAACTGACCCACCACCCCGCCCGCCCATCACCCGCCCGCCCATCACCCGCGCGCCTATCACCCGCGCGCCCATCACCCGCCGGCCCATCACCCGCCGGCCATGACAAGCCGCGCCGCCGCCTCGATCGCCGCGCGGTCGCCCGCCGCGATGCGCCTCTCGTCCACCAACGCGCCGCCCATGCCGACGAACGCCGCGCCCGCCGCCAGGTAGGCCGCGACATTGCCCGGCTCGACGCCCCCGGTCGGGCAGAACGCCACATGCGGCAGCACGCTGTGCAGCGCGCGGATATGCCCCGGCCCGCCCACCGAGGATGCCGGGAACACTTTCACCACGTCCGCCCCGGCGGCGAGCGCCGCGCGCACCTCGGTCGGGGTGAGCGCGCCCAGCATCAGCACCGCGTCCGCGGCGCGGCACGACGCTGCCAGCGACGCATCGATCCACGGCGCGACGATGAAGCGCGCGCCGGCGTCGAGGCAGGCAACGGCGCTCGCCGCGTCCGGCACGGTCCCGGCGCCGACCAGCAGCGACGGATCGGAGGAAAACTCGCGGATCAGCGCCGGCGCGTCGGGGATCGTCATGGTGATCTCGAAGATCCGCAGTCCCGCGTCGCGCAGCCAGCCGACGGCGGTCGCGGCGAGACGCGCCGAGCTGGTCCGCACCACCGGCACCACCCGCGCCGCGCGCAGCCGCTCGATCAATGGATGGTCCGCCATGGCGCATTTCCTTCCCTCGGGCGGCGGACGCAACCACCTCGTGCTTGACAGTGCAACCCCGGATGGTGCGCGATGGCGGCGGAACCAGAATGGGAAGGAAGATCGGGTCATGCCGGACGGGATCACCAAGGCGGCGGCGCGCACCGTCAAGCGCCTGCTGGCCGACGAACTGTCGCCGTCGTCCTGCTATGTCGACGTGGCCAACGCGCCGTGGGAGACCTCGAAATTCCCGGGCATCCAGCACAAGGTGCTGTATGACGACAAGTCCAGCGGCATGTCGGCGCTGCTGTTCAAGCTGGCACCCGGCGCCGTGGTGCCGCTGCACGAGCATACCGCGATCGAGATGACCTACGTCCTGGAAGGCACGCTGGAGGACGACGAGGGTGTCTGCGCCGCGGGCAACTTCGTCTGGCGTCCGGCCGGCAGCACGCACGAGGCGGTGGCCCCGAACGGTGCGCTGATCCTGGGCATCTTCATGAAGCCGAACCATTTCGCGGCTGGGCAGAAGTTCTTCACGGAGCAGACCCCGAACTGACGCCGGTTGCCGACCCTCTGGCTTGCCTCCCGGGCGGCCCGGTCCCGGGCTGCCCCATCCCGGACCGACCGTCAGCCGGGCGCGCGCGCCAGCGTGTCGTCCGCCCAGCGCTCCAGCGCCCGGGCCTGGCCATTCAACGCGGTCACGTCGGCGTCGAGCGCGCCCAGGCTCGCGTGGTAGCGGGCCAGACTGGTGCCCAGGTCCGCGGTCGAGCCGCGCAGCGCGGCCAGCGCGTCGCGCCAGGCGGCGATCGCCACACGCTGCTCCCCGAGCGCCGCGTCCAGCGCTGCGAGCGCCCGGGCGAGCCGTGCGGCCCTCTGGTCGGTCGGCTTGTCTGCCGGCGGTCTGACCGGAAACGGGATGATCTGGGCGGAAGAGGAGAGTTCGGACACGGCAGCAGCTCCAGAATGCGGCAATGCTTAACAAACCATGAACGGCGCGATGAATCCAGCAAAAACAACAGAATACATTTGTATGGTGACGCATCGCGCGAAATGCCGCGCCATCGCCCGGGCCGACGCGCTTGTGGCAGTCACGACGAGCACCCGACGCCCGTCGCCCAAGGCAAGACCAGACGGCGGTCTCGTCCGGCCCTGTGTCACGCGCCATCATGACGGTATGATGCCGGGCCGATCCCCGCCGATACCGGCGGTGCGGAACAGGGGGCGCGGAGCGCGCAATGGAATTCGGCTTCGAAATCCTCATTGTCTTGTTGCTGATCGTCTTGAACGGCCTGTTCTCGCTGAGCGAGCTGGCCTTGATCTCCTCCCGCCGCGCCCGCCTGCTGGTGATGGAGCGCAAGGGCGTCGCCGGCGCCACCACCGCCCGCCTGCTCGCCGACGACCCGCAGCGCTTCCTGCCCACCGTCCAGATCGGCATCACCCTGGTGGCCGTGCTGACTGGCGTGGTCGGCGGCGCGCGCATTGCCGCGCCGATCGAGGCCTGGCTGCGGACGGTGCCCGCCCTGGCGCCGGTCGCCGGCCCGGTGGCGCTGGCCCTGGTGGTGGTGGTGACCACCTACCTGACCCTGGTGTTCGGCGAGCTGGTCCCCAAGCAGCTCGCGCTGCGCCGGCCGGAGGCGGTGGCCGTACGGGTTGCCCGCCCGACCACCTGGTGCGCCCGCGTGACCGCACCCGCGGTGTGGCTGCTGGCGCGGTCCACCAGCCTTGTGCTGCGCACGTTCCGCGTGCACCGCAAGCCGCCGCAGGCGGTCGCCGAGGAGGAGCTGAAGGCCCTGCTGGCCGAGGGCACCCAGACCGGCGAGCTGGAGCTCGAGGAGCGCGACATGATCGAGCGTGTGCTGCGGCTGGCCGACAAGCCGGTGCGCGCCATCATGACCCCGCGCACCGAGCTCGCGTGGATCGACCGCACCGACCCGCGGCGCGACATCGTGGCGGCGCTGAAATCCGCGCCCCACTCGCGCTTCGTGGTCTGTGACGGGTCGATCGACAACGTGGTCGGGGTGGTGCAGGCGAAGGACATCCTCGACCGCCTGCTGGACGGCGGCGACCTGTCGATCGCCGCGACGCTGCGCCAGCCCATCGTGGTGCCGGACACCGTCTCGGCGCTGGACGCGCTGGAGCGGCTGAAGTCGGAGCCGCTGGGCCTCGCGCTGGTGATGGACGAATACGGCAGCTTCGAGGGCCTGGTCACCGCCGCCGACGTGCTGGAGGCGATCATCGGCGACCCCACGGACTCGGCGCCGCAGCCCGGCAGCCCGGTGGGCGCCGCCGAGCAGGTGGTGGTGATGGACGGGCTGATGCCGGTCGATGAGCTGAAATCGCGGCTGGACCTGCCGGACCTGCCGGCCGAGGGCAGCTACCACACGTTGGGCGGCCTGTTGCTGGCGCTGCTGCGCCGCGTGCCGGTGGTGGGCGATCGGATCGTGTTCGCCGGCTGGCGGTTCGAGGTGCTGGAGATGGCTGACCGCCGGGTGGCGCGGGTGCGGGTGGAGCGCGAGCCGGCGGCGGGGTGAGGGGGGGTGCTGGGGAGGGGCGGGTGCGGCCGATCCGCTCGGTCTCGCAGGTCGCCGGTTGGGACACGCGGGTCCGCAAGAATTTCACCACGGAGAAGGCCGAGAGCGACGAAGCGCCACGGAGGTTCCTCGCGCCGATCCCGCAACGCGCGTTGGCCTGCCGTGTCAGGGGATACAGGTGGACCGGACGGACCGGCGGAACATGCCGCGGCACGCGATGGCGAACGCAGCTTGACGGATTCGCGTAAAATGCGTAATATCCGCGTGGAAAGCTGAGGTGCCATGCGCGAAGTCCCGGCGACAGAATTCACTCGCAATTTCGGCCGCTATCGGGAAATTGCGCAGCGTGAGCCGGTTGCCGTGACGAGTCATGGCCGGGCCACAGGATATTTCGTGTCGGCCATCGAGTTTGAAGAGCTGCAGCGGATCAAGGCGTTTGCTCGGCGCAGCCGCGCGGTTGTCGACCTGACCCAGGAAGAAATTGACCAAATGGCGGCCGGCCGCATGTCGCCGGAGCATGACCACCTCAACGCACTGCTCGATGAGGAATAGACTGACGGTCCATGGCGCTTCCTGAACCGCAACGCGGCCTAGTCATTTCCTACGCTTACCTTTGGCACTACGAACACCGCACTGGTCGAGAAGAAGGCGTCAAGACCCGCCCGTGCGTCGTCGTCCTTGCGGTTGAGAAGCTCGCCAAAAACAATACCCTGGTCAGGGTCGTACCCGTAACGCACAGTCCGCCCAATGATCCCTCGGCTGCGTTTGAGCTGCCTGCCGCGGTGAAGCGTCACCTCGGCCTCGATGCCGGGCGTTCCTGGGTCATTCTCGATGAGGTCAATGAATTCACGTGGCCCGGGTTTGACCTGCGGCCGATACCACCGTCCCGCGACCGCTTCGCCTATGGGCTTCTTCCGCCCCGTCTGTTCGACGATCTCATGGCGAGACTGCGTTCGATCTGGAGCAGAGGACAGGGCAAAGCCACCCCGCGCGTCTGAGGTGCAGGGGCGGCAATGCACTCAAGCCCTTTGCCGGGTTCCCGACGCATGCGATCGCGTTTGCTCCCGGCCGCCCTCCGCACCTATCGTCCGGCGATGATCCGCTTGGCCAACTACCTGGCATGACTGCCTCCGACGCCCAGACTGAGGTATTCATCGTGCGTTGGCAGGGTCGCGAAGGTGGCCAGGAGCGTGCCAATTACGGCCTGTTCCTGACCGAGCTCTGCGACGTGCTCGGCGTGCGCCGCCCCGATCCCGCCGCCGCCAGCACCGAGGAGAACGACTACGTCTTCGAACGTGCGGTGAGGGGTCAGGCGGCGGAGGGCGCGTCAGGCGCCGGCCGCATCGATCTTTACAAGCGCGGCTGCTTCGTCCTGGAAGCCAAGCAGTCGCGACAAACCGGCGGAGCGAAGGAACTCGCGGTCCAATATCTGCCCGGGCTGGAACCGCCAAAGCGCGGCGTGCGCGACGCCAGCCGGACCTGGGACGTTCTGATGCTGAACGCCCGCCGCCAGGCCGAGGGCTACGCGCGGGCACTGCCGGTCGCGCATGGCTGGCCGCCGTTCATCCTGGTCTGCGACGTCGGCCACGTGATCGAGACCTATGCCGACTTCTCCGGCCAGGGGAAGAACTACGCGCAGTTCCCCGACCGCCAGTCGTTCCGCATCTATCTGGAAGACTTTCGCCGCCCGGAAATCCGCGAGCGGTTGGCGGGCATCTGGACCGACCCGATGCACCTGGATCCGGCGCGCGAGACCGCTCGGGTGACGCGGGCGATCGCCGAACGGCTAGCCGCGGTGTCGAAGGCCCTGGAGGAGCAGGGGCACGAGGCAGAGGAGGTGGCGATGTTCCTCATGCGCTGCCTGTTCACCATGTTCGCCTGTTCGCCGGGCATCGAACTGCTGCCGGAGGCCAGCTTCCGCGATCTTCTGCACCGTTGCGAGCAGGATCCCTCGCGCTTCGTCTACATGGTCGGACAGTTGTGGGAGGCGATGGACACGGGCGCCTTCGCCTTCGCCCTTGAAGCCAAGGTCCGTCGCTTCAACGGCGAGTTCTTCCGCACCCGGACTGTGTTGCCGCTAGGCCGAGAGGAGATCGGCGAGTTGCGTCGCGCAGCCGGCTATGACTGGCACGAGGTCGATCCCTCCATCTTCGGCACTCTACTGGAACAGGCACTCACCGAATCTGAGCGCCAACGTCTCGGCGCACACTACACGCCACGGGCCTATGTGGAGCGGCTGGTCGTTGCCACGGTGATCGAACCGCTGCGCAGCGACTGGGAGCAGGCGCTGTCCACAGCCGAGCGGCAGAAAGCGGCCAGCCGTGCCCGGGAAGCGGTGGCGACGGTGAGAGGGTTCCACGACAAGCTCTGCCAAACTCGCATTCTGGACCCAGCCTGCGGCACAGGGAATTTTCTCTACGTGTCGCTGGAGCTGCTGAAGCGCCTGGAGGGCGAGGTGCTTGAGGCGCTAGCCAATCTTGGCGGACAGGAGGCGTTGACCGGGCTCGAGGGGCACTCGGTCGACCCGCACCAGTTCCTCGGTTTGGAGCTCAATCCGCGCGCGGCGGCAATCGCCGAGTTGGTGCTGTGGATTGGCTATTTGCAGTGGCACTTTCGCACGCAAGACGGCATGCCGCGGGAGCCCATCTTGCGGGCGTTCAAAAACATCGAGGTTATGTTTGATGCCGTTCTGGTGGCGGACATCAGTCTCGTGCGTGACATGAACGGTGTGCCGATCACACGCCGCGAGCCGGATGGCTCAATTGTGGAGGTGCACGCCTACGCAAACCCACGCCAGCCCAAGTGGCCTATAGCGGAATTCATCGTCGGCAACCCGCCGTTTATCGGTAGCAAGTACATGCGGGCTCGGCTTGGCGATAATTACACAGAAGCCTTGTGGGCCGCGCATCCCCACATGAATGAATCGGCGGACTTTGTCATGTACTGGTGGGATCAGGCCGCCGATCTTTTGGCGGCGCCTGGCACGGCGCTTCGCCGATTTGGTCTCGTTACTACCAACTCCATCACCCAAAGCTTTCAGCGCCGTGTGATCGAGCACCGTCTAAACGCCAAGAACCCTATTTCCATTGTCATGGCTATTCCCGATCACCCTTGGACCAAGGCCACTTCGGACGCAGCGGCTGTGCGCATTGCTATGACAGTTGTTCAAGCAGGTGCGCGGGAGGGCGTGCTACAGGAAGTCGTACGGGAGGCCTTCTTGGATACGGACGCTCCACAAATCGAACTAAGAGAGAAAAACGGGATTATCAATGGGAATTTGACAATCGGTGTCGACGTCAATTCGGCTGGCGTTCTAAAGGCAAATAAAGGTGTATGCTCTACTGGCGTTAAGCTGCACGGGTCTGGATTCATCGTAACACGAGAGCAGGCGGAGCACCTTGGCTTGGGTAGGCGGCGCGGTCTCGACCTTTTTATCCGAGAGTACCGCAACGGACGCGACTTAACCGATCGAACACGTGGCGTGGTAGTCATTGACTTATTCGGACTCAATATCGAAGATGTACGAAAGCGCTTTCCGGAAGTTTATCAATATCTCCACACGAATGTAAAACCAGAACGCGACAAGAATAACAGACAATCCTATCGGGATAACTGGTGGATTTTTGGCGAACCACGTCGAGAATTCCGCCCTGCTTTGGTGGGCTTAACCCGATATGCCGCCGCAGCGGTCATAGCAAAACACCGCGTGTTCCAGTTCCTTGACGGTGATATTTTGCCAGACGTGCGTTTGGTGTGCTTCGCGAGTGACGAGAGCTCCATCCTGGGTGTACTGTCGTCGCGGGTCCATTTGGCGTGGGCATCCGCGACTGGGGCGACGCTGGAAGATCGGCCGACGTACATAACATCGCGCTGCTTTGATCCGTTCCCGTTCCCAGCCGCGGATGAAACTCAGACACATGCTATCCGCCGTATCGCCGAGGATCTCGACACCCATCGCAAGCGCGTGCTGCACGAGCACCCGCACCTCACCCTGACCGGCCTCTACAACGTGCTGGAAAAACTCCGCGCCGGCACCGCACCTGACACCCTGGACACAGACGACCGCCGCGTCTTCGACGACGGCCTGGTGCTGATCCTGAAGGAACTCCACGACAAACTGGATGCCGCCGTCGCCGCCGCCTACGGCTGGCCGGCCGACCTCAACGACAACGACATCCTCGTCCGCCTGGTCGCGCTCAACCAGGAACGGGTGCGGGAGGAAGCCGGGGGAAAAGTCCGCTGGCTCCGTCCCGACTACCAGATTCCACGCTTCGGCAGCGCGCGGGAAAAACTGGACCTGACCGGCGGCGCGATGCGGGAGCCGGCCGCTGCCGCTGCCGCCGTCACTGGTCCGAAGCCGTCCTTCCCAGCCAGCGAACTGGAACAGACCGCCGCCGTGCTGTCGGTGCTGACCTCGCTCACCACGCCGGTCACCCCCACCGCCCTCGCCGCGCGCTTCCGCCAGGGGCGCCGCGTGCTGCCCCAGGTCGAGGCCGTGCTGGCGGCGCTGGTCCGCGTCGGCGGCCTCGTCCACAGCCCTGACGCCGGCCGCAGCTTCCTGCCGCGGCGGGCCGCGTGATTGCGGACGCAGGTCTCCCGGCAAGCGAATGTTCCTCCGGGACAGGCTGCCCCAAGACCACCGGAAAACCGCGACCTGCAAGCGATCCCAAGGCTGAAGTCCGAGACCGTGCACTTAATCCGGGTATGAAACATTCTATAGACCTATTCCAAGAATCCGCCTCGCGCGTATTGAGCACGACGAACGCGGAGCCGATGACCCGTCCCGATAGATCATTCCTTGCCTATCCGGTTGACACAGACGACCACTATTGGTGGTGGACTGCCACCCATCTCTAGAGATTCCTCACACCAGATGTTGCGGCTGTGTGCGACAACCGGATAGGCAAGGATCATTCTATCTGTTTCTATCTGCGTGTTTTGCGTGCATCTTCTTCCTGCATCTGCGTTAAAAGCCTTCCTTTGCGATGCCGCCGAGAGATGGTTACGGAACTGTCGACGAGCCGCGATGCACCGGACGCGCGAAGCATTTTTGGCTCCGGAATCAGGCGAGAACCAAACGTTCAAAATCTCTACGCAGCGGGACAAGAGCATTGTCACGCTGACCGGAAACTCCGCCTGTCATTGCGAGGAGCGCAGCGACGAAGCAATCCCCTGCCCCGGACGCAGGGGATTGCTTCGTCGCTGCGCTCCTCGCAATGACAGGTGTGGCGGGACAGGTGTGGCCGGGACAGGTGTGGCCGGGACAGGTGTGGCCGGCGATGCCAGTCAGCGCGAAAATGCTCTAGCAGGACCCGCTCAGCTCCCATCGCTTAATCTCTTGCGAGATCATCGGCGCTGTTATCGGTTCTGGTTGCGATAACCCTGGCTGACGATGCCCGAGACCTCGGCCTGCAACCAAGCGAGATCTCCACCTCTGTCACCAAATCGCAACGGATCATACCGGCTCGCATCGAACTTCGATTCCAACCCGGCAACGATATCCGCAATCAGGGACCCTGTCATGGCCGACCAGGTGACCCCGGCCGAATTCATCGCCGTCGCCACGAGCAGGCCGTCAATGTTCGGCACGCGGCCGATCAGCGGCAGCCCGTCGGGGGTAAAACTTTCCGGACCGTTGACGAAATGACGGATCGGCGCCTTCTCAACCGCCGGAAATATCCGCATCACCTGCTCGAAATACGGTGCGGTCTTGTCCCAGTCCGGCGGTAGCAGCGTGAACGAAAACGGCTTCGGCAGGCTCGCCGGGTCTAACGTCTTGGCGTTCTCGTCGAAGCAGCCGAACAGGAACTTGCCGACCTCCTCCCGCCCGTAGATCAGGTCGTCGGGCGCGACGAAGGACGGCGTTTCCCTGGGCAGGCGCGGCGAGACTTCGGCGATGACGTAGAAATGCTCGCACGGCCATTGCGCCAGCGCAACACCGAGCGGCGCCAGCAAGCCGCGCGACCACAGGCCGGCCGCGGCAACGACGACGTCGGCGGCGACGAACCCGTCGCTCGTTTCGACGCCGGTCACCCGGCCGGCGTCCACGGCAACCCCGACAACGTCGACGCTCTCGCTGATCCGCGCGCCGGCACGCCGCGCCGCGCTCGCATACGCCGAGGTCAGGTCCGCCGGGTTGAGCCGGCCGGACAACGGATTGAGCCAAATCCCCTCGACGGTCGTCGGATCGAGCAGCGGATGCAGCGCGCGCGCCTCGCTCGGCTCGAGCCACCGTGCCGCGATCCCCCGCTCCTGCGCCACCCTGTCGAATTGCTCCAATGTGCCCCGCGTCTCGACGGTGCGCGTCAGGAACATCCGCCCGGTCGTCAGCCAACCGGTCTCGTGTCCGCTCTCCTTGAGGCGGGCCAAAGTTTCAAATGCGTACAGAATAGGCGCGTCGTAGGTCGGCGTCGGCTTCCAGGTGATGTTGCCCGCGGAATGCCAGGTGGTCCCGGAGCCGAGCCGATCGCGCTCGAGCAGGACCACCTCGCCAATCCCCTGCCGCGCCAGATGCCAGGCGACGCTGGCTCCGATGACGCCGCCGCCGACCACGACACACTTCATCGCCGTCCCCCATGTCGCAGCTTGCAGTGATAACCCGGATCACTTGCTCCGCGAAACCTTTGTCGCCGTGCCGTCACGGCCGTCGGATGAACGCAGGAAGATCAGGCGCGGAACCCCCAGGTTCTCTCCGTTCACCCGGTTCGTCACGCCTGCCCGGAAGCATCGTCGATCAACTCGCCGAGAGGGGCACATCCAAACGGAACTCGGCCATAATACCGCCTGCATGTGAGCTCTTATGTGAACACGCAATCCACGGAGTCCCGAATGATCAGCAACCTGCGAGGTCGATTTGCCCGATCGGCGCTGTCGCTGGTTGCGGCCGCCGGTCTTGCCGCGAGCTCCATCTCCATGGCGTCCGGGCAGCCAAGCGAGAGGAACGGCCGCGAACCCGCCCGTGCGTCGCACGCCGGCCCAGCCGCCGGGCCAGCCCTCCATGGCGCCCCGGGCGTCGCGCGCGGTTTTCCCGGCCGACCGGTTGCCGAATACGGCGGACGTGGCGCGCCAGGCGCCAGAAGCTACGGGCCGCCAGGGACCGACCCACGCGGGCATGCTGCGGCGTTTCGCCCTGGTGCGGACCATCGCACCGGCTGGGTTGACCCGGTCGCGCAGCACGCCCCCTGGGGCGCCCGGCACGACTGGGACCGGGGAGACGGTTTCGGTTGGCGCACTGGCGGCTGGGGCTGGCGCGCCGGCTGGGGTTGGCGCGCGGGCTGGGGTTGGAACGCCGACTGGGCCTGGAATGGCGTCGTGGTCCTCGGAGGGCCCGCCGCTCTGTTCGTCACCCCGCTGATCGTGTTCGCCCCGCCGCCGATCTATGTGGCCCCGCCGCCGATCGTGCTCGGCATCCCCGCCCTGATCCCGCCGCCGTTTGTCGCCGCCGCGCCGCCGCCGCCGCCCGAGGCAGCGCCCGCCGTCGCCGCCGCACCGGCGCCACCTTTCGTCGTCTCGCCCGAGGAAATGCTGGTGGCCGCCGCGCCGCCCCCGATCGTGATCCTGCCGCCGCCGGCGATCATCATCGCCGCCGGCCCTCCGACGCTGTTCTTCGGCCCTCCCTTCCTGGCGTTCACCGCCTTCGGGGTCGGCGCCTGGGGTGTCGGCTGGGAGTGGGGCGGTTGGGCTTGGGGAGGCCATGGCTGGGCGTGGCACGATCCGGGAGCGCGCGTTTGGGGGCCGCACGGCTGGGCTTCCGGTGATCCGGGATCGCGCGGCTGGCAGTCGCACGCCTGGGCGTCGCATGCCGGCGGCTTCCGATCCGGCCCGAATTTCGCGTCCGGCCGCTCAGGAGTACGTGCGGGAGCGCCAGCGGCGGTGCATGCGGCAGGCGGCCCCGTCAAGGCGCCCGGCGGCGGCGGTGGCCATGCGGCCGGCCGACCGGGCGGCGAGCACCGCGAGCGCTGATGGTCCGCCTCGCCGATCCGGCCTTTCCTGAATTCAGTCGAGCAGAACGGGGGCTTTCGATGAACCAAGCATGCCTGCGCCGTGTGGCCCTGGCCGCGGCTGCCGTGATGATCGCAGCCGCACATACGGCCGCCGCGCAGTCGGTCCCGCCGCCGCCACCGCAGACCTCCCCCGCTCCGCTGGCACCGCACCCGTCACCCCAGTCGGCGGCCGATCAGCGCATTCAGGCGTTGCGCACCCAGCTCCACGTCACCGACGCGCAGACGCCGCAATGGAACGCATTCGCCCAGGCCATGCGCGACAACGCAACGAGCACCGACGCCTTGTTCCGGCAGCGTGCCAGTTCCGCCGCCACCATGAGCGCGCTCGACAACATGAAATCCTACGCCAAGGTCGCGCGCGCCTACGCCGACAACACCGAGGCGCTGGCGACCGCGTTCGAGGCGCTCTATGGCGTGCTGTCCGACCAGCAGAAGCAGGCGATCGATACGCTGTTCCGCCAGGATGCCGCGAGGACCGTGGCGCAGCAGCAAATCAGGCGCTAAGGCAATGCCCAAAGACTA
>PLXO01000072.1 GCA_003151425.1 Acetobacteraceae bacterium
GCAAAGCCCCCTGGCGGGTTTCAGGCCTGCACCGGCGGAGGCCGGGGGCGGAGCCCTGACCTTGCTTCCCTCACCCGACAGCAGGCGCGGCGGCCGTGCGTGCCCCGACTTCGTGCAGCGTGTATGGTCATTCTGATCCTGGCGTGAATCGCCGCCCGTCGGTCGTCCGACTCGCTGTCCTCGTCGCGTCGCTGCACGCGCAAGCACAAAGGTGATCCAAATCATGCGTGGACTTGGCCCGTTCCTGAAAGACGCCTGGCGTCTCGCCATCCCATATTTCCGGTCCGAGGAGCGGTGGTCCGCGCGCGGCCTGCTCGCTTCCATCATCGCGTTGAACCTGGCGTCGGTCGGTTTGTCGGTGCTGTTCAACTTCTGGCGGGCGGATTTCTACAACGCGCTGCAGGCGAAGGACTGGGATACATTCGTTCAGCTCATCCTGATCTACCACCGAACGGCGACCGGCTTCACCTTCGGTTTCACCGTGCTCGCCTTCACGCATATCGGCGTGGCGATCTACCAGATCTATCTCAACCAATGGCTGCAGATCCGCTGGCGCCGCTGGTTGACCGCGGGTTTTCTGGAGCAATGGCTGGCCGACCGCGCCTATTATCGCATCAGCCTGACAACGGATCGCGCCGGGATCGGTACCGATAACCCCGACCAGCGCATCGCCGAAGATTTGCGCGATTTCACGGAGGCCACCCTGACATTGAGCCTCGGGCTGATGCGGAGCGTGGTGTCACTGTTCAGCTTCCTCACCATCCTGTGGGCCCTGTCCGGCGCGATCGAGCTGTTTGGTATCCGTATCCCGGGCTACCTGTTCTGGGTTGCGGTGGTCTATGCCGCGGTCGGCACGGTGTTCACGCACCTGGTTGGCCGGCCGCTCGCCGCCATCATGTTCCGCCAGCAGCGCGTCGAAGCGGATTTTCGTTACGCGCTGGTGCGCCTGCGGGAGAATATGGAGGGCATCGCGCTGTACCATGGCGAGGCCGAGGAAAACCATACGTTACTGCACCGATTCACGGCAGTGGTCGGCAATTGGCGTGCCATCATGACGCGGACCAAGCTGCTCAACATGGTGGTGGTCGGTCAGGGTCAGGCGTCGGCGATCTTTCCGATCCTCATGATTGCACCGGGCTATTTCGCCGGACGGGTGCAGCTCGGTCAGATGCTGCAGACCGTCGGCGCGTTCGAGCAGGTGCTCAGCTCACTGTCCTGGGTGGTCAACGCCTACAGCTCGCTGGCGCAATGGCGCGCGATCGTGGAACGTCTGGCGACGTTCCAGCGGGCGATCGTCGCCGCGCGCGAAGCGGCCACGCAGGGCATCGCGGTTGACACATCGGCGGACAACACCCTGCGGCTGGAACATCTGACGGTTGCGCTGCCGAACGAAACCGCCTTGCTGCAAGACACCGCGCTGACGCTGCTCCCCGGCACCGCGACGGTGATCGCCGGGCCCTCGGGGTCCGGCAAGTCCACGCTGTTTCGCGCCATCGCCGGCATCTGGCCGTTCGGCCGCGGCCAGGTGCATCAGCCAAGCGGGCGCTGCCTGTTCCTGCCACAACGTCCCTACATCCCGCTCGGCTCGCTGCGGCATATCGTCTGCTACCCGACGCCGCCCGGCGCGCACACGCATGAGGAGATCGGCCAGGCACTGCGGGACGCCGGCCTGCCGCAGTTGGTCGACCACCTGGACGCGGATGAACCGTGGGCCCAGCGGCTGTCGGGCGGTGAGCAGCAACGCCTGGCGTTGGCCCGCGCCCTGCTGGCCAAGCCGGACTGGCTGTTCCTGGACGAGGCGACCGCCAGCCTCGAACCGGAAGCCGAGGCGCAGTTGTATCGCACGTTGAAGGAGCGTCTGCCGCACACCACGATCGTCTCGATCGCGCATCAGCCGAGTGTCGCGGCGTTCCATGATCGGCATCTGGTGCTGGAACGCGAGCTGGGTCACGTCGGACGGCTGGTGCCGTTGGCTGTCGCCGGCGCGGCGGGAAGCTGATCGCGTACACCTCTCCCGCGCTTGGCGGGAGAGGTGTACGTCTATAGGCCAGCCGCCGGCGGCATTTGCGAGACAGCCGTCTCGCAGCAAGACCGACCTGAATCGGCTTCTATCCGGATTGGCGGATCGCCGCATGGTGGAGACGCAACGTCTGGCGGCAGATCGACAGCCATTCGTCGTAGGGGCCGTCGGCCAGCACAAAGCGGCTGACCCCGGCGGCGTAGAGGCCAGGCTCGAGGCGGGTGACCTCGCCGGCAGCATTGCGGTCCGCGGCCAGCGTGACGCACAGCAGTGCCGCCGGTCCATGGCGGCGCAAGGCGGCATGCAGGCGGCGCATCGCGACACCGTCGAACTCGGCCGCCTCGGACTTGAAGACGAAGATCTTCCGCCCCTCGGCGATATCGCACAGCAACTGGCGGCGCAGAAAGCCGAGTGCGCCCATCGCGCGTTGGTGGATCAACGCGATGCGCGACACGGCAGTGCCGGTCCTGGGATGGAAAGTGTGCAGGTGGCAATAGGGAGTTGCCAGCAGGTCATCCGGAGCCCCTGGTATGATCTGGATCCTTTCGGGCTGCGTCAGTCCGATGAAACCGTCGATGAGACCGGCGAGCAGGCGCCGATAGTCCGTGCTTGCCCATCGCAGCAGGCCGAGCGGCTGGCGGACGTGGAAATGCTTCTGCAGGAAGCCGAATTCGCAGCTATCGCCGAGGCTCTCGAAGCCGGCAAGCCAGGCATTCTGCTGCGATGGCGCGGTGGCGGAAGCCTGCGTCTGCCACACCCGGCCATGTAATCGCAGGAGCGCCTCGCCCTGCCATGCGGGAATCAGGTCCCCTGCCAGCCAGGCATCGCCATTGGTCCAGCGCGCGCCGGTCCGCTCGACGGCATAAAAACCCTCGCCCAGCAATGGCGCCGCGAGCGGCAGCGTCTCCCGCCGCTCGCCCTGCTCCCAGGTCAGGCTGACGATCTGCACGCCGAGCCTCCGGTCATCGTCCGCGGTGCCGACCTCGCGGGGCACCGCGGCGTGGGAGAGCAGGCGTAGCGTCTCCGCGGGCAGCTTCACGCGGAAGACGAAATGGTGCGGGCCCACTACTTCCGGCTCGATCCGCCGGCCGTCCACCAACAGACACAGGCCCGGCCCGGCCGCCGGCGTCTCCAGCAAGGCGGCCAGCCGGGCCACGCTCATCCCCTGCGCCAATGCCTCGTCGGGAATGCGCGTGCCGAAGACGGCTTCGATCTCGGCGCTGAGCAGCACGGCGGCCAGCGAGTCGCCACCAACGTCGAACAGATCGTCGTCGACACCGAACGCGCCGCTGCGGATTGCCGGAATGTCCAGAACATCACGCCAAAGGTCGAATATGGCCTGCTGCGTCGGCGTTGCGGGTAGGCGGCGGGCATCATGGCCGCCGTCCTTGATGGCCGGCGCGGGCAGGGCAGCGCGATCGAGCTTGCCGCTGAGGGTGACCGGCAGCGCCGGCAGAAAGACGAAGGCGGTCGGAATCATCCACCGCGGCAGCAGCGCCGCCAACCCGCGACGCAGGTCGGTGACTGTGGGGGCAGGCCTCTGGGCGTCGGGCACAATCCAACCGACCAGCCGCCGCGCAGCACCCGCACCGTCCGCGCCGACCACGGCTGCCGCGATGCCCGGCAGCCGGCGCAGCGCCGCCTCCACCTCTTCCGGTTCGATGCGCACCCCGCCCTTTAGCTTGAGTTGGCCATCCGCCCGGCCGAGGAACTCGATCTGCCCATCCGGCCGCACGCGGGCCCGATCACCGGTGCGATAGAGCCGGCCCGGCCCAAACGGGTTGGCGATGAACCGCTCCGCCGTCAGATCCGGCCGGTTCAGATAACCGCGGGCGACCCCGACCCCGCCCAGGCAGAGCTCGCCCGTCACGCCCTCGGGAACCAGGCGGCCGGCACGGTCCAGCACGTAGAGCGCCATGTTGGCGATCGCCCGACCGATTGGCGGCGTTTCGCGCGCGGCCTGGTCGATTTCGGTGGCGCTGGCATAGACCGTGGCCTCGGTCGGCCCATAGGCGTTCACCAATCGCAGCCCGGGCAGCGCCGCAAACAGCCGATCCGCGAGATCGCGGCTGAGCGCCTCGCCGGCCGCCACCACGCAGCGAACCATCGGCGGAAGACCGCCGGCGCGCAGCACCGCATCCAGCACCGTCGGGCTGCTGCTCACCACGCGCGCCTCGCCGCGCAGCCGGCTGCTCAGCAGGGCCGGGAGAAGATTGTCCATCACCAGGACGCGGCCGCCGGACACCAGCGGGCTGAACAGCTCGAACATCGCGACATCGAAAACCAGAGTGGTCGAGAACAGCACGCCCGTGCAGGCTTCCGGGCCAAGCATGGCCGCGCCCCAGAGGGCGAGGTTGGCGATGCTGCGCTGGGTCACCTCGACCGCCTTCGGCTGACCGGTCGAGCCGGACGTATAGAGCACGTAGGCAAGGTCGTCCGGCCCAGCGGCCGACCCAGCGGCCGGCCCGGGGACCCCGGGGCGACGCTCGGCCGCGGGGCACGGCGAGTCCAGCCGCAGCACCGGCACATCGGCGTCGAACGCCTGCGTCGCCAGCACCAGCGCCGCCCCGGCATCGCGCAGCATGAAGGCGAGGCGTTCGCGCGGATAGGAGGTGTCGAGCGGCAGGAAGGCAGCGCCGGCCTGCTGCACCGCGAGCAGCGCCACCACCAGGCTGACGTTGCGCGGCAAGGCGAGGGCGACGATGTCGCCGCGCCCGATGCCGCGTTCCGCAAGCGCCCCGGCCAGCGCCGTGGCCCGGGTGAGCAGGCCGCGATAGTCGAGCGCCTCGACGGCGTCCTGGACGGCAATCGCCGATGGGGTTCGCGCGGCCTGGGATGCGATCAGGGCTGGGAGGCTTGGCACCTTCCCCAGCGCGACCGTCGGCCCGGCCGCCGCCGCCAGCAGCGCCGCCACCTGCGCCGGCGGCACAATCGCGAGCGCGGCCACTGGTGTGTCGAGCGACACGGCGCAGGCGTCCAGCAGACAGCCGAATGCGGTGGCGAAGGCCTGCGCTGGTGCGGTGGGGGCGACGTCAAAGGACAGTACGGCCGCGCCCGAGGACACCGCGTGCGGCCAGCGCAGGATCGCCTCGCAGGGCGTCGGCTCCGGCGCCGGCAGCAGCGCATCGGCGGTGGCGCGGATCGCCCCGCCGAGCAGGGTTGCCGGGGACACAGCGAAGCGAACCGACCGGACCGGCCCCGCCGCTGCGACGCGTTCGTCCATGGGACAGCCGATGACCATCTCGTCGCGATCACAGACCCTGGTGACGGCGAGACCTGCGAGGGTCAGGACGACCGCCAGCGGCGCGACCTCGAGCTTGGCGGCGACGGCGGCGACACAGGCGTGATCGGGCAGGTCGAGACGAATGCCCGGCATGCCGCGCCGGTCTTCGGGCCGCGCCCTGCCGGCTGCGGCGAAAGGATCGGCGAGCGCGGCAGCAATCAAATCGCCCAGTCCCACATGACGGTGATGATCAGTTCCTTGCTGAAATCAGCAGCCGCGAAACGATGCGCGTGACCCGCGCGAATCGCGCTCCGTCCACCTCGTCCCAAGCCAAAAACGCCATGGTATTCGACTTGGCCGTCGCGATGTCCGATTGCGTCTGGTTCCTGCGCCGCCCGAACGGTTGCTGTCAATCGGCAGCAAAAAAAGACCCCCGGCGGCACGCCAAAGGGGCTCTGAAAAACCGATGCCAGTGCGGTGCTTCAGCGGCGATGATCGCGACATCCGGCGTGGCGTCCGCGGACGCCTTGCCGACGCACCCTATGCTGCGTCGGCCTCGAGCAGCACCTTCAAGACGCGCACACCATAGCGTTGCAGCTTGGAGGCGCCGACCCCCTTGATCTGGCCAAGCTCCTCCAGGGTTTGCGGGCGCACCGCGGCGATGTCGCGCAGCACGGTGTCGTGAAAGATGACATACGGCGGGATCGATTGCGCCTTCGCCTCGGCGGCACGCCAGGCGCGTAGCGCACCGAAGCGGCCCTCCGATACCGGCCCGGCAACCACGGCGCCAGCAACCACGGGACCACCTTTCGTGCGGCCACCAGGTGCGGTGTCGCCCGCCGCGAACGCCGGTTCCCGCCCACGCCGCGGCCGCGCGACGCCGGCCTCGCGCAGCGTCACGCTCTGCTCGCCGCGCAGGATCGGGCGGGCCTTCTCCGCCACCAGAAAGAGGCCGCCATGGCCCTCGGTGTCGATGTCGAGCACCCCGAGGCCGATAAGCTGGCGGATCAGGCCGCGCCAGTAGCCGGAGGTCCGGTCGGCCCCGAGGCCAAACGTCGACAGCCGGTCATGGCCGTGCCGCAGCACCGCGTCGGTCTTCTCGCCGCGCAGCACGGAAGCCAGATGGATCGCGCCGAAGAGCTGGCCGGTGCGATACACCGCCGACAGCAGTTTTCGCGATTCCTCGGTGGCATCGACCGTGCTGGGCGGCGCCAGGCAGGTGTCGCAGTGCGCGCACGGCTCCGGCAGCGTCTCGCCGAAGCAGGCGAGCAGGGCCGCGGTGCGGCAGGACGCCGTCTCGGTCAGCGCGATCATCTCTTCGAGCTTGGCGCGCATGACGTGCTTCTGCGCGTCCGGGGCGCTCGACTGCGCCAGCCAGTGCCGCGCCTGGGCGATGTCCTGGCCGCCATACAGCAGCAGCCCCTCGGCCGGCTCGCCGTCGCGCCCGGCGCGGCCGATCTGCTGGTACCAGGCCTCCGGGCTGTCGGGCATGTCCAGATGCACGACGAAGCGGACGTCGGGCCGGTCGATGCCCATGCCGAACGCGATGGTGGCGACGATCACCACCGGCTCGCCGGAGCGGAAGCGGGTCAGCGAGGCGCGCTTGTGCGCCGGATCGAGCCCGGCGTGGAACGGCACCGCCGGAATATTCCTGTCCTGCAATTTTTGCGCGATCCGCTCGGTTTTCGCGCGCGAGCCGCAATAGACGATGCCGCACTCGCCGACGTGGCGCGCCAGGACCTCGAGCAGTTGCGCGGTCTCGCCGACCTTGGGCGCCGCGGCGATCGCCAGATTGGGGCGATGGAAGCTGGCGATGAACACCTCGGCGTCCGGCATCGCCAGGCCGCGCAGAATGTCGATGCGGGTGCGCGGATCGGCGGTGGCGGTCAGCGCGATGCGGGGGATGCCGGGGAAGTGGCCGGGCAGGCAGGACAGGGCGCGATATTCCGGGCGGAATTCGTGGCCCCATTGCGAGACGCAATGCGCCTCGTCGATCGCGAACAGTGCGAGCTTCAGGCGCGACAGCCGCTCCAGCGTGCCGTTGCCCAGCAGGCGTTCCGGCGAGACATACAGCAGGTCGAGCTGGCCCTCGATCAGGTCGCGGGTGACGCTGCGCGCCTCGGCGGGTTCGAGATCGGAATGCAGCGCGCCGGCGGCGATGCCGAGCTGACGCAGCGCGGCGACCTGGTCGTCCATCAGCGCGATCAGCGGCGAAACGACGACCGCGGTGCCGGGCAGGCAGAGTGCCGGCACCTGGTAACACAGGCTCTTGCCGCCGCCGGTCGGCATCAGCACCAGCGCATCGCCGCCGCCGACGACATGGCGCACCACCTGCTCCTGCAGGCCGCGAAAGCCAGGAAAGCCGAAGACGCGGCGCACCACCGCTTCGGCATCGGCCAGTGCGGGATCGGCCAGTGCGGGATCGGCCAGTGCGGGATCGGCCAGTGCGGGATCGGCCAGTGACTGGGGCACCATTGCATCCATGCTCAGGAACCGCCGATGGCGATTTCGACGCGGCGGCTCTCCTGACTGGTCATCGTAAAGCCGGTGGCGCCCTGCGCGCCGAGGATGATGCGGGCACGATCCATCCCGTCCTTGACGAGCTGGTCCGCCACCACCTGGGCACGGGTGCGCGATATGGCGTCGTTGGCGGCGCCGCTGCCGGTGGGGTCGGCATAGCCGATCACCTTCACGACGTCGCCGGGATGGTCCTTGGCCCACTGTGCGGCGCCGCTGATCGCCTCGATCGCCGGTGGATCGATCGCCGCCGACCATTCCTCGAAGAACACGCTGATCCGGTGCGGCGGCGTCGGCGATGCAGTGCAGGCGGCGATCGTGAGCAATACCAGGCAGGCGAATCGGCGCATCGCCGGCTCCTTCCACTGAGGCCCCTACCTACCTGCCGAGTGGTATACGATGCGTCAACATCCACGCCGCGGGCGCAAGGCCTGGAGCTGGCCGATGCGCCAGTGTTATGGCCTTTGGAACCGGTAACGAACCACGGACGCATACGCAAACCGGCGTTTGATCGGCGGGTTGCGTCAGTCGAATCCGCGGATTGCGTCTGTCTTATCCATGTTGATCCGTGGCGTCACACCTTCGAACGCCGCATATCGAGCGTGAAGCGCCGCGCAACCGGGCCGGCCGGCGTCACCGCCGTTCCAGCAAGCGTGCGTCGCATTGCAGGTGCGCAACAAAAATTCATCCCGCGTCAATGGTTCGGGGCGCCTCTGGCGGCACCAAGCTGGACAGGCCGAATGCCCGACACCGCTGCGCCCGACCCCGCCATATCGCGCGGCCGCCTGTTGGCCTTCGCCTTCGCCGCCGCAGAGCTGCTGGTGGAAATCGCCCATGATTCCAGCATCACCTGGGCGGCCGGCGCCTTCCTGACGCGCTTCGGCGAGCCGGCGGAACGCTTCATGGGGCGCAAGTTGAGCAGCCTGATCGCACCGGCCGATCACGACGCCCTGAGTCGCACGCTGATCAATACCGCGCTGAGCGGCCGTATGCCGCCGGTGTTGCTGCGGCTGAGCGATGCCGCCGGCACGCCATGCGCCCTCGCGACGTTGACCTTGCCAGGTCCACGGCACCGGGTTTGTGTGACGCTTGGGCCGGTACCGGTTGCACCACCGGCGAAAGCCGGCGGTCTGAAGACGGCGGCATTGTTCGCCAAGGAGGTCGAGGCACAATTGCATGGCGGGCAGCCGGCCAAGCTTGGGCTGCTCGACATCAAGGGCTGGCCGACGACAACGGACGCCGCAAGCGAGCAGCAGCGCAACGCATGGCGCGATGCCGTCGGCGACGCGCTCGGCAGTGTGGCGGGTCCGGGTGCCATCGTCGGCGAGGTCGCCGCAGGTCGCTACGGCGTGCTCAGCCAGCGGCAGCTCGACATCGCCAGGCTCGCCTCGGGCCTCGAAGCGCTGCTCGCGGCGCGGCCGGATGGATGCGCGGTGTCGGTCGACAGCCAGACGATCGGTCTGTCGGAGCCCAGCCTGAAGCCCGCACAGGCGGCTCGGGCGCTGCGCTTTGCCCTGGCCAAGTTTGCGGCGAGCGGCGCCGCGGCCGTGGCAGCCAGCGGATTCGCCGCCGGTCTCGCCGGCTTCATCGAGCAGGCACAGGACCAGACCGCGGCGTTGCGCGAGGTGATCGCCAGCCGGCGGTTCCAGTTGGTGTTCCAACCGGTGGTCGCGCTGAGCAGCCGGATCGTGCACCACTACGAGGCGCTGCTGCGCCCGAGCCCGATGCCCGGCGCGATGTGGCAGAACACGCAAGAGTTCGTCAACTGCGTCGAGGCGCTTGGCCTCGCCGAGGAGCTGGACCTTGCGGTGGTGGAACAGGTGCTTGCGGTGCTGGATCGTGCGCCGCGCTGCTCGATCGCGGCGAACGTCTCCGGCCTGTCGATGCAGAGCGAGTCGTTCCGGGTGCGCCTGCTGAAGCTGCTGCCGAGCGGGTCATATCGGCGGCTGCTGATCGAGCTGACCGAAACCGCGGAGATCGAGGATATTGCCGCCGCTGCGGCCATGCTGGAGCGGCTGCGCGAGCAGAATATCGGCTTGTGCCTGGACGATTTCGGCGCCGGTGCCGCCGCCTTCCGCTATCTCCGCGATCTGCCGGTGGACTACCTGAAGATCGACGGCGCCTATGTCCAGGGCGCGGTACGCAGCCAGCGCGAGCGCAAGGTCGTCACCTCGATGCTCGACCTGGCGCGCTCGGTGGATGCGGAGACCATCGCGGAGACGATCGAGACCAAGGAGACGGCCCGGCTGATGGAAGAACTGGGCTGCACGTTCGGCCAAGGCTGGCTGTTCGGCGTACCCGGGCCGCTGCCGGGGCTGTCGTAGTCTTGCAGCGCTCACGCCGCGGCCGCCACCGCCTGGCCATTCGACAGGCGCCAGACGCGATCGAGCCGTTCGATGCCGATCAGCCGGTGCGTAATAATAATGATCGTGCGCCCTGGAACGACCTCGTTCAGCGTGCCCAGGAAGGCGCTCTCGGTTGCGGCATCCAGGCCCGCGCATGGTTCATCCAGGATCAGGATCGGCGCCGGCGACAGCAGCGCACGGGCCAGGGCCAGGCGGCGTCCCTGGCCACCGGAGAAGCGCGCCCCCCCCTCACCCACCCAGGTATCGAGGCGATCCGGCAGCGCCCGGACCACGTCGCCGATCTGCGCGGCATCCAGCGTAGCCCACAGCGCCGCGTCGTCGGCGTCTGGCTGGGCAAGTCGCAGGTTGGCGCGGATCGTGTCGTCGAACAGGTGCGTCGCCTGCGACAGCCAGCCGATCCGGGCGCGCAACGTCGCCGCGGTCAGATCGGCAATGTCGACGCCGCCCAGCAGAATGCGGCCCTGCGTGGGAGCGGCCACCTTCAGGGCCAACCCGGCGAGCGTGGACTTGCCCGCGCCGGACGGCCCGAGCAGGGCGACGCGCGCGCCCGCCGGCACCTCCAGGGTCAGGCCGCGAAACACCGGCGGCAGGTCGGGGCGCCAACGGTAGTGCAGGCCCTCGAAGCGCAGCGCGTAGCCGGGCGGGATCGGCTTCGGGCTGACGGGATCGGGCACCGGCACCGGTTCTTCGGCGGCCTGCAGGACGCGGTGCGCGGCGGCGGCGGCATGCCCGGCGAGCGCGCCGGCGCGCGGCAGGCCACCGACCGCCTCGAACGCGGCCAGCACCAGGAAGGCGGCGGCGACGGCAGCGGCGGGACTGGCGCCGGCGGCCAGCAGCACGGCGAAGATCGCTGCCTGGCCGCACAGGAAGGCGCCGATAGTGGCGACGGCGGTGCGTTTGGCGATGGTGTGCTGCGCGGCGAGCAGCGCGGCCTCGCGCGCCTGCATGGCGGCGACCATGCGGCCCTCGGCACCGAAGGCGCGCACCTCGCGCAGCCCGGTCAGGGCGTCGAGTGCGACGATGCGGACGGCGCCCGCGGTCTCGGCCAGGGCGGTGCCGGCGGCGGCGGCGGAGCGGGCGGCGCGCCACGGCAACACGAACGATGACAGCGCGAACAGCAGGACGAGGGCGATTGCCAGGCCGACGCTGTGCGTTCCCACGACGATGCCCAGCACCGGCAGCAGGAAGACCGCGCCGGCCAGCGGCAGCAGGATGCGTAAGTAGAGCCCGTCCAACGCCTCGATGTCGCCGACCAGGCGGGAGAGCAGGTCGCCGGCCTGGCGGAAGCCGAGCCCCCCTGCCCCGCCTCGCGCCAGGCGACGGAAGAACCACACGCGCAGGTCGGCCAGCGCGCGGAAGGTGGCGGCGTGGGTGACCAGGCGTTCGAGGTAGCGCAGCACGACGCGCGCAGTGCCAAGGCCACGCAGGATGCCGGCGGCGACGAGCGCACCGCTGGTCACCGCGACGGCGAGCACTGCGCCGGCGACGGCCATCAGGCCGACCCCGGCGGCCAGCGCGGCGAGGGAGATGATGCCGCCGAGCAGCAGCCAGCCGGTGCGAGCGCGCCACAGGCCGAGAATGCGAAGGAGGTCGGTCATGAGGGGGGGCGGCGTGGGGCCGTGGAGTAAGAGGAACATTCTCCCCCTCCCCTTGAGGGCTTGGGCCGCGAAGCGGACCAAGGGCGGGGGGAGGGGTCGGCGCGGTACGAATGTTCGGTACTACCCGGGCACCAACCCCTCCCCCCACCCTTGGTCCGCTTCGCGGCCCAAGCCCTCAAGGGGAGGGGGAGAAGCTTGCTCCCCGGCCCCAGCATCCTCACGCCACGCCCCTCGACGGTACCGCACGGCCCTCACGCATGTCGATGCGCAGACCGCGCAAAGCCTGTGCGGCGGCGGAATGGGTCGCCATCACCACCGTGCGGCCGATCGCCAGTCGGCGCAGACCGTCGAGCACCTCGGACTCGGTGGCGGGATCGAGATACGCGGTCGGCTCGTCCAGCAGCAGCAGCGGCGCGTCCTTCAGGAAAGCCCGCGCGATCGCCACGCGCTGCGCCTGGCCGCCAGACAATCCGTAGCCGCCTTCACCAACCTTGGTATCGAGCCGGTCCGGCAGCGTATCGGCGAACTCGCTGACGTGCGCGGCGCGGATGGCGGCGACGACCTCCGCCTCCGTCGCGTCGGGACGCGCGAACAGGATATTGTCGCGGATCGAGCTGGCGAACAGCACCGGACGCTGGCCGATCCAGGCAATCAGCCGGTTCAGCGCCTGCGGCATCAGGTCCGCGATGTCGGCGCCGTTGATCGTCACCCGCCCGCCGTCCGGGCGGACGAAGCCGAGCAGGATCTCGATCACCGTCGACTTGCCGGCGCCGGAGGGACCGGCGAGGACCAGCGTCTCGCCGGCGGGGACACGGAAGCTAAGCCCATCCAGCGCCGGACCGCGGGCCGGATCCCAGGTGAGATGCACGTCCTCGAACGCGACGGTCACGCCGGCCGCGGCGACGGTGCGGATCTCCGCGGGCGGGCCGGGTGCCGGGGCCTGTGCCGGGGGGAGGTCGATCAGCGCTTCGGCGGCGCCCGTGGCGTGCAGCCGATCCTGGTAGGCGGCCGCGAAACCGCGCAGCGGGGCGAAGAATTCCGGCACCAGCAGCAGCGCGAACAGCGCCAGGTCGGGCCGCGTCAGGGTGCCGGCGCGCAGCGCGACGCCGTAATGCACGGCCAGCAGGGCCAGCGCGGCGACGGTGGCAAGATCGAGCGCCGCCGAGGACAGAAAGGCGACACGCAGCACCCGCATCGTGCGCGACCCCAGGTCGGCGGCGGCGGTGGCGAGGGCCTGTGCCTCGTCCTCCGCGCGGCCGGCGAGCACAATGGTGGCGATGCCGCGCACCCGATCGAGGAAGCGCGCCTGCAGGCGGGTCAGCGCGAGGAACTGGCCGCGCGATGCGGCCGCCGCGCCGATGCCGGCCGCGGCCATGGCCACCGGGACCAGCAGGCCGCACAGCACCAGCGCCAGGGCCGCCAGCGGATCGGCCCACAGCGCGGCGAGCGCGACCAGTGCGGGCCCGGCGACCGCCAGCTTTGCCGCCGGGACCCAGCGGGAGAACAGGCCGTCCAGTGCCTCGATCCGGTCCACCACGATGCTGGCGAGATCACCCGAGTGGTGCGAGCGCAGCAGCGACGGGCCGGCGCCCAGCAGGCGGGTCAGGGCATCGCTGCGCAGCCGGCGCCGGGCGGCTGCGCCGGCTTCGGCCGCGGCCAGTTCCGACCGGTATCCCAGCGCGGCGCGGGCGAGTGCCAGCACGGCGAAGCCCGCCAGGGGGATCGGCGCGATGCCGTGTCCGGCGAGCGCCGCTGCCAGGACCGATGCCACGCACCAGGCCTGCCCCAGCGCAAGCAGCGTGCCGAGCAGGCCGAGCAGAATCACCGGCCGAGCCGCGCGCGCACCCAGTCGCGTCTGCTCGCGCGTCCAGGCGCGTGCCGCGCGCTTGCCGGTCTCGGTGTCCGCCATCAGGGCCGGATTAGCTCAGCGGGGGCGGAATGGACAGAGGTTGAAAGATGGACGTTTGGCAATCAGTGCATCACATCGCCGCCGTTCGGCGACAGGCACGCGCCGACGTAGAAGCCGCCCTGCGGGCCGGCCAGCAGAAGCGCGGTGGCGGCGATCTCCTCGGGGCGGCCGAAGCGGCCGGCGGGCAGCGCGTCGATGAAGGCCTGGCGGTCTTCTTGCGTCATCGTCGCGGTCAGGTCCGTGTCAATCGGGCCGGGAGCGATCGCGTTCACCCGCACGCCCTTCGGCGCGGCCTCCCACGACAAGGATCGGGTGAAGCCGATGATCGCCGCCTTGGCCGCGGAATAGGGCGCCGCGTTCACCGCACCCTTCAGGCCGCGCTGGGAGGCGATGTTGATGATGCAGCCGCGCCCGCGTTCGACCATCGCCGGATAGACTGCCTGGGCCATGAAGAACATGCCCTTCAGGTGGACCCCGATCAGGCGGTCGAACTCCGCCTCGGTGTAGGCCTCGAATGGCTTGCGGATGTTCATGCCGGCGTTGTTGAGCAGGATGTCGATCGGGCCGAAGGTGTGCGCGGCGAGCAGGGCAAATGTTTTGGTCGCGGCGATGTCGGCCACATCGACCGAGCGGTGCAGCGCGCGGCGGCCGAGCGCGGTGATCTCCGCCGCTGTCTCTTCGGCCTTCGCCCCGTCATCCAGATGGCAGAAGGCGATGTCGGCGCCCTCGCGGGCGAAGGCGAGCGCGGTGGCGCGGCCGATGCCGCGCGATCCGCCGGTGATGAGCGCGATCTGGCCAGCAAGCTGCATGTCGGGTCCTCCGGTTGTCGGTGCGTGTGATCGGTGCATGTTGCCTTCAACCTGCGGCGGCACCAAGCTGCGTCGCCATGCTGATTGCCCGAACGCTCGAAGACCTGCGTCGCCACTGCGCCACGTTGCGTGGGCGGTTCGACTCGCTCGCGCTGGTTCCGACGATGGGCGCGCTGCATGACGGCCACATGGCGTTGGTGCGCGCGGCGACGGCGCACGAGGCAGCGGTCGTGACCTCCATCTTCGTCAATCCGCTGCAATTCGGGCCGACCGAGGACCTGGCGCGCTACCCGCGCGACGAGGCGGGCGATCGGGCGCAGCTTGAATCACAGGGCTGCCATTTGGTCTGGGTGCCCGACCTTGCGACGATGTACCCGCCAGGCGATGCCACGACGATCAACGTGGAGGGGCCGGCGCTGCGATGGGAGGGCGATGCGCGGCCGGGGCATTTCCGCGGGGTGGCAACGGTGTGCGCCAAGCTGTTCGGCCAGGTGCGGCCCGACCGTGCCTATTTCGGCGAGAAGGACTGGCAGCAGGTTCAGGTCGTGACCCGCATGGTGGCCGATCTGCGTCTGCCGCTGGAGATCATCGGCGTGCCGACCGTGCGCGAGGCGGACGGGCTGGCGCTGTCGTCACGCAACCGGTTCATTGCGGTGTCCGAGCGTCCGCAGGCGGCGCGCCTGTTCGCCACGCTGGAGGCGACCGCGCGTCGGCTGGCGCAGGGTGCGGCCGCCGATCCGATACTTGACGATGCCCGCGCCACCCTGACGCGCGAGGGGTTCGCGGTGGACTATGTCGCGCTGGTCGACGGGCCGACCCTGGCGCCGCTGGCCGCTGCGCGACCGCTTGCGCGACTGATCGCCGCGGCGCGGCTCGGGTCGGTACGGCTGATCGACAACGTGATGGTGTGATAACAACTCGAAATTCCTGGATGGCCCGCCCAACG
The DNA here is from genome assembly GCA_003151425.1 of Acetobacteraceae bacterium. GTDB lineage: Bacteria > Pseudomonadota > Alphaproteobacteria > Acetobacterales > Acetobacteraceae > Palsa-883. Next base: position 15,389 of record PLXO01000072.1, read on the forward strand.
TAAGGCGACGCCCAAAGACAAC
>PLXO01000323.1 GCA_003151425.1 Acetobacteraceae bacterium
CGGCCAACGGCAGCAGCACGAGCGGAATGCCGCATATCACGGTGCCGATGCGACCGTGCCAGTCGGTCGGCACAAGCTCGGCCAGACGGCGGGCATCGCCCTCGATCACCTCGACACCCGGCAGCGCGCGGCGCAGGTGCGCGGCCATGGCGGAGACGATCTCGACGACGAACAGCCGGTNNCGAGGACGGCACCACCGAGCCCATCTGCAGCGGGTTCGCCAGCCAGCGGCGAAAGAACAATGCCGGTCTAGCGACCGACGATTGCCAATGTTCATTGGCGGAGCGTCTATCGGTGACTGTCGTGTGTACCGCTGTTGTCATCGTTCTGTAGCTTTTCTTCATGTCGACTACACTGTCTCGACAGCTACACGAAATCGCCCAGTCGTGAAAGCCCCGACGCGGCTCGCACATGGGCGGTCGAGCATCGCATGCCCCTTGCCTCGGCCCCGCAATACGGGTAGCGCAACGATCGGGACGGCCCAGGGATCGGAAGATGCGCGGACGCCGGGGCGCCCGGGCCAGCAATTCTCATTTTGGNNGACTTGTTCCGGCCATCCATCGCGGCACCCGTGCTACGGGGATGGCCGGAACAAGTCCGGCCATGACGTTGAAAGGCCGTACCGCCCGACCAAAACGAGAATGGCTGCGCCCGGGCCCGATTGCTTTCGCAATCAGCGTCGATGCGTTATCTATCCCCGCTTGGGCATTCGGCACCAGCCGGGACCGCCCGATTCTGAAGGACGACCCGGCCCGGATGACTGCGCGCATCCTGATCATCGATGACGTTCCGGCGAATACACGGTTGCTGGAAGCCAAGCTGTCGGCCGAATACTACCAGGTCGCCAGCGGTCGCGATGGGTTCGAGGCGCTGCGCCTGGCGCGTGAGTGGCAGCCTGACCTGATCCTGCTCGATGTCATGATGCCCGGCATGGACGGCTTCGAATGTTGTCGGCAACTGAAGGAGAGTGCGGCAACGCTGCACATCCCGGTCGTCATGGTGACCGCACTGGGCGAGCCGTTGGAACGGCTGCGTGGGCTGGAGGCGGGGGCTGACGATTTCCTGACCAAGCCGGTGGAATACGACACCCTGATGGCCCGCGTGCGCAGCCTGGTGCGGCTGAAACGCCTGCTCGACGAGTGGCGCGCCCGCGGCGAGACGGTGCGCGCCCTCGGCCTGTCGGCCGATCACGTGCGGGTTCCCTCGGTTGCCGGAGCGCGCGCCCTGGTGATCGACGACTGGGATCCGAGTGCGCAAGCCATCCAGGATGCGCTCACGCGCGACGGCATCGTCACGACCCGCGCACGCGGCGCGGACGAGGCAATGACGGTGTCGGCGAGCCAGTCATTCGACCTGATCGTGCTCAACCTGGCGATGAGCGGGGAGGATCCGCTCAAGCTGACCTCCAGCCTGCGGGCCGCTGACGCAACACGCGAAGTTCCGATGCTGCTGATCGCCGAGCGGGAAGAACGTGAGCGCCTGCTGCGCGGCTTCGATCTGGGCGCCAATGACTGGCTGGTGCTGCCGCTCGACGCGAACGAGCTGCGCGCGCGGTCACGCAACCAGATCCGCCGCAAGTTCTACCATGACCGGCTGCGCGACGACCTTGGCCAGGCGCTCGAGATGGCGCTGACCGACCCGCTCACCGGGCTGTACAACCAGCGCTATCTGCTGCGCCATCTGCGCGGCCTGCTGACCGCCAGTCCCGATCGCGAGGTCGCGTTGCTGATGCTGGATGTCGATCACTTCAAGCAGGTGAACGACGACTACGGGCACGCCGCCGGCGACCGCGCACTGCGCGTGATCGCCGAGACGCTGCGCGCCAACACACGCGTGTTCGACTCGATCGCCCGCTACGGCGGCGAGGAATTCGTCGTGGTGATGCCCGGCTCCAACCCCGACGAGGCCGTTGCGGCGGCGGAGCGCCTGCGCTCCGCGGTCGAGGCGATGACATTCGTACCCGAGGCCGGCCGCCTGTGTCGTCTGAGCGTCAGCATCGGCGTCGCCTGTGGCGGCACCGGCACCGAAACGCCCGAGGCGCTGCTGCGCGGCGCCGATGTCGCCCTGTATGCGGCGAAACGAGCGGGCCGCAATCGCGTCGAACTTGCCGCAGGGCGATAGCCGGGACGCACGTTTGGCGCCATCGTGAGGCATGGGAACGGGGCTAAAGGGGGAAACCAGATGGACGCCATGGCGGAGGTGGATTTCGTCATTGTCGGCGCAGGCTCGGCCGGGTGCGTGCTGGCCAACCGGTTGAGTGCCGATCCGGGCAACCGGGTGCTGCTGCTGGAGGCCGGCGGCAAGGACACCGATCCCTGGATCCACATTCCGGCGGGTTTCTACCGCAACATCTATAATCCCAAGGTCGCCTGGTATTTCGAGACCGAGCCGGTGCCGGAGATGAACAATCGGCGCATTCCTTGGCCGCGCGGCAAGGTGCTGGGGGGGTCGTCCTCGATCAACGGGCTGATCTACATTCGTGGCCAGCGGCAGGATTTCGACTTGTGGCGCCAGTTCGGCAACGCCGGCTGGTCGTATGACGATGTGCTGCCGTACTTCCGCAAGGCGGAGGACCAGGAGCATGGCGCCAACGCGTTCCATGGTGCGGGTGGGCCGCTCGGGGTATCTGATCTGCGCACGAAACATCCATTGCACGACGCGCTGATCGAGGCGGCACAGCAGGCGGGATATCCGTACAATGCCGACTTCAACGGCGCGGAGCAGGAGGGTGTCGGGCCGTTGCAACTGACCGCGCGCGGGCGGCGGCGAAGCTCGACGGCGGCGGCCTATGTGAAGCCGGTGATGCGCCGGGCGAACCTGCGGGTGGAGGTTCGCGCGCTGACCCATCGCGTGCTGCTGGAGGGCAAGCGCGCGATTGGCGTGGAGTATCGTCAGAACGGCACGCTGCATCGCGTGCGCGCGAAGCGGGAGGTGCTGCTGTGTGGCGGCGCGATCAACTCGCCGCAGATCCTGCAGCTTTCGGGCATCGGGCCGGGGGCGCTGCTGCAAGGGCTGGGTCTGGAGGTGCTGCACGACCTGCCGGGCGTCGGCGAGAACCTGCAGGATCATGTCGGCGGGCGGATGATCTATCGTTGCCAGGATGTGGTGACGTTCAACGAGATCTATCATAACTGGCTGCGGCGCATCTGGGCCGGGATGCAGTATGCGTTCCTCGGCGATGGCCCGCTGATGACCGGCGCCGGACCGATCGGGCTGTTCGTCAAGACGCGGCCGGAGCTGGATTCACCGGATGTGCAATATCAATTCATGGCCGGCAGCAGCCCCAAGATCGGCGACCCGATGCACAAATTCCCCGCCTGCACCTTTGGCGCGATTCCCTGCCGGCCGGAGAGCCGCGGCTGGCTGCGCATCACCTCGCCCGATCCCGCCAAGCCGCCGGCGATGCAGCCGAACTACCTGGCCACCCAGAACGATCGCGACACGATGGTCGCCGCGCTGAAGGTGACTCGGAAGGTTTTCGCCATGCCGGCACTGCGGAAATACGTGACCGAGGAGATCTTTCCGGGTCCGCAGGCGAAGACCGACGAGGATCTGCTGAACCACGTGCGCGCCACGTCGGGCACCACGTTCCACCAGACCAGCACCTGCATGATGGGACCGGGGCCGATGGCGGTGGTGGACACCGCGCTGCGTGTGAAGGGGTTGGATGCGCTGCGGGTGATCGATGCGTCGATCATGCCGACGGTGGTATCGGGCAACACCAACGCCACCGCCATCATGATCGCGGAGAAGGGGGCGGACATGATTCTGCAGGCGGCATGATCGCAGAGGGGATGGTCCCACGAGGCATGATCCCGGGCGGCAAGAGTCCAGCGGGCATGATCCCACGAGGCATGAGTCCACGAGGCATGAGTCCGGGGCGGATGATCCGGGCAAGGATGCGCGGGGACATGACCGCATGACCTATCCGACGCATCTGCTGCCCACCACCGTGGTCGGCAGCTACCCGCAGCCCGACTGGCTGGTGGACCGCGTCAGCCTACACGCGCACGGCGTGCCGCGCACCCACGCGCACGACATCTGGCGCATCCCCGAGCCACTGCTGGAGCAGGCGCAGGACGACGCCACGGCGCTGGCCATCCGCGACATGGAACGTGCCGGAATCGATATTATCACCGACGGGGAAATCCGCCGCGAGAGTTACTCCAACCGTTTCGCTCTTGCTCTAGAGGGCATCGACGCCGAACAGGCGGGCGAGGTGCGGGCGCAGTTCAATCGCGCCACGCCGGTGCCACGCGTGGTCGGCAAGATCCGCCGCCGTGGCCCGGTGGAGCTGCGCGACGTGCGGTTCCTGCTGGAAAATACTGGACATGCCAGCAAGATCACTCTTCCCGGTCCGTTCACGCTGTCGCGCCAGGCGAAGAACGAGTTCTACGCCGACGAGGAAGAGCTGGTGATGGACTACGCCATCGCGGTGAACGAGGAGCTGCGCGATCTGAAAGCCTCGGGTGTGGATGTGGTGCAGCTCGATGAGCCCTGGGTGCGCACCGATCCGGAGAAGGCGCTGCGCTACGGGCTGCCGGCGATCAACCGCGCGCTGCAGGGGATCGCGGGGCCGACCGTCGTGCACATCTGTTTCGGGTATGCCGCGGTGGTGAAGCAGCAGAAGCCCTCCGGCTACAGCTTCCTGCCGCAGCTTGCCGATACGATCGCGCAGCAGATCTCCATCGAGGCGGCGCAACCGAAGCTCGATCTTGGGGTGCTGCGGGAGCTGTCGGGCAAGCAGGTGATGCTGGGGGTGCTCGATCTCGGCGATCCCGCGATCGAGACCGCTGAGACGGTCGCCGCGCGGATCCGCGCCGCGCTGAGGTATCTGCCGGCCGAGCGGCTGATTCCGGCGCCTGATTGCGGGATGAAATACCTGCCGCGCGCGACGGCGTTTGGGAAGCTGAAGGCGCTGGCGGATGGCGCTGCGATCGTGCGGCGGGAGCTGGGGGGGTAGGGCAAGTTCAGGTTGGAATTATGTCCACCTCCCCCGCTCTTCGCGGCCCAAGCCCGCGACGGGCGGGAGACGAGTAAGGTTTGTCCGGGCGGGACTTACGAACGCGGATCCGAGGCATGGTCGGACGCTGGGGATGCCACGCCGGTCGCGGCGGGGCGGGCGGGGAGGTAGCGCTCCACCAGATACAGCGGCCGCTGTTTCGTTTCATTGAATACCCGCCCCAGATATTCGCCGATCACGCCGAGGAAGATAAGCTGGGTGCCGCCCAGCAGCAGCACGACGACCAGCAGGCTGGGGTAGCCGGCCGGCGAATCGCCCCAGACCAGCGTGCGCACCACCACCACCACGCCGAACAGTGCCGCCACCAGCGCCACCGCCGCGCCGATGTAGCTGGCAAGTTTCAACGGCAGCACGCTGTAGCTGGTGAATCCCTCGATCGCCAGGTTCCACAGCTTCCAGTAGTTCCATTTCGTTTCGCCCGCGGCGCGCGGCGCGCGGTCGTAGAACACCGGCTTCGACGGGAATCCCACCCAGGCGAACAGCCCCTTCATGAAACGGTGCTGCTCACGCAGCTTCAGCAGCGCGTCGACCGCGCGCCGGCTCATCAGCCGGAAGTCGCCGGTGTCGGGCGGCAGTTCGACCTGGCCCCAGTTGCGCATCAGCCGGTAGAACAGCGCGGCCGTGCGAGTCTTCAGCCAGGTCTCGCCCTCGCGCACGCGCCGGCGGCCGTAGACCATGTCGAACCCGTCGCGCCAGGTGGCGACGAGCTGCGGGATGACCTCGGGCGGGTCCTGAAGATCGGCGTCGATCACGATGACCGCGGCGCCGCGTGCGTGATCCAGGCCGGCCGTGGTGGCGATTTCCTTGCCGAAATTGCGCGACAGATTGATCACTGCGACGTGTGGGTCGCGGTCGCGCAGCGCCTCGACCGTGGGCAGGGTCGCGTCGCGGCTGCCGTCGTTGACGTAGACGACCTCCCAGGGGTCGCCGAGACTGTCCATGACCGCGCTGAGGCGGGCGTGCAGCAGCAGAATGCTGGCTGCCTCGTTGAACATCGGCACGACGACGGAGAAGACCGGTCGGGTCGACGCGTCGTTGGTCGGAGGTGATTCGGGGGTCACTGGGCTGTCACCTTGGGCGGCGATTCGCGGGGGGCAGTATCGGGGTTCGTGCGGTTGGGGGGTAGACGGGTGCGTGGGGCAACGTTGGTACCGCCGCTGCTGCCTTCCGCCTTTCCGGCGGCCCGCCAATCACTCCCGCCGACCCCTCCCCCTAACCCCCTCCCTCAAGGGGAGGCGGAGTGCTAAGTGAGGCCGATGGTCACGACACGTTTGCGCATCGGCGTTGCCGGGGTCGGGCATTTCGGCCGCTACCACGCGCTGAAGGTGGCGGCGTCGGAACGCGCGACGCTGGTCGGCGTGTACGATCCGAACGAAGAGCGGGCCAAGGCGATCGGCTGGGAGACGGGCGCGCCGGATCTGGGGTTCGATGCACTGGTGGCCGCCGCCGATGCGCTGATCATCGCGGCGCCGGCCGAGCGGCACCATGTGCTGGCCGCTGCCGCGCTGCGCGCCGGCAAGCATGTGTTGGTGGAAAAGCCGATCGCCGCGACGCTCGCCGAGGCCGACGAGCTTGCGGCGCTCGCGGCGGCGCACCGGCGCGTGCTGCAGGTCGGCCATCTGGAACGCTTCTCGGCGGCGCATGCGGCACTGTCCGGCCGGCTCGGCGCGCCGCTGTATATCGAGGCCGTGCGCATCGCTCCATTCAAGGCGCGCGGCACCGACGTGTCGGTGATCCTCGATCTGATGATCCATGATCTGGACCTTGTGCTCGCGCTGGTGGCGGCGCCGATCGAGAGCGTGGATGCGGTCGGCGCGGCGGTCGCCAGCCCGCACGAGGACATCGCCAACGCGCGCATCCGTTTCGTGACCGGCGCGGTGGCGACGATCACCGCGAGCCGCATCGCCCAGCGCACCGAGCGGCGCATGCGCATCTTCACGCGCGACGGCACCATGGCGATCGACTTCGCGAACCGTCGCCTGACGATGATTGCGCGCGGGCGCGGCCAGCCGGTGCCGGGTGTTGCCGGGTTCGGGTTCGAGGAATCCGGGTGGGAGGAGCACGATTCGTTGGCCGCCGAGCATGCCGCGTTCGTTGCCTCGGTGCTGGATGGCGCGCCGGTCGTGGTGGATGCGGCCGCCGGCCGGCGCGCGCTGGACGCCGCGCTGCAGGTGACGGCGAGCATGGCACGGAGCCGCGCGCGCATGGAGGCGTCGGGGCTGTTGAGCGGGTCGGATCCTGGGTGAACTGGTGTTGTGACGCTAACGTTGGTTGCCCGCTTTGTCGCTGTCATTGCGAGCGCAGCGAAGCAATCCCCCCCGAATTGGTGCGATATCTCCGGGAGGTTGCTTCGCTCGCAATGACAGCTTCGGCCCCTGGTATACCCGATGCTCGAAGGAATCTGCGCTCTGCCGCATGCCAGGAAGCAAGAATCACCACAGAGGCACAGAGCAGAAGGACCAGGTGATCAGCTTGATTCTTCTCTGTGCCTCTGTGGTGATTCTTTGTTCCTTTCAGTTATCAAAGACACGGATTTCCATGGTGAAGGGGTTGCCACACGATTTGTGCAAAATCGTACGCCAGGCTGATTGGTAGCTGTCGGACCCAATTTCAAACCGGGTTCAAGTGCAAGCGATATGGGAAGGTCCTGAGCAACGGCGATCCGCCCCGGACCATCCGACATGTCTCGACCCAAATGAGGGGTGATTTTTCCGGAAATGTTCTCGCTGATGTCCTTGGCGTACGATTTTGCACAAATCGTGTGGCGACCCCTACCTGGTCAGCGGGCCCCGGTTACGCCGCCTCGTCGACCTCTTTGGCGATCTGCGCGCCAAACTCCCTCTCGGCCAGTGCCAGGTCGTACCGCGCCTGCAGGTTGACCCAGAAGGCCGCACCGGTGCCGAAGTAGCGGCCGAGGCGCAATGCCGTCTCAGCAGTGATGGCACGCTGCCCACGCACGATCTCACTGAGCCGGTTGGGCGCCACGCGCAGCCTCAGCGCGAGCGCGTTCGCCGTCATGTCGCGCGCCGCCAGCTCGCTCGCCAGCGTCCGGCCGGGATGGACGGGAGGAAGCGGGACGCCGGTGGGATATTCGAAAATCTTGTTGTCATCCCTCATGCACAGACCCTTTCAATGTGGGTCAACGATGTGGACCTCGAAGGCATGGCCATCTTTGAACTTGAACAGGATGCGCCATTGGTCGTTCACGTTGATTGACCAGAAGTCGCGCAGACCGCCCGTAAGTTTGTGTAGTCGCACACTTCGCAATCTGCCGAACGCATCGAGTGACGTCGCAGCATCCAGTTCTGAGAGGCGCTGCCGTGCAAGGTCAGCATCAAGCCCCGAGAACTTCGACTTGCCCTGCTCGATGAAGTGACGGGTAGCCGAACCCTTGATCGATTTGATCATGCAAAGGCGGTCCTATGCTGGTGAAAGCAATGCGCATTGTGGGTTCTCCCATGCTGTCGATGTGTCACGGTGGCCAGCGCGACATATATGCTGTCTGGCATAATACGTCAAGCGGCATACGCGGCGCACCGGCAGCGCGCACACCGCTTCTTGAGCAAACTTGCTTCCTGGTGATTCCGCCGCCCTGCGTGCCACTTTCAGCTTGAATGAATACGAAAATGGCCCGTGGGGTGGAGGCGGATCGGGGGCACCCCCTCAGCGAGTATGGGCCCCGCCGAGGTTCCGCGGGCTTCCCTCGCCGCGGATGCGGCAGCAACGGCGCTCGGCGCCGCGAGCGGCGGCCCCGAAAATGTTATCTGGCTTTTGGCTGTGAGTTAGTATATCTTACCTCACAAGCGATCCCAATTTGAGCTGGAGTCTCCCGTCATGACGCTTCTCGCCGCCGGCATCACCCAGACCGTCATCCAGGAGATGATGCCGCCCTACAGCCTCGACGCCGATCTGCTGGCGGGTGCGGTGACCATCCTGCCGCCGCCGCCGCCCGACGCCTCGGCGACCTGGCGGCAGGCGCGCCTCACGCGGCTGGTGCGTGAGATCAGCGTGCTGATGCCGGCCGACGCGGCCCAGGCGAAGCTGGCGGCGCAGATCGTCGTCTACCGCGAGACGGCGGACGACACGTTGGATCGGGCCAACGTGCCGGGGTTGACGGTGGAGCAGGTCTGCCGGGTGCGTCGGGCCGCGGCCGATCTGACGCGCACGGCCGCGACGCTGGAGCGCGCGTTGTCGCGGCGGCAGGACCAGCCGGCGGCGTTCTTCGGGACCG
>PLXO01000049.1 GCA_003151425.1 Acetobacteraceae bacterium
ACGCGCAGCGCCAGGCGCGCCGCCCTGTCAGCCCACCCGGCGGCAGCCGCGCGGCCCGTGGTCCCGCCGCCATTTCTCACCACCGGGTCAAGCGCCCGGTGGCAGGTTCTACATGGCATTGCATCGGCGGTTTTCGAAAACGCCACCTGGGACGGATGGTCCGGCGCCTTCAGCTCCGCCGGCCCGAGTGCCAGCCGCGCCGCCATCTCCGCCGGCAAGTGCTCCCGCAGCCGCAGCGCAGCGCCAAACAGCCGCATCCGTGTGGCCAGCGTGCTGACGTACCGCTGCATCGCCCGCTTCGCCGCCGTCGCCCCCCCGTGCTTCGTGTGCGCGGCGATCGACCGCGCCTTCCCCTCCGGCGTCCGAGGCCCGGTGCACTTCCCCCAATGTGTCCTGCACCGCCCGTTCGCCATTGCCGGCGCCCGGCACGGATTGCCCGAGCGTGCCCGCGCCCCGCAACGCGGCGCCCGGTTCGGGTTCCCCCGAGGGTTGCCGTTCCGCAGCGGGCCGCTCCCACCCCCGGGTCGCGCGGCCGGTGGGTCGGCGGGCCCGGCCGGCGTGGGGCTGTCGCACGCGATCACGCCGCCACCCCCACGCCCTGTGCCGCTGTCGCCTCGGGCGTGCTCTCACCACCGGGTCGTGGCCCGGTGGCAGGCTCTTTCATAATAGGGTCGAGGTCTGAATTTTCTCCCGGCGCCCCGATCGTCGCGTCCGCCCTTGTTTCCATCGTCATCGCCGCCCCGGCTCCTACCCCTACCGTCATGGCCGGGCTTGACCCGGCCATCCCCGCAGCCGCCGTCCCCGCGGTCAGGTCCCCCCACTCTGCCACCGCACTCTCCGCCTCCGCGCTCTGCACTTCCGCACTCTCCGCCTCCGACTGCGCGGTCCCCTTGCCCCAACCCGCATCCACCGCCGCGATATCGACCCCATCCGCCAGCACGGTCCCAAAGAACGGCGCCGGCATCTGCTGCGACCGCTCCAGCGTGCGCACCATCCCCGTCGCCGTGCGCCCCAGCTCAGCCGAGGTGCGCCCCACCCGGCACATCTGTGGCACCGTCAGGTCCGGCGCGTAGGCCCGCGCCGCGATGGCATCCGCCAGCTCCCGCACGATCAGGATCTCCGACGCGAGCCGCGCCTGCGCCGCATTGGCCGGCATCAGCGTGGAGATCTCCTGCATCAGCCGGGTGATCCGCGCCTGTCGCCAGGCCGCGGACGCACCGGGCGGCGGAGGCGGCAGCGCGGCGAGCGTGGCCTCCAGCAGGTCGGGGCTGAGGTGATACGGTGGCATCATCTCGCGGATGACGTTGGCGGTGATTCCGCTGGATGGCAGGGTCATGAAAGGACGCTCCGGTTGAAATGCATTGACCAAGGTAGTCACGTACACTAACGTTACCACCAACGCCAGCAAATTTCGATCCCGATGTGCGGGCGGGCAAGGCTGGCCGATAGCGGAATGGCGGCTCTGGAGCGCGCCGGGCGGAAACCTGCCGTGCGTTCCGCTTTAGCCGTTCGGCCGCTTTCGAGCCTTGCTCGTCATTCGTGACCGGCGACCAACCAGCCACGACCGGCCGGTAGTAGACGGTGACTGTGCTTGTCCGATCGGCCCTGCTTGGACCTTTGCCAAATCTCGGCATCAATCCGGAATCTAGTCACTGAAGAGATCCCTAACACCAACGTCCGGCCCACGGCTTCACGTGCGCCCACCATTCAGCTGGCTTCATGATCCGAAGAGGTAATTGCCTCAAGTGTTTGCGTTTACTGACGATCGTGCTGCGGTCACAGGTGCAGAAGACGTCGCAACGGAATCCAATCGCATTACCCACGAGTTCGCGATCGGCCAGGTCCGGCAGAGCCGAGGTGAACGGTGCGTCTACGAGAAGCCGACCAAGACGCATGGCGAAGGCGCTGTCCTCGGACTGTGGGATCACCAGGTGAATTGCGTAGTCCACGAGATCCATTCTTATGGAGGGGTCCCGGGTTTTCTCGATCTCGTCGAGTGTCTTACGGGACGCGAGAATGTCCCAGCTAGCGCGCGCGCTAACCGCGAAAACATGCATTAACGCCTCAATATCCTCGGCGACGGTGCGATCGACATCGACCGGGATCGGCACTTGTTCAAACACGTGCTCACTGCGCTTCACAAGCAGGTTCACGACATTCGTATCTAGGAACACACGGCGCGGAATGCTTTCGAAAGGATATTTAGCACAGTCCTCGCTGTGCTCCGCCTCAGTCCGGTAGAGCACCCATTTTTTTCGGTTTGCGTCCCAGTGCTCCAGGCCCATTTATGCTCTCCGCGTCAAGGCGCGGACATGCCACACACCTCTTCACTGGTTTATGACAACTCTAGCCGCCTACAAACGGCCAATCTGAAGAGTACAGATGGTCGTGGCGTCCGGACGACCGGAAGCGCGGCCAGGGTGCGGCTGGCGATACGCCGGTTGTAAGTGGCGTATTTCCTCTACGGGCGCAACCCTATCGTCTGCACCGAGGGCGCTAAATGTCCCCTCCTCATCAGACTCTTCTACTCGATCCTGTCATCCTCATCGCCCAACGGCCGCGGACGAAAGGCCGCCGACATGATGTCCGCATTCGGACAAGTGACCAACCTTGCCTGGGCGACCGCCATGGGCGCGTTGTGGCCGGAGCTGGCCGAAGGCGGTCCGGCCGCTTTTCGATGAACAATCGCGCGGCGCAAACCAGCTTGTGCCCCCGGCGCCGCCCGTGCATCAGTCTTCCCCACCCGAAACAGGACCGCCCCGTGCCCGTGGAGAAAGTCGAAACCCTGATCGTCGGCGGCGGCCAGGCCGGCCTGATGATGAGCGCCCAGCTCCGCCAGCGCGGCCGGCCCCACCTCATCCTGGAACGCCACCGCATCGCTGAACGCTGGCGTACCGAGCGCTGGGACGCGCTGCACGCCAACGGCCCCGCTTGGCACGACCGCTTCCCCGACCTCCTCATCGCCGGCGTCGACCCCGACGGCTTTGCCACGCGCGACCAGATGGCGGACTATTTCACCGCCTACGCCGCCCACATCGCCGCCCCCATCCGCTGCGGCGTCGCCGTGACCGCGCTGCATCGCAAGCCGGACGGCACCGGCTTCCACGCCGAAACCTCCGCCGGCGCGATCGAGGCCACCAATGTCGTGGCCGCCACCGGACCGTTCCAGCGCGGCATCATCCCGCCCCTGGTGCCGCCGGACCCCGGCATCACGCAGATGCACTCCACCGCCTACCGCAACCCCGACCAGTTGCCACCGGGCGCCGTGCTGGTGGTCGGCGCCGGCTCCTCCGGCACCCAGATCGCCGACGAGCTGTCGCGCGCCGGCCGCCGCGTCTACCTGTGCGTCGGCCAGCATGAACGTCCGCCACGGCGCTATCGCGGCAAGGATTTTTGCTACTGGCTGGGCGCCCTGGGCCTGTGGGACGCCGAGACCCGCGACCCGGCGAAGGAGCACGTTACGATCGTGGTCAGCGGCGCCTACGGCGGACACACCATCGACTTCCGCCGCCTGGCCGCGCGCGGCATCACTCTGCTGGGCCGGGCGGACGCCTTCGCCGACGGCGTGATGCGCTTCGCCCCCGGTCTGGCGCGCGATCTCGCGGCCGGCGACGCGAATTATCTTTCCCTGCTCGACGCGGCCGACGCCTACGCGGCGCGCGAAGGCCTCGACCTGCGCGAGGAGCCAACGGCCCGCGTGGTGGAACCGGAGCCGTCCTGCGTCACCGACCCTATCCTGCAGCTGCACCTGCGCGATGCCGGGATCACCACGATCATCTGGGCGACCGGATTTGCGTTCGATTTCGGCTGGTTGCAGGTCGGTGCGTTGGACGCGCGCGGGGCGCCGGTGCATCGGCGCGGGATCACTGAGGTGCCCGGGCTATATGTCCTGGGGCTGCCCTTTCTGTCCCGCCGGGCGTCGAGCTTCATCTTTGGGGTGGAACAGGACGCGGCGCGTTTGGCGGAGCATATTGCCGCGCGGGGGTAGGGGACGCGAACCATATGCGCTGGGTAGATGCCGCGGGCAAGGCAGGCCGGGAGCGGAATGGCAGCTTTGGGCAAGAGGAATGTCAGAGCGGGCATTAAGCCCTCTGGACACAAACCCGCTATGATCGCCAAGCTCGCGTGGCACAGAGGAGCTTCCCCGATGACGATCATCGATTCGCAGGTCCATGCCTATGAGGCGAACACGGCGAAGCGACCGTGGCACAGTGTGCCGAACTGGCCCGATCATGCCACGGGTGACGAGATGGTGGCGGCGATGGACAAAGTCGGCGTCGACGGCGCGATCTTCATCTCCGCCTTTGGATTGTACCGCTACGACGCCAGCTATGCGGTGGAGGTGCAACGGGCGCATCCGGACCGGTTTGCCATCGTCAAGCCGGTCGACCCGGACGATCCGGCGGTGGCTGATATCGTCGCTGACTGGAAGAAGACACCGGGCGCGGTCGGGGTCCGCATCATGCTGCCGAAAGAGGTGGGGCGCGCGCCGGACGACCCAGGCCTCGACCGGATCCTGCGTGCGGCCGTTCGTTACGATTTGCCGGTCAACATCCTGTGCTGGGACAACCTGGACGTGGGCACCGCGCTCATCGATCGCCATCCCGACACGCGATTCATCATCGACCATCTGGGCATCCTGCAGCCGCGCGTGCCGCCCGCGCCGCCGCAGCCCTGGGCCGACCTGCCGAAGGTGCTGGAACTCGCCAGGCGCCCGAACGCGGTGATCAAGGTCAGCGGCGCCTGCACGCTGTCCAGGGAGCCGTATCCCTTTTCGGACATTTGGGAGCCGCTTGCCCGCGTGTTCGATGCCTGGGGTTTCGATCGCTGCTTGTGGGGCACGGACTGGACGCGCGCGTTTGCTGTCGTCAACTACGAGCAAGCCGTCGGGCCGTTTCTTGGCACCGACCGGCTGAGCGACACCGAGCGGGCAATGCTCATGGGCGGCGCCTGCGCCAAGGCTTATGGCTGGTCGCCGCGGACGCCCGTGTAAGTCCATCGGGGTGACGAGGCAGCATCTGTGAATATCGCTATTGGCCACGGCCGCCCCGACAATCGGTCTTATGGTGGCCGAAACCGGATCGGCTGCTTCGGAGTGCGCGACGGCAACAAGCAGACGCTCGCCCGCGGAGAGTGTCGACGGCAGTTTGCGACCGTTCCCGTCGTTCGGCCAACCCTATCACGATTTTCGAGCTCAAGAAGCCGTAGAGGGACGACTTCGTAAACCCGTCCTCGCGTGAGGACCCGGTCCAGCAAATCGTGCGCTATGTGAACGACATCCGCGACGGTAAATACAAAACACCCGAAGGCCGCAAGATCCAGGTTGCCGGGAACACGCCGTTTTACGGCTACGTGGTGTGTGACCTGACCGCCAAGGTAGAGCTTTGGCTTGAGCGCGTGAAGAATTTCACGCCCATGCCAGACCGTCTCGGGTGGTTCCAGTGGATGGGCAATATCAATCTCTACGTCGAGGTCATCAGTTGGGACAAAGTCCTCAAGGACGCGCAGATGCGTAGCGCAATTTTCTTCCAGAAGCTGGGCATTTAACGCCGGCATCGCGTGGGGCGTGGGGGGAGAGAGAAGGCTTCCAGCGCGACCAAGTCGTTCCGCGAGCCTCTTTTGAGAGTAGAGTTCCGACCCAAGGCCACAGGAAGTACATCGACGTCAAAATGTCTGCTTCTGAGACGATCACCTCTCAGTTGGGGGACCGGGATAGGCGCAGAGCAGACTATCTTCCAACATGCCCTTCGATGCCCAGGCGCGGATTGCCGAAGTTGATCAGCCGGCAAGGGCGAAGCCGGCACTTCGCTCGGAAGAGCGGTTTGGCGCCGACATCGCGCGCTTCGATCAGGCAGCCGCAAGCCGACGCAAATAAATCGCCAGATGCGCATACGCGGCCGTCAGGATCGGCGCCGCGATGCCGAACCCCCGCGCCCGCGCGAGCATATCGCCAACGATCTGATCGGCCTCCACCGGCAGCCCCTGCGTCAGGTCGCGGTACATCGACGGCGCACTCGGCGACCCCTTCGCCGTCACCGACGACTTGGTCCGTTCCAGGAACGCATCGCTCGGCGGATAGCCGGACCGAGTCGCGACCGCAACGCACTCGCCCAGCACCTCCAGCGCCAGCGCCGCCCCGCCCGGCGCCGCCTCGATATCGCCGACCGTGCCGCGCAGCAGGCAGGTGATCGAGCCGAGCGTGGCCAGCAGGATCCATTTCTCCCACATCTCCTGCAGGATCGTTTCGGAGGCGCGCGCGGTGAAGCCAGCCCCCTGCATCACCGCGTCCAGCGCCTTCACCCGCGCCGACATCTCGCCGCTGCGCTCGCCGTAGACGAGCTGCTGGAACTCCGCGAGCTGCCTGATGCGCCCCTGCGCGTCCAGCATCGCGGCGACCAGGCAAACGCCGCCCAAGACCGCGGCCTCGCCGAATCGCGCGCACAACGTGTCGATATGCCGCATTCCGTTCAGCAGCGGAATGATCATGCTGTCGGCCCCGACCGCCGGCGCCACATCCGTCAGCGCCGCATCGAGCGCAAACGCCTTCACCGTCAGCAGCACCACATCGTACGGCGCAGCGATCCGATCCGCCGTCACCAACTGCGGATGCAGCGTTACGTCGCCGTGCGGGCTGAGAAGGTGCAACCCGTCCTGCCGCACCTGCTCGGCACGCTTCGGGCGCACCAGGAACGTGACGTCCCGCCCCGCCTCCGCCAGACGACCGCCGAAATAGCCACCCGTCGCGCCCGCGCCGACGACCAGGATCCGCATGGATGCCCCCTTTTGGTTGATGTGCCGCGACCGAAACCGCTTGTATGCGCGCATCCGGCTGTCACTTGCATGACGATATTAACTATACGGTCCGCCGTTACGCCCGGTCAAGACGCCGCTCCCGCGCACCACGCGGACCTGGTGGGCGCGGAAATGCGCACGACCTGCGATGACGAACCTGGCGTGTTTGATCTCCGGCAAGGAAACTGTTTTCAGAGGTGCCCCGTCAGGCTGAGGATAACCTGGCGCTGCACCGGCGGGCCGGCGGTTTCCGCCAGTGCGGGCGCGTTGAATTGTTGCGCGGTCAGCGCGACCGTCACGTTCTCGGTCACCCGGTAGCCGACGCGGGCGTTCATCGTCACGTAGTTGTCCACGTTCTCCGCCAGCAGCACGGTGCGGGTCGGATTCAGCCGGTAGTCCAGATAGCTCGACTGCCAGCGCCCCATGACGTCCAGCTCCCAGCGGTCCCGGCTGTAGCCGATGCCGCCGATCACCACGTGGTTCGGCGCGCTATGCGCATACTCGACGATGCTGGTCGGGCTCGGCCCGTCGTTCAGCGTGGTGTGGTCCGTGGTGGTGGCGAGGGCATAGCTGGCGTTCCAGCGGAACCCGCTCTCCGAGTGCCCCTTGATGCCGATCTCCAGCCCCGCCGCGGTGCTGTAGCCGACGTTCTGCGCGAAGAACACTTGGTGGTTGGGCGGCACGACGGTCAGCGTTGCGCCGAACGGCAAGCCGATAATGTCGTCGATCCGCTGCGCGAACAGCGCGGTGCGCAGCGTGGACGCGATGGCGGGCAACGCCCGATCGTAGTCCAGCTCGGCGTTCCAGATCACCGAGGGGGCCAGGCCGGGCTGCCCGGCATAGGCGGCTCGGCCGTAGACTCCCGGCGGTATCTGCAGCCCGTACTGCAGCAGCGTCGGCAACTGCACCCCACGCGCGGCGGTCAGCCGCAGCGTGTCGGCGTCGGTCACCTTCCACACCACGCCGGAATTGAAGCTCGGCTCGGTCACCGTGGTCGCATCGTACTGTGCCACGGTCACGCCGGTGTGCGGCACCAGAGTGCCGGAATAATGCAGTTGCAGGTGGTCGACCCGCACCGCATTGGTCAGCGATAGCGCCGGCGCGATCTGCCAGTCCCACATCAGGCTGGCGGAGTAGATCGCGTCGCTGATGGTGCCGAGTGCCAGGGGGCCGGAGTCGAGGGCGTCGTCGCGGTAGTCCAGGCCGAAGCGAAGCGTATGGTCGGTGCCGAGCTTCACCACGTCGCTGGCCTGCAGCGCGTAGCTGGTCTGGTATTCGTCCCGTTCCACCGGGACCGAGGTAAAGCTGATGTTCCCGATATCGATGCTGGCATCGCTGCGATAGGCCGACAGGCTGATCAGGCCGAGCGGGGTGTCGGCGCTGACGCCGGCGCGGACCGAGGTGCTCACCACCGTTTCGGTATCGTACAAGCTGGGCGGGGACTGTTCGGACAGCCGCGTGTCCCCGATGCTCGCCTCGGCGAATGCCGAAACCGACGGATTGATCTGCCAGCGGCCGTCGGCGCCGAACGTGCCATTGAACGGCGACTGCCGCGCCTTCGCATCGGCCGGCGCCAACGGTCCGGCGGGGAAGTCGCTCGCCTGGAATCCGCCGAGCGAGAGCCGCACGCCGGCGTCCTTGCCGATCTGACCGGTGCCGACCGCCGAGCCGCTCAGGTAGTTCTCCGTGCCAACCGCCACGGTCGCGGTGTTCAGGTGGTCATTGAGCGGGTCGTAGGTGATGATATTGATCACCCCGTCGACCGCGTTGAACCCATACAGCGCCGAGTTGGGCCCCTTGATCACTTCGATCTGACGGATCTCGGCGAGCTGGACCGGAATCGTCGCCCACAGGATGCGGCCGTAATCGGGCATGTACACCTGGCGGCCGTTCACCAGCACCATCAAATGCGGGTTGGCCGTCTGGTTGTAGCCGCGGATGCCGACATCGGCGCTGGCGAACCCGTTGCGGCGCACATCGAGGCCGGTCACGAACTGCAGCACCTCGGGGATGCTGGTCGCGCCCGAGCGGCGGATGTCGTCCTGGGTGATGATCTCGATGTTGGCCGGCGCGTCGGTCACGCGTTGCGGCTCGCCGGTCACCGAGGTGGTCACCGGCTCGCCGAACAGTTGTTCGAGCGCGCCGTAGTCGACCGGCTGGGCCAGCGTCACCCCCCCGTAACCCATCATGGCGTAACCCACCATGGCGTAGCCCATCAGGGCGTAGCCGGGCACTCCGTAGCCGAGCGCGCGGCCAAGCACCGGCAACGCGCAACGAATGAGGCCATAACGTCTCATCAACGCCACTCCTTGGATGCCGCTCCTGGCATGTTTCAGATTTCCCGCACCATCAGCCGGAATGCGGCGACGAACTCGAGGCCGGCGGCAGCCGCGGCGGCGTGGTTGATGACCACCTCCACCCGCGGCTCCGACCGGATGGCCATGGTGCAGACGCCCGCCTGCACGGCGGTAAGGTCGCCGGTGACGCACAGCGCATGATTGGCGCGGCTTGCTGCCAGGATCGCCTCGCCGCTCGCCCCTTGGGCGGCGACCAGGACGCTGAAGCCGCCCGCGGCCAGCGACTGGCTGTCGCGCAGCACGGGCCGTAGCATGCTGCCGCCGGAGCGCAGTCCGTCACCGAGCAGTGCCACGATGTCCTCGGCGTCCCGCCGCGACGCCGCGTCGTCGTGCGCGAACACCACGGCGATGCTGCCGCCGCCTGGTGGGGGTTGCAGAAACGCCAACGCGCGGCCGAGCACCTGCACCTCCTTCGCGGACAGCGACGCGGCTGCCGCCGGCTGCCCCAGGGCGAGCATCACGGCGGCGACTGGCAGCAGGTTGCAGATCCAACGGGATGGCGCATGCCGTCCGCTCACCGTCGCTCCGTGTGTTGCACTCGCGCCACGACACGCTATGGCCTGCGCATTAAGCTTTGGTGAATCGGCGCTGTCCGAGAAACGCGTGTAGGCGGAGCGCTCCTGTATGTAGCGGGGCTCCCGGGTGAAGCGGGTGGTTTCGCGCAGAGCGTGTGCTGTCGAGTGTAGCGATTGGTTAAGGTTGTGGTCCTAATCGCTGGCTCGCGCAACGATATTTCATCTGCGGACGCGAAAAGAGCGGACCATGCTGGTCGAAACACTGTCAGGCCTCGATGTCGGCCGGTTTGCCGTGGTGCTGGCCGCCAGCCTGGTGGGCTGCCACCTCCTGGCGTTCCTGCTGCTGCCAAGACGCAGCGCGTCGGGCGGCCGCCGGACGATGGTGCGCACCGCCGCCGCCGGGCTCGCGCTGGGCGGCACCGCCTGGATCGTCTTCCGGCTGTCGCTGGCGGCGGTCTTCCCCTTCCTGCCGACCGGGGTCCCGTGGACTGCCATAGCCGCGGCACTGCCACTCGTGCTCACCGGCGCGCTCGCCGCGGTGGCGATCACCGCCTACGGCGACTACAGCGCGCACAACTCGGTGCTGGCCGGATCGACCCTGTCCGCCGCGGTGTCGTGCATGCTGTTCGTGAGCATGAGTGGCCTCGCTGCACCCCTGGCCCTCGCCTACAACCTTTCCGGCGTGCTCGCGGCCATGGTCGCCGGCACCGCGCTCGGCGGCTTCGGCCTGCGCCGGATCGCACGTGCCGCATCGCGACGCGGCACCTGGCTGCCCGTTAGCCTCGTGGCACTGGCGCTGCCATTGCTGGATATCGCGTCATTGGCATCGATCCTGCCGTTCTCCGACTGGGAGACCGCGAGCGCCACGCCGGATGCGCTGGCGCTGCGCCCGGTGACCGCGGTGTTCGTTTCCGAGATCATCGTGGTGCTGCTGCTGGCGCGCGCAGGCATGACGGTGGACCGCCAGGTCGCGAAGCGCACCGCGCGTGAGAACGCGCGCCTGCGCCAGCTTACCGAGAGCACCTTCGAGGGCATCCTGGTGCACCGTGCGGGGATCGTACTGGATGCCAACGGCGCGTTCTGCCGGCTGGTCGGACGCGAGCTGGAAGCGATCACCCAGCACGCGCTGACGGAATTCGCGCCGGATTACACGCCGGACCACCCCCCTCGGGCGCCCACCGACGCGCGGCCGCCGACCGACGCGCCGCCGCCCTCCGACGTGCCTGGGGCCGCCGGCGTGCCGCCGCCTACCAACGTACCTGGGGTCGCCGGCGAGCCGCAGCCACGCGAATTCGCGCTGCTTACCGCGACCGGCGAGAGCATCCCGGTCGAGACACTGTCGCGCGCGATCGCGCTCGGCGATGGCGCCGCGGAGGTGATGGCGGTGCGCGACATCCGCGAACGCCGCGCCGTCGCGCAGGCCGCGCACGATCGCCAGCGCATGGCGGAGTTGCAGCGCGACGCCGAGGAGTCGCGCGCGCGCCAGCACATCGCCGAGCAGGCGAGCCGCGCCAAGTCCGCGTTCCTCGCCATGATGAGCCACGAGATCCGCACGCCGATGAATGCGGTGCTCGGGCTGGCCGGGGCGCTGCTCGACGAGGAGCTTAGCCTGGATCAGCGCAACGTGGTGACGGCGATCCGCGACTCCGGCGACAATTTGATGCGGATCCTGAACGACATCCTGGACTTCTCCAAGCTCGACGCCGGCCGGCTGACCCTCGAGCCGGTGGCGTTCTCGCCGGCGACGCTGACGCTCGGCGCGCTCAGCGTGTTCCAGCCGCGGGCGGTCGGCAAGGGGCTGCGCATCCGCGTCGAGGCCGACCCCGCCCTGCCGCCGGTGCTCGAGGGCGATGCCGGGCGCATCCGCCAGGTGCTGCACAACCTGGTATCGAATGCGGTCAAATTCACCGACTCCGGCGAGATCATCATCCGGACGCGCTGCGCCGCGGCCGAGGTCGACACCGCGACGATCGAATGGACCGTCAGCGACACCGGCATCGGGATCGCCCCCGAGCACCTCGGCTGCCTGTTCGACGAGTTCATGCAGGCCGACAATTCGATCACCCGCCGCTTCGGCGGGTCGGGCCTGGGGCTCGCGATCAGCAAGCGTATCATCGAGCAGATGGGCGGCAGTATCGGCGTCGACTCGACGCCAGGCGCGGGCAGCACGTTCCGCTTCCGGCTAGGCCTGAAGCGGGCCGAGGTGCGCGATGCGCCGCAGCAGGACCCAAGGGCGGCCGAAGCGAAGCTGCGCCAGATCCCGGACGGGCTGGGCCGCAGGCTGCGCCTGCTGCTGGCCGAGGACGATCTCACCAATCAGTTCGTCGTGGTGCGGCTGCTCAGAGGTCTCGATATCCAGGTCGACGTGGCCAGCGACGGGGTCGAGGCGGTGCGCGCGGCGGCGCGGCAAGCCTACGACGTGATCTGCATGGACATGCGCATGCCTGAGATGGACGGGTTGCAGGCGACGCGCGCGATCCGCGCCAAGAGAGGGCCGTCGCAGCGGGTGCCGATCATCGCCATGACGGCCAACGCCTTCACCGAGGACATGCAGGCCTGCCGGGACGCCGGCATGAACGACTTCATCGCCAAGCCGGTGAGCAAGCAGATGTTCATCGAGGCGATCCTGCGCGCCGTGGTGAGTGAGGACGCGCTGGTGGGAGGGTAGAACGCGTTCATAAGGACGACCATGCTTACGCCAGAAGCGCCGCATCGGCGTGCAGCCTGTCGCCCCGCGCCAAGCCTCTTGAATTCTCTATGCTGCGCTGCAACATGGGATGGTGGGAGCGTCCGACCCCACAGGAGGCTCCGGCAATGGATGCGACAAGGACTTCGCCTGGCGACCCTGACGCGGTCCCCGCCGTCGCGCCCCGGGGGGAGCTTGCAGCCCGTCATCTGGCAATGCCGGCACATACCAACCCGACCGGCGACATATTCGGCGGTTGGATCATGGCCTCAATGGATGAGGCCGCGAGCATGACGACGACCCGCCTATCCGAAGGCCGCGCCGTGACGGTGGCCGTCTCCAACATGGCGTTCATGCAGCCAGTCAAGATCGGGGACGCCGTCTGTTTCTACACCAACGTGAAGCGGATAGGACGCACGTCGATCACGCTGGATGTTGAGGTCTGGGTGCTCCGGCATGGATACGACGAGCGCATCAAGGCGACGCAGGCCGAGTTCACCTTTGTCGCAGTCGATGACGACGGTCGCCCAAGGCAGATCAAACCTGGTTCCACGCAATAGGAATCAAACCTGGTTCCACGCAATAGGAATGGAACAGAGAGCACCTAAGTAGCCTCGCTCTGTGCCAGCAATTCTCGTTTTGGTCGGNNTGGGCCAAAATGAGAATTGCTGGCTCTGTGCGGTAATTTGCCTTGGTGCGGAAGTCCTGAATTGTGCCCCAAGGGTCGGAATCTGCTGTCAATTACTGGCTTTTTTTCGTTCGTTTCCAGCTGTCGGGCAGCAGGGTAGTGGGTCAGTTT
>PLXO01000357.1 GCA_003151425.1 Acetobacteraceae bacterium
CTGGTCGAGAACTCGATCAACGGCATGCTCACCGGCCTCGATCCGCACTCCAACTACATGGACGCCAAGGCGTTCCGTGACATGCAAGTGCAGACCAAGGGCGAGTTCGGCGGCCTTGGCATCGAGGTCACTCAGGACAACGGCTGGATCAAGGTGATCAGCCCGATCGACGACACGCCGGCCTCACGCGCGGGCGTCAAGTCCGGCGACCTGATCACCGGGATCGACGGCAAGACTGTGCAGGGCCTCGCGCTCAGCGACGCGGTCGACAAGATGCGCGGCCCGCCCAACTCCAAGATTACGGTGACGATCCATCGCGATGGCGTGGACAAGCCGATCGACATCTCGATGCTGCGCGAGGTCATCAAGATCCAGGTGATCAAGGACCGCATGGAGCCGGACAATGTCGGCTATGTCAGGCTGACGCAGTTCACCGAGCAGGCGGATGCGGGCCTTAGGAAGGCGGTACAGCAGCTCAAGGCCGAGGCTGCGAAGAACGGGGCGGCCGGCGGCAAGCTGAAGGCGCTCATCCTCGACCTGCGGAACAACCCGGGCGGCCTGCTGGACCAGGCGGTCGCGGTCTCCAGCGATTTCATCAATGAGGGCGAGATCGTCTCCACCCGCGCCCGCCACGCCGAGGACAGCCAGCGCTGGAACGCCAAGGGCGGCGACATCATCGAGGGGATTCCGCTCGTCGTGCTGACCAATAATGGCTCGGCCTCGTCGTCGGAGATCGTCGCCGGCGCGCTGCAGGACCACCGGCGCGCCGTGCTGCTGGGCACCAAGACCTTCGGCAAGGGGTCGGTGCAAACCGTGATCCCACTGCCCGGCAACGGCGCGATGCGACTGACCACGGCGCGCTACTACACCCCGTCGGGCCGCTCGATCCAGGGGCTGGGGATCACGCCGGATGTCACCGTCCACGAGTCGCGCGACGAGCAGGCACGCTTCGGACCGGAGCACGAGGCGGACCTTAACCACACGCTGTCCAACACGGGCGGCACACCGCAGCAGGCGGAGCCGCCGCGCACCGACCTGCCGGCGATTGCCAAGGAGATCCCCGACAAGCCGCCGGAGGGCTTCCCGAAATTCGATCCGGCGAAGCCCGACCCGACCGATTACCAGTTGCAGCAAGCGCTGGTATTGGCCAAGGCGATGGCGGCGCAGACGCGCGCCGCCAACTGACCTTCCGCGTTGCCGCCAGAGATCCCCTCGGTCCTGGAGATCGGATCGTCCCCGGAGATCCCATCGCCTGGGGAGCCGGTCCCGGCTGGCGCACCAACCGGACGGACACGGGGCGGGTGGCGCTGGCTCGGTCTGTGCTGGGCGGTGGTTCTGGTTGGGCTCGCGGTCGGCGGCGTGACGCTGCAGGTGATGGGGCCACCCGGTGGCCGTGTCGCCCGCTCCCCTGACGCCCAGGCTGCTGTCGCGCCGGCGAGGGTGGTCGCAGGGCCGATCGCCGCGCCCGGGCCGATCGCCGCGCCCGGGCCGATTGCCGCGCCCGTGCCGATCACCGCGCCCGATGCAGAACTGCTTGAGCACGCCCCCGGCGACCCATCTGCCGCCTTGCTGCCGCGCATCGCAGCGGACGGACGGGCACCGATGCGGGTCTATGCCGCCGGGTTCGATCCCGCGACCCAAGCACCGCGCATCGGCATCGTGATCGCCGGCGTCGGCCTCGACGAGACCGCGAGCGACGACGCCATCAGCGCGCTCCCCGCCGCGATCACGCTGGCGGTGTCACCGTACGCGCCGGCACCGGAAAATGTGGCCGCCGCCGCGCGCAGGGCCGGTCACGAATTCCTCATTTCCATACCCCTGGAGCCGGCAGGTTACGGGCTCAACGATCCCGGCCAGCACGCGCTGCTGACCGGCGCCTCCCCGTCGGAAAACGCCCAGCGGCTGGACTGGGTGCTGTCGCGCCTGACCGGCTATGTCGGCGCGACCGGCGCGCTCGGCGACATGCGCGGCGAGCGCTTCGCCGACGTGCCCGAGCAGATGGACCCGATGCTCGCCACGCTGGCCCGACGCGGCCTGCTGTATGTCGATCCACGGCAGGGGAAGGCGCGGCTGCCGCATGTGTGGTCCCGCGCGGTCGACGTGGTGATCGACGATCCGCCGAGCGCGGCTTCGATCGATGCGCGGCTCGCGGAGCTAGAGGAGCGCGCCCACAACACTGGGGCAGCACTCGGTCTGATCGGCGTGATTCGCCCGGTCACGATGGAACACCTCGTCGCCTGGGTGGGGAGTCTCGGCGGGCGCGGCTTCGCCTTGGCGCCGGCCAGCGCGCTGGTCACTGCGCCCGAGGGTGCGACGCCTGGGGGCGTGACGCCAGGACGTGCGACGCCCGGGGGTGCGGCGGCTGCGGGTGCGACGACTGGTGGTGCGACGACTGGGGGCGCGACGACTGGGGGCGCGACGGTTGAGGGTGCGACGACTGGGGGCGCGACGGTTGAGGCCAAGCCGCCTGGGGGCAGGCCGCCGCAATGAGCACGCTCCCCTACCGGCCAAACGTCGGAGCGGCGCTGTTTAATCGCGCCGGCCTGGTATTCGTCGCCCGCCGCGCCGATCTGCCAAA
The DNA here is from genome assembly GCA_003151425.1 of Acetobacteraceae bacterium. Classification (GTDB taxonomy): domain Bacteria; phylum Pseudomonadota; class Alphaproteobacteria; order Acetobacterales; family Acetobacteraceae; genus Palsa-883. The sequence continues at coordinate 2,579 of PLXO01000357.1, forward strand.
CGCCGAGGGGCCGGCCGGCGGCTGGCAACTGCCGCAGGGGGGCATCGACGAAGGCGAGGACCCGCGCGGTGCCGTGCTGCGCGAGCTGGCCGAGGAGATCGGCACCGACCGCGCCGAGATCATCGGCGAGCATCCGGACTGGCTGACCTACGATCTGCCGCCGCACCTGATCGGCTTGGCGCTGAAGGGACGCTATCGCGGCCAGCGGCAACGCTGGTTCGCGCTGCGCTTCATCGGGACCGATGGCGACATCCGCCTCGACCTCGATCCGCACCCGGAATTCGATGCCTGGCGCTGGGCGGACCTGGCGGAGCTGCCGGCGCTGGCGGTGGACTTCAAGCGGCCGATCTACCAGGTGCTGGCGGCGTCATTCGCCCGTTTCGCCGCGCCGTAGCGCGTCAAGCTGCGTCGCCCGCTGCGTCTCGGCGCGCTGGTCATTGGCTTTTTCGCCCCTGGTGCGGCCGTGGCGGATGCGGTTTTCCCGCGCCTCCGCCACCTGTTTGGCGCGGATCACGCGCTTCTTCACCGACCGAAGGTTGACGATCTCGCCCATCCCGGCATCCTGCACACCTCGAACAGCTCGCACAACGGGAGGGACATCATGGGTAGCACTGTCACGCTGAAGGCCGCCGACGGGTTTTCGCTGTCGGCCTATGTCGCAGGGTCCGCGGACGCCAAGGCCGGCCTGGTCGTGGTGCAGGAGATTTTCGGCGTCAACCACCACGTACGCGACATGGCGGACCGGTTTGCCGCCGCCGGCTATCACGTCTGCGCACCGGCGATATTCGACCGTGCCGAACCCGGCGTCGAGCTCGGCTATACGCCGGACGACATCGCCAAGGGCCGCGACTACCGGATGAAGCTGACCGACGCCCTTGTGATGGCAGACATCGAGGCCGCCGCGGCCTATCTGGGGACCAAGAAGCTCGGCATCGTCGGCTATTGCTTTGGCGGCACAGTCGCCTGGTGGGGCGCCACGCGCACCACGAAGTTCTCCGCCGCGTCGTGCTGGTATGGCGGTGGCATCGCCGGCACCAAGGACGAACGGCCACACTGCCCGGTGCAGATGCACTTCGGCGAGAAGGACGCCTCGATCCCGATGAGCGATGTCGAGGCGGTGCGCGCGGCGCAGCCGAAGGCGGAAAGCTACGTCTATATGGGCGCCGGCCACGGCTTCGGGTGCGACGAACGCGGCAGCTACAGCAAGCCGGACTACGAGGTGGCCCAGCAGCGCACGCTGGACTTCTTCGCCAAGCATCTGGGATAGCGTCCGGCTGTCAGACTCTCCGCCGCCCCTTGAGGGCTTGGGCCGCTTCGAGGCTCAAGCCCTCAAGGGGCGGCGGAGAAGATTGCGTTGCGGGCGGGGCACGACGCGTGGCGTCGGCCGTGCGAACTTCGAGCGGTATCCCGATCGGAGCCGAAATGTCCAGGACCAACGCCGACTTCACCCTGCGCAGCTTCATCGACCAGGTGGAAGCCGAAGATCCCGATGCCGTCTGGCGAATCAGGGACGAGGTTAATCTGGACAATGACGTCACCGCCGTCGCGATGGAGCTGGAACGTCTCGGGCGCTCGCCGGTCCTCTGGTTCGACGCCGTGGCCGGATATTCGATGCCGGTGGTGTGCAATCTGTTCGGCAATCGCCGGCGCTACGCACTCGGCCTCGGGGTGCCGACGGAACGGCTGATCCGCGATTGGGGGATCTTGGGCGACCGGCGCATCGCACCAGTGATGCGCGAGCGCGGACCGATCCATGACGTCGTCGTCACTGGCAAGGACGTCGATCTGAGCACGTTGCCGATCATGCTGCATTTCGACTGCGACGCCGGCCGTTACATCACCAACGGCATTGTCATCGCCAAGGACCCGGACACCGGCGTGCGCAATGCCAGCTTCCACCGCATGCAGGTCAAGGGACCGAACCGCCTCGGCACCAGCCTGCACAGCCGGCGCCATCTGTGGACCTACATGCAACGGTCCGAGGAACGCGGCGAGGACGCGCCCGTAACGATCATCCTCGGCGGCCATCCGACGGTCACGTTCGGCGGCCTCTGGAAAGGTCCCATCACGACCGACGAATACGAGGTCATCGGCGGCATGATGGGCACGCCGCTGGAAATCGCGCCGGGCATTACCGTTCCGGTTGAGGCGCCGATCCACGCCGAGATCGTCATCGAGGGCCGCATCCTTGCCAATGTGCGCGAGCCGGAAGGACCGTTCGCGGAATTCACCGGCTACGCATCGAAGCGGTCCACCGAGCATGTGATCGAGGTGACGGCCATCATGCACCGCAAGGACGCGCTCTATCACGACATCATCCCGGGGATATCGGACGAGCACACCAGCCTGCTGGCGGTGCCGCAGGAGGCGCGGCTGTTGCGGATGCTGCACACGCATTACCCGAACGTAACGGATGTGGCGTATCCCAAGTCGGGCACCTGCCGGCTGCACGCGTATATCTCGGTGCATCGGCCGGCGCCGGGGCTGGCGCGGCTGGTCGCCGCCGCCGCGCTGGGCGATGACCTGAGCCTGAAGCTCGTCGTCGTGGTGGATGACGACGTCGACGTGCACAACGACAGCGACGTGCTGTGGGCCATGGCGACGCGCATGCAGGCGGACCAGGACATCGACATCCTGCGCAACGGGATGGGCGCCATCCTCGACCCATCCAATCGGGACGGGTTGACGGCCAAGATGATCATCGACGCCACCCGGCCATCGAAGGATTTTCCGGACCGCCATACGTTGGATCAAGCCGCGGTCGCGCGGGCGCAGGGATTGATCGAGGGCAAGTTCGGTCGGACTGCATGAGCGAGTCGTTCTGGACATTTTCGTTGCGATTCTATCAGCTTGAGGGCGTGGCGGAACGTTGTCTGGAGCTGCAGGATCGTTATGGTACCGATGTCAATCTGGTGTTGTTCGCACTCTGGGCGGCGTCAAGCGGGCGCGTTCTCGATGTCGCGACGATCGCCGCGGCCGAGCGCACGGCAAGACCATGGCGCGAGGCGGTCACGCAGCCACTCAGGGCGGCACGACGCGCGCTGAAGACTCGGCCGGATGGATTCGATGAGGCGGCCGTCGCGGTGCTCCGCGCGCAGGTGATGGCGACAGAGCTTGAGGCCGAGCGTCTGCAGCAGGACGCAATGGCGACCCGCATGACGGTCGAAGCGCACGACTCCCCCTTTGGCGCGGCCCGACAAAATCTTCGTCGGTATGAAGCCCTGCTCGGCACGCCCCTCGGCGCGGGACCGATCGAAAGGTTGCTGGACGTCTTTGATGCGGAATTTCGCGGGACGGTATGCAGCGTCGCCTCGGACAAATCCGTGAAAGCACCACTGTAAGCGGCAGCGATCTTTCTCACGCCACCCGACGGATCCAGTGTCGCAATAAGCGCTCTCGCAGACGTGAGAGTCCGCCCGGGAATACAACCCGGCGCCACGGGGTCCGTGCTAGCCCGACTTTCGCAACTCGCGG
>PLXO01000134.1 GCA_003151425.1 Acetobacteraceae bacterium
GCAGGCGGCAGGGCCGACGGCGGTGCGGCAGGCGCCTGCACCGAAGGCGGCGGGGCCGGCTGCGGCGTGGCGGCAGCCCTTGTCGGAGACGCCGGCACCGACGGCGAGGGCATCGAGGGCGCTGTCGTCACGGGCTGTCCGGGCAGCGGCGGCGCCTGGCCAGTGGTCGGGCCGCGCCCCTTCTGCTCCACCATCACCAGCTCGATCATCGGCGTCGCGTCGAGCGCCTCGTGCGCACCCTGCCCGGCCCGATCGGCCAGGATCAGAAATGCCGCCAGCAGGCCGGCATGCAGGGCGACCGACACGGCCGCGGCCCAGCGCAGGGCCGTTCCCGAGCCACGCTCACGCCCCAATCGCCGCTCACGCCCCGATGCACGCTCACGCACCGGGCCCGGCGCCGAGCGCCGTCCGGCGTCCCGATCTCGTAGTCCGCTATCAGTGGCAAGCGTCGGACTCAGGACACGCGCTCGTTGTTTTCAGCGGGGCTCGTTGTTGTCATTGGCACGGAGGGGGAACGGCTTGTCGCCGCCGCGCGCGGCGAACGGCAGCGAACGTCAAGGACAGACCACCGTTCACAGCACCGGCACACCATGCTGCTTGGCCGCACCTTCCGGTTCCACGTGGATGGTGATCTCCAGATTGCTCATCTCGGCCTTCAACGTCGCCTCGATCCGATCACAGATGGCGTGCGAGTCGGCCACCGTCATCGTCCCCGGCACCACCAGATGAAATTCCAGGAAGGTCAGCCGCCCGGCGTAGCGCATCCGCAGGTCGTGCGCCTCAAGCGCCCCGGCGGCGCTCTCGCCGACCAGAGCGCGGATCCGTTGGATCACCCCGGCCGGTGGCGCGGCATCCATCAGCCCGCCGACCGAGGACGAGATCACCCGCATCCCGGCCAGCAGCACATAAACGCCAGTCGCCGCCGCCAGCAGCGAATCGAGCGGCAGGAACCCGGTCAGGACGACCAGGCCAACCCCCAGTGTCACGCCGCAGGACGTCACCACGTCGGCCAGCAAATGATGGCCATCGGCGATCAGCGCCGGCGAGTTCAGCCGCCGTCCGGCGCGCAGCAGTAGCGCCGACCAGCCGCCATTCAGCAGCGTCGCGGCGGCGTTCAGACCGATCCCTTCGAACGGGTGGGCCAGCGGACGCGGGTCGTTCCAGACCTGCCAGGCATGGAGGAAAATCGTCAGTGCAGCGACGACGATCAACACCCCCTCGATCACCGCAGCGAAGAACTCCGCCTTGTCGTGGCCGTAGGGATGATTGGCGTCGGCCGGCGCCGCCGCCACGTGCAACGCGCCCAGCGCGATGACGCCGGCGGCAACGTTCACCGTGGTTTCCAGCGCATCGGAAAACAGCGCCGCGCTGCCAGTCAAACGCCAGGCAACAGCCTTCATCGCCAGCACAACCATGCCGACAACGATGCTGCCAATCGCAATCCGTTCGCCGCGCGCCATGAGGGCCTCTAGCAGAGACGGGCGGTCGCGTGAACGAAGGAAGGTCAGGGCTCTGCCCTGAAACCCGCCAAGGGGCTTTGCCCCCTGGACCCCCACCAAAGGCCGAGCCTTTGGGATCCATCCATTTTGGTTGGGGTGCGGGAGGGGGGACTGGGCCGGTCTGGGCCGTTGCCATCACACCGGCCGATCGCCGGTGTGATGGCAACGGCCCAGGCCGGCCCAGTCCCCCCTCCCGCACCCCAACCAACGGAAGGGTTCCAAGGGCTCGCCCTTGGCGGGAGTCCAGAGGGCAGCGCCCTCTGGCGGGGTCCAGGGGCGGAGCCCCTGGCCTTCCTTCGTTCACGCGACCTCCGTTGCTATGCGGGAGGCCTCGCGCAGGTCGGCGACGAACGCGGCGTATTCGCGGGCGCGGGAGTCCTCATCCGGCACCCGCAGCAGGAACGACGGGTGGACGGTGATGAAGCCTTGGGTGCCGTCCGGCAGGCGGAAGGCTCGGCCACGTTCGCGGCCGATCGTCACGGGTCGGCCCAGGATGGCGCGGGCGGCGGTGGCGCCCATCAGGACGGTGAGGCGCGGGCGTTGTTGTACGCGTTCGACGTCGAGCCAGAAGCGGCAGATCTGGATTTCCGGAGCTTCCGGGGTTTGGTGGATGCGGCGGGTGCCGCGTGGGGTGAATTTGAAGTGTTTCACGGCGTTGGTGATGTAGATCGTGCGGCGGTCGATGCCGGCTTCCTCCAGCGCACGGTCGAGGATTTGGCCGGCGGGGCCGACGAAGGGGCGGCCGATGATGTCTTCCTGATCGCCGGGCTGCTCGCCGATGAACAGCAGGGCGGCTCCGGCGGGGCCTTCGCCGAACACGGTTTGGGTGGCCTTGTCGCCGAGCGGGCAGCGGCGGCAGGCGCTGGCGTCCTCGGCGGCGGCGATCAACGCCGAGTCGCGCTGGAAGGGTAGGACGACGGGGCCGATCGGCGGCCGGTCGGGGGGGCGTGGGTCCTCGTCGAGCGCCTCGGCTTGCGGGATGGCGGTGCCGATGCGGGCGGCGGCAAGGATGTCCGGGCCGTAGTCGCGCCACTGTGCGGCGAGGGCGACGTCGTTGGGGACCAGGGTGGCGGCGAGGCCGGGTCCGAAGTGCAGGTTCGTGCCATCCCAATGGGCGCTGGCGTCCGGGGTCAGGATGGCGAAGCGTGCGACGGCGAGGCTTGGGGCGGCGAGGCGCTGGGCGGCGAAGCGGCGGGCGAGAAGCTGGGCGTTGGCCTCCAGCACGAAATGCGCCGGGACATACCAGCCGAGATACAGGGTTGGGGTGGGGTGCAGCAGCGCGAGAAAGCGCAGATGGGTGCGCATCCGGTGCGCCTCGGCCCGCACCGCGAGGGCCAGGCGGCGGGCGCGGCTCAGTTCCGGGTCGTCGCGCTGCTCCAGCACCGGTTCGCCGGCCTGGGCGCGCCAGACCAGGCGGTAGAGCAGGTCGAAGCGGTCGGGCGCGCGCGCCTGGATCGCCTGGGCGGCGAGGGCGACCAGCGCACGCGGCACGCCGAAGCTGCCGCCAGCCTGGGGAAATGGGCCCTCGGGGCGTGGGTCGGCGGTCGTCGCGCCGATGGACCATGTCAGGGTCTCGGGTGGGGTGCCGGCGAGCACGTGCGCCCTGGTGGCGGCGCGCCAACCGTCCCAGTCGGTCTCTCGGGCGAGCACGATGCGCGGCATGGCATGAGAGAACATCAACCGTGGCCCGTTTCCAAGCCCGGTGGTGGCCAGCGGTCCGGCGTGGCTATGGTTGTGGGATTCTGGAGGGGTGCGCCGGATGCCGATCGGACCGGAGGTGTATGCGCGCATCGGCGCGGCGGGGACCGCTGTGTTCGCGCGCGACGGGCGGACATTGTTTCACCTGCGGGGTGCCGGCCTGCCGCAGGCGTGGGCGCTGGATCTGGAGACCGGCACCGCGCGGCAACTGACCTTCCATGATGAGAAGCTGGCGCTGCTGCGGCGCTGCCCGACAGATGACCGGCTGGTCTATGGTATCGATCGGGGTGGCGACGAGCGTCAGCAGCTTCTGCTGATCGATCCGTCAGAGGAACATCCGGCGCCGCGCGCGCTGGCCGACGATCCGGCGGTGATCCATGACTGGGGCGCCTGGTCGCCGGATGGAACGCGCATCGCGTTTGCCGCCAACGCACGCGACGAGGCGCATTTCGACGTTTATGTGCAGGACGCGGCGAGCGGCGCGCGTGAGTGCGTGTATCAGGGGCGAGGCATCGTCAGTGTCTCGGGTTTTCGGCCCGACGGCGCGGTGCTGACGCTGCTGGTCGATCGTGGGTATGGCGACATGTCGCTGGTGCTGCTCGATCTTGGGTCGGGCCGGGCCGCGACGTTTCCGTCCGTATCAGGAACTAACTATCAGAGCGTGCGGTGGGTGAGCGATGGGCGCACTGCGGACGGGCGTGATAGCGATACCGATGTCTCATCGTCATGGCCGGGCTTGACCCGGCCATCCGCGTACGACCGGTGCGGGGCGGATGGCCGGGTCAAGCCCGGCCATGACGAGACCAGCATGGTGGCTGTGCGTCATTCGCTGCTCGCACTGACCGATCATGGCGGCAGCGATTTTCTGCGCCTGTGCCGGCTGGACCCGGACAGCGGGGCGGTCGAGGTGGTGTATGCGGCGGATGGGCGCGACGTCGACGCATGGGCGATGTCCAGCGACGGCGCGATGCTGGCGACGATCGAAAACGATCGCGGCTACGCCGTGCCGCGCGTCGGACCGGTGGATGGCGCGCGCCCGATCGTTGCCGACCTGCCACGCGGCGTGATCAGCGAGCCGGCTTTTGCCCCGGACGGCGCAAGTGTTGCCTTCACCGTGGCGGCGCCGACCGTTCCTGCGTCGATCTGGTTGTGGCGCGATGGCACCGCACGTCCGCTGGTGCAGCCCGATTCGGTAGTCGATCCCAAGCGGTTCGTCGATTTGGAACTGGTGGCGTGGGATAGTTTCGATGGTGCACGCATTCCCGGCTGGCTGGCGCTGCCGCCGGGGGCACCGCCGCGCAACGGCCATCCTGCGGTGATCTGGGTGCACGGCGGACCGGTCTCGCAGACGCGGCCGAATTTTCGGCCCGACATCCAGATGCTGCTGGCAGCGGGTTTCGCGGTGCTGATGCCGAACGTGCGCGGCAGCTCCGGCTATGGCCGCGCCTATACGGAGAGCGACGACGTTGAGAAGCGGCTCGATTGCGTGGCGGACCTGGTGCACGGAAGGCACTGGCTCGCGGCGCATCCGGCGATCGATGCGGCGCACATCGGCATCATGGGCCAGTCGTATGGCGGGTTCATGGTGAACTCGGCGATCACCGAGCATCCGGCGTTGTGGCGGGCGGCGGTCAGTTACTATGGCATTGCCGACTTCGTTACGCTTCTGGCGGGCACCGGAGCGTGGCGGCGCGACCATCGCGCGGCGGAATACGGCGATCCGGTGCGCGATGCGGACCTGTTCGCGCGCATCTCGCCGATCCATCGCGCCGAGCGTGTGGTTGTGCCGGTGCTGCTGGCGCATGGCACCCGCGATCCGCGCGTGCCATATGGCGAGAGCGAACGGTTCGCCGCCGCCCTGGCGGAGCGGCAGAAACCGGTGACATTCTTGCGCTTCGACTACGCCGGCCATGGCTTCATCCGGCCCGCCGACCGCACCCGCATCTACCGCGCGGTCGCGGACTTTTTCACCGCGCACCTGGCGTGAAGGAACCCCGCATGTCGAACTCCCTTGGCTATCTTTCCCATCGCGCCCACCGCCCGCTGATCATGGGTCGCAACGGTGCGGTCGGCGCCAACCATCCGCTGGCGACGCAGGCAGGGCTGGACACGCTGCGCGCCGGCGGCAATGCGGTGGATGCCGCGGTGGCGATCTCACTCGCGCTCGGCGTGGTGGAGCCGGGCATGTCCGGGCTCGGCGGCGACGGGTTCTATCAAGTCTACACCTCGGCGGATGGGGCCTCGCGCTGCTGGAACGCGACCGGCGCGGCACCGCTCGCCGCGACCCCGGAACGATTCCGCGCGCGCGGCATCGCGGTGCGCGGACCATTGAGCGTCTCGACGCCCGGGTTGCTCGCCGGGCTGGGTGCGATGCATGCGGCGCACGGCACGGTCGCGTGGCAACAGTTGTGCGCACCGGCGATCACGCATGCGCGGGAGGGCTTCGCGGCGACCCATCACTACCGGCATTTCGCCGGTGAGGTGCGGCAGTTCCTCGCCGCGGATGCGCGCAGCCGCGCGGTGTTCCTTGGCGGCCTCGAGGTCGGTGTGCCGATGCTGGGCTCGCTGATCGTGCAGCCCGATCTGGCGCGTACGCTGGAGGAAATCGCGTCCGACGGTGCCGAAACGTTCTATCGCGGCGCGCTGGCCGCGCGGCTGGTCGCGGGGATGCAGGAAGCCGGCGTGCTGGTCGATGCGCGCGACCTCGATGCCTGCCAGCCGCAGCTTCAGGCGCCGATCGAGATCCGCTATCGCGGCTTCCGTGTCACCCAGACGCCGCCGAACTCGACCGGCTTCACCATGTTGCAGATGCTGAAGATCGCCGAGCATTTTGACCTCGCCGCGCTCGATCCGGTGCAGCGCATCCATGTACTGGTGGAGGCGAAGAAGCGCGCCTTCCTCGACCGCGAACGTTTCGGTACCGATCCTCGCTTCGGCGAGGTGCCGCTGGATCGCCTGCTGTCCGACGCCTATGCCGATGAATGCGCCGCGGCGATCGACCTGTCGCGCGCCGCCGACCTGGCGCTGGCGGAACCCGAGGCAGCAGTCGGCGACACGACCTATTTCGCGGTCGTCGATGCGGCTGGCAACGCGGTGTCCGGCATCCAGAGCATCAACTCCGGCTTCGGCTCCGGCGTGACCGCGGGCGACACCGGCGTGCTGCTGAACAACCGCATGGCGTATTGGCACCTGGCGCAGGGCCACGCCAACCGGCTGGCCCCCGGCAAGCGCGTGCGCCACACGATGAACGCGCCGATGGTGTTCAAGGACGACCGGTTGTGGGCCGTCGAGGGCACACCCGGCGCCGACAATCAGGTTCAGGTAAATCTCCAGGTGCTGACTGCAATGATGGATCTTGGGGCCGATCCGCAATGTGCGCTGGAATCGCCGCGTTGGACCTCCAGCCAGACCGGTCAGGGCGCCAACTGGCCGCACGATGGTGACGGAAGGCTGACGATCGAGCCCGGGTTCGGCAACGACGTGCTTTCTGGCCTGGAACGTCTCGGCCACCGATTGAATCGCGTCGGCCCGTTGGAAGGCCCGTGCAGCGTGCAGGCGATCCGCGTGCTGGACAACGGCGTGCGCATGGCGGGGTCCGATCCGCGGCGCGACGGCTGGGCGGGGGCGTATTGAGCGCGAACCAGGAACCGGCCCGCATAGTGAGCGCGAACCAGGAACCGGCCCGCGTATTGAGCGCGAAGCACGAACCTGCCGCGGTCGCGCTGCGTCGTCCCGCGCTCGACCTTTGGACGTCAGCGTGGACGCTGCTGGCGCTGGCCAATTTGTTCTGGGCCGGCAACATCGTGCTCGGGCGCGGCGTGACCGGCCTGGTGCCGCCGGTGGCCCTCGCCTATATCCGCTGGACCGGCGCCTTCCTGATCGGCCTCGGGTTCGCGTGGCCGCATTTGCAGCGGGACTGGCCGGTGCTGCGCCGGCAATGGAAGTTGATGCTGCTGCTGTCGGCGACCGGCATCGCAAGCTACAACACGATGTCCTATATTGGCCTGACCGAGACCACCGCGCTGAACGTGCTGCTGTTGCAGTCGGCGATGCCGCTGGTGATCCTGGTCTGGGCCTTTGGATTGTTCCGAGACCGTCCCAGCCTGGCACAGGCGGGGGGCGTGCTGGTCTCGCTCGCCGGCGTGGCAACGATCGCCGCGCAGGGCTCGCTGAGCATCCTGCTGCACCTGTCGCTCAATCCCGGCGATGTGTGGGTGCTGGTGGCGATGGCGATTTACGGCAGCTACGCGGCAATGTTCCGCCATCGGCCGCGGACGCACCCGATGAGCTTCCTGGTGGCGACGATGGGCCTGGGGTCATGCATGATCCTGCCGTTCTTCTTGTGGGAACGCGCGAGCGGGGCGACGATCGCCACCGACTGGCAGGCCTTCGCGGCGCTGGCCTATATCGCCGTGTTCCCCTCCTTCATCGCCTATCTGTTCTTCAACCGCGGCATCGAGCTGATCGGCGCGGCGCGCGCCGGCCAGTCGATGCATCTGATGCCGGTGTTCGGCGCGGTGCTGGCGGTTGCGTTCCTCGGCGAGCGGTTCCACGTCTACCACGCGATCGGCATCGCACTGATCGCGGCGGGCATCGTGCTGGCGTCGTTCAAGCCGCGGCCGGCGTAGGAGTCCAATAGCGGCGTAGGAGGGACCATGACCGGATCCCGGATCCCACTTATCATTCCGCTACTGTTGCTGGCGGCGGCGGCACCCGAGGCGCCATCCACGGCGACGGGTTTCAAAGCGCCGCCCGTGGCGGCACCCACCGCGCCGTCCGCGCCGACAGTACCCAACGTGCCCCCCGTGACGGTACCGAACGCGCCGCAAGCGACGCAGGTACCCGCCGCGCCGCAAGCAACGACAGAACCGAAGCTGCCGCCCACGGTCTCGCTGCAGAAGATCGCCCCGGAAGAGGCGATGCCGATACTCGGCCAGATCGTCGTTGGACCGGACGGCAAGGACATCGCGCGCCTGGTCGACATGCTGGTAGACGGCAACGGGCAGCCGGTCGCCGCGGTGCTCGACTTCGGCGGATTCATGGGCGTCGGCAGCCGGAAGATCGCGGTGCACTGGAGCGCGCTGCATTTCGAGCCCGCCAAAGCCACCCACCGCATTATCCTGTCGCTGACGGCAGACGAGATCAAAGCGGCGCCCGAACTCAAAGACCCGGAGAAACCAGCGCCGGTGGTGGTACCCGCGACCAGCGAACCCCAATCGGCGCCGGAATAATCAATGCCCTCCGCACCCCCGCCACGAACTTCGCGCGGCCTCGATTCGCTGATCTTCTTCATCTCCGATGTGCAGACCGGGTTCGGGCCGTTCGTCGCGGTATATCTGACCGCACGCCACTGGACGCAGGTGGAGATTGGCTTTGCCCTCAGTCTGGGCACCGTCACCGCCATGATCAGCCAGGTCCCCGCCGGCGCCCTGGTCGATGCGCTGCGCGGCAAGCGTGCCGCCGCCGCTTCCGGGATCGTGGCAATCGGCCTGTCCGCGTTGCTGCTGGCGTGCTGGCCGGCGCTGCTGCCGGTGCTGGTGGCCCAGGTGCTGCACGGCTTCGCGAGCTGCATGGTGGCACCCGCCATCGCCGCCATCAGCCTGGGCCTGGTCGGACACGCCGCGCTGGGCGAGCGGCTGGGACGCAACGCGCGCTTCGGCGCGCTCGGCAACGGGCTGGCCGCCGGGGCAATGGGGGTGCTGGGCAGCTATGTTTCGGAGCAGGCCGTGTTCGTGCTGACCGCATTGCTCTGCCTGCCGGCGCTGGCGAGTTTGCCGTTCATCGAAGGCAGGCGCCGAATCGTTGACGGGACGCCACCGCGGTCGGCGGCGACACCGCGCGCGGGGTGGTCCGAGGTGGTGGTGCTGCTGACCGACCGGAGGCTGCTGGTGTTCGCTGCGTGCGCCACCCTGTTCCATCTGTCGAACGCCGCGATGCTGCCGATCGCCGCGGGCGAAGTGACCCAGCGCGAGGGCACGCGCGCCAGCCTGATCATCGCCGCCTGCATCGTGATACCGCAGGCGGTGGTGACGCTGATCTCGCCGTGGGTCGGCCGTACGGCCGAGCAACTCGGCCGGCGACCGATGCTGCTGCTGGGATGGGCATCGCTGCCGCTGCGCGGTGTCCTGCTGGCAATGCTGCCGAACCCGAGCCTGCTGGTCGCGGTGCAGGCGATCGACGGCGTCGGCGCCGCGGTGTTCGGCGTGATGCTGCCGCTGATCGCGGCCGATCTGACGCTCGGGCTGAACCGTTTCAACCTGTGCATCGGCATCTTCGGCCTGGCCGCCTTCGCCGGCGCGGCGCTGAGCACCACGGTGGCGGGTTGGCTGGCGGACGCGGCAGGCGAGCCGACGGCGTTCCTTGGCCTCGCACTCGCCGGACTGGCGGGAACCGCGCTGCTCTGGCTGGCCATGCCGGAAACGCGGCCCACCGCCGAGGCCATCGAGTGAACCAAAGCAAGGTCAGGGATCCGAAATGAGTTCCGCCAGAGCGCTCTGCCCGTGGCCTCGCTGCGTTTCACTCGACGCTCTGGCGCTAGCGCAGCTCCGGAATGACCCAGAGCGGCTGCTCGCCGCGGGCGACGCGCTGGACATTGTCGAATCCGTTGCGGAAGCGGGCCTGCTGGTTGTCCCAGGTGGGGCCTGCAAAGTGCGGCGTGACGGTGACGTTTTCCATGCTGAACAGCGGATTGTCGGCCGGCGGCGGTTCCTGGTCGAACACGTCGATTCCGGCGCCGGCGATGGTGGCGTTGCCAAGTGCCTCGATCAGCGCTTTTTCGTCCACCACCGGGCCGCGGCAAGTGTTGATCAGGTAGGCGGTTGGCTTCATCTTCTTGAACTGCGCCTCGCCCATCATGTGGCGCGTTTGCGGCGTCAGCGGCACGTGCAGCGAGACGATGTCGGAGGTTCGCAGCACCTCGTCGAACAGCCGGAAGCGCACGCCGAGCGCGTCGGCCGCGTCCTCGGTCAGCCGGAGGATGTCGAAATACTGCACGGTGAGGCCGAACGCCTGCGCCAGGCGCGCGACCTTCTTGCCGATATTGCCGAGGCCGATGATGCCGAGTGTGCGCCCATGCAGCTCATAAAGCCGCACACTGGCGACATTGTTGCCGCGCCAGCGTCCGGACGCGGTCATCGAATGCTGCCAGGTGAGCCGCCGGCAGACCGCCAGCATCAGCATGATCGCGTGCTCGGCGACGGCGATGGCGTTGGCGCCGCCGTTGTTGCAGACCGGCACGCCGGCGCGGCGCGCCGCTTCGATGTCCACGCGGTCGTAGCCGGCGCTGAGGAGCTGGATCAGTTTCAGCTTGGGGGCGGATTTGTAGAACGCGTCGTCCATTTTCACCTCGCCGAGGCCGACCAGGTATTCGGTGTCGGGCAGCGCGGACTTGAAGTCCGGGCTGTCGGCGCGGGCGACGATCATGTCGATGCCGGGCGGGGCGAGTTCGCGGGCGATGTCCATCGCGCTGAGCGGGTTGTCCATCACGATCATCTTCGGGGCCATCGGTTTCCTCCGGTACGGTTGGCGGGAGGATAGCGGGGCGGCGGCTGGGCGCCCAGCGGTTGGCTGCTTCGCCAGCCTTGCCGCCCGCGTGCCCGGCGTGCCAGAACCGCCGCACATGAGCATGGCAGCTACCCAACTGTGCCCCTGCGGCAGCGGCCTTCGGGCGATCCGTTGCTGCAGCTTGCAACTCGGCGCGCGGCCGCCGGCGGAGGCAACGCGCCACCTGGTCCCGCTGGTCGACCGCGCGATGTCCGCACACCGGCAAGGTGCGACGGAAACCGCGGAACGGCTGTGCCTGGATGTGCTGGAACTGGCGCCCGACCGGCCCGGCGCGCTGTCCATCCTGTACGAAATCCGCAAGGCGCAGGGCAACGCGCGGGCCGCCGAGGCGCTGATCGGCCGGATCGTGGCACTCGATCCCAACAACCTCGTCGCGACCAACGAACTGGCGCTGATCCTGTTCGGCAAGGGCAACCTGGCGGAGGCCGAGGCGCACGCCCGCAACGCCGTGCGCATCGCCCCGGAGAACCCTCAGGCACACAACCTGATGGGCATGATCATGACGGAGGCGAACCGGCCACAGATCGGCGAATATCATTACCGCCGCGTGCTGGAGCTGACCCAGGCGCGGGACCCGATCCTGCTCGCCAACCTCGCCTGGAATCTGAAGAACCAGGGGCGGATGGAGGAAGCGCGTGCGCTGTATCAGGAATCGATCGCCGCCGCGCCGGAGGTCCGCCAAACGCAGCTCGGCTTCGCGCGACTGGAGGAGGCCGATCGCAACTTCGACGCCGCGGCCAGGATCCTGGATGACGCCGAGGCGCACTTCCCCGACGATGTCGGCCTTCGCCTGACCCGCGCGGCACTGCTCGGGCGCAGGCGTCGTTACGATGATGCACTGGCACTGATCGATGGCGCCGTCAGCGGCGACACGCGGCTGGATCCGAACCAACTGCTGGAGAAGGGCCGGCTGCTCGACCAGATGGGCCGTTACGATGACGCCTGGATCGCCTTCGTCGAGGGCAAGCGGCTGGCGCGCGAACTGTCCGGCCACGTCTACCTGGACGAGGCCGCGGGTCAGACGGTCGAGCGTCTGCGCCGCTTCTTCACGGCCGAGCGGCTGCGCATCCTGCCGCGCGCCGGGGTGCGCAGCGACGTGCCGCAGCCGGTGTTTATTTTGGGCTTCCCGCGGTCCGGGACCACGCTGGTGGAGCAGACGCTTTCGGCGCATCCCAGGATCGCTGCCGGCGACGAACTGCCGCTGATCAACGAGATCACGGCGATCATGCCGCGCATGCTGGCGTCGCCTCTGGGGTATCCGGAGGCGCTGGCCGAGCTGTGGATGGGCGATCAACGCGAGGGACTGGACAATCTGCGCGATTACTATTTGCAGAAGGTTCGCCAGCTCGGCGTGCTGCGCAAGGGTGCGACGCGCTTCACCGACAAGATGCCGCTGAACGAGACGCATCTGGGATTGATCGCTCTGCTGTTCCCGGAAGCGCCGCTGATCCATGTGCTGCGCCATCCGCTGGATATCATGGTGTCAGCATTTTCGAATGCGTTCACCCACGGGTTCTATTGCGCGGCCGATCTGGAGACGGCGGCGCGCCATTACGTGCGCGTGATGGATCTGGTGCAGCACTACCGCGGCGAGATGACGCTGCGCTACCTGCCGATCCGTTACGAGGACATCGTCAGGGAGCAGGAGGCCAGCGTGCGCGCCATGCTGACGTTCGTCGGCGAGACATTCGACAAGGCGTGTTTGACGTTCCACAAGAACCGCCGCTATGCGCGCACCGCAAGCTATGCCCAGGTGGCCGAGCCGCTGTATGGGCGCTCGGTCGAGCGCTGGCGGCATTATCGCGCGCAGCTTGAGCCGGTGATCCCGATCCTGGCGCCGGTGATCGAGCGGCTTGGGTATAAGATCGATTGATGATCAGATCGATCGATGACCGACGGGCCCTGGCGTAGCACAGCAGGCAATGAAGCAAGCAGCCATCGGACACAGAGTTTCACCGAGTGCACACAGAGTTTCACAGAGAGAAAAGATTTATTGCTTCACGCGAAGGCAGTCGATGCATTCCCGTGCGAAGCGCCATTGACTTCTACTCTGTGAAACTCTGTGTGCCCTCGGTGAAACTCTGTGTCCGATGGCTTACTTGCTGTGCTTCCGTCCGAATGCAAGCGCCCTCCCCTGCTTCACGCCAATCCGCGCAGTCACGACCGTCGCGTGCAATATCGGGGGTCGCCTGATGGAGACCCCCGTCGCGCGCACGAATACGCCGGGAATGGTGCCGGTGCCGCTCGGCGAACTGCTGCGCATCGCCGGCGAATACGAGCGTGCGGGACGCATCGAGGACGCGCAACGCCTGCTGGATCACATCCTGGGCGCGGTGCCGAACCAGGGCGACGCGCTGCACCTCGCAGGCATCGTCGCCTTCCGCCGCGGCGACCCGGATAAGGCGCTGGCGCTGATGGAAGGTGCGTTGCGGCATGGTATCGATACGCCGCTCTATTTGCGTAACATCTGCGAGCTCTACCGCGTGCTCGGCCGGCTGGATGAGGCGCTGGCCGCCGCGCGGCGCGCCACCGCGCTGGCGCCGTCCGACCCGCTGTGCCTGCACAACCAGGCGATCATCCATTACCACCGGCTGGAACTTGACGCGACGCTGGCGTGCGCCTCGCAAGCGCTGCGCATCGATCCGTCGCTGCCCGGTGGTCATTTCGTGCGTGCCGAGGCGCTGCTGCTGCGCGGTGAATGGGCCGAAGGGTGGGAGGAATACGAGTGGCGATTTCGCATCGGCGGCGCCGCACCGCTGATGCCACCGACCGACAAGCCGCAGTGGGACGGCACGCGGTTCGCCGACCGGACCTTGCTGCTGGTCGCAGACCAGGGTTTCGGCGACGCGATCCAGTTCAGCCGCTACATTCCCTGGGCGCGAGAGCGCTGCCCCGACCTCGCGATCGGTTGCAGTGGCGAGATGATCCCTCTGCTGCGCCGGATCGCGCGCGGCGCAAGGCTGTTCGCGCGCTGGCAGGACTGCCCGGACTACGCGGCGTTCTGCGCCCTGTCGAGCTTGCCACGCCTGGCGGGAACGCGGGTCGAGACCATTCCGGCGCCGATCCCCTATCTGCACGCGGACCCGGCGCGCGTCGCGCAGTGGGCGGCGCGGCTCGACGGGCTGGTGCCGCGCGGGCTTCGCCGCATCGGCGTGATCTGGGCGGGGCGGCCGACCCATAACAACGATCGCAACCGCACCGCGCTGCTGGCCGATCTGGCGCCGATCGGCTACGTCCCCGGGATCGCGCTGCTCGCGTTGCAGAAGGGGCCGAAGACCGGGCAGGCCGGCGGCTGGTACGGTCGTGCACCGCTGATCAACCTCGGCGCGGAAGTGCAGGACTACGACGATACGATGGCGATCCTGGCGAATATCGACCTGCTGGTGACCGTCGATACGTCAGTGGCGCATCTGGCCGGCGCGATGGGACGGCCGGTTTGGATCATGCTGCCGTTCGCGCCCGATTGGCGCTGGCTGCTCGGGCGCGCGGACACGCCGTGGTATCCAACCGTGCGGCTGTTCCGGCAAAGCACCGTACGGCGCTGGGACGATTTGTTGCAGGCCGTGGCGACGGCTTTGGGGCAGGAGGCGGGCGCTTGAACGATCGCTTCGCCGTGGGGCGCGGCGTGCGAAGGCAAGGCGTGCATGGCCGACCGGAGCCTGTCCTCGGGCACGCCGTCGGTCTGACCCGTGGGCCGGCCATGGCGGATGGGCCGACCCGGGGGCGCCATGACGGGGAGCCGTGACGGGCTGGGCTGACCCGGGCGCCCGCCATGACGGGGTGGGCCGACCCGGGGGCCGGCCATGACCGGGTGGGGTCGCCCCCGTCAGCCTGAATGCGCCCTACCCAATTACTCCACGATCTCCTGCTCCTTGTCCGACCCGCCGTCGCCATCCTCGTCCGGCTTCGGCAGCGCGGGCAACGCAGCCTCGACAACCTCGAAGTCGAGCTTGCCGTCCTTCATCGTCACCTTCACCGCGCCACCACGCACCAGCTTGCCGAACAGCAGTTCCTCGGCCAGCGGCTTCTTGATGTGCTCCTGGATCACGCGCGACAGCGGGCGCGCGCCGTACAGCCGGTCGTAGCCGCGCTCCGCCAGCCATTCCTTCGCCGCCGAGGACAGCTCGATCGTTACGTTACGATCGGCCAACTGCGCCTCGAGCTGCATGACGAACTTCTCGACTACGCGCGCAACGATCTCCGGCGTCAGGCCGGCGAAGGCTATCGTGGCATCGAGCCGGTTGCGGAACTCCGGGGTGAACAGCTTCTTGATCGCGTCCTCGTCCTCGCCGGCGCGGCTGTCGCGGCCGAAGCCGATCGCCTCCTTCGCCAGGTCGGATGCGCCGGCGTTGGTCGTCATGATCAGGATGATGTTGCGGAAGTCGACCGACTTGCCGTTGTGGTCGGTCAGCTTGCCGTGGTCCATCACCTGCAACAGGATGTTGAACAGATCGGGATGCGCTTTCTCGATCTCGTCCAGCAGCAGCACGGCGTGCGGGTGCTGGTCGATCGCATCGGTCAGCAGGCCGCCCTGATCGAACCCGACATAGCCGGGCGGGGCGCCGATCAGCCGCGACACGCTGTGTCGCTCCATGTATTCGGACATGTCGAAGCGGATCAGCTCGATGCCCATGATGGAGGAAAGCTGGCGCGCGACCTCGGTCTTGCCGACGCCGGTGGGGCCGCAGAACAGATAGTTGCCGATCGGCTTCTCCGGCTCGCGCAGGCCGGCACGGGCGAGCTTGATCGCCGCCGACAACGCCTCGATCGCCCGGTCCTGGCCGAACACCATGGACTTCAGGTCGCGTTCCAGGTTGCGCAGCGTCTCCTTGTCGTCGGCAGAGACGCTCTTGGGCGGGATGCGCGCGATCTTTGCGACGATCTCCTCCACGTCGCGCAGGGTGACGGTTTTCCGGCGCTTGTTCTCCGGCAGCAACATCCGGCTGGCGCCGACCTCGTCGATCACGTCGATCGCCTTGTCGGGCAGCTTGCGGTCGTGGATGTATTTTGCTGACAGCTCGACGGAGGCGCGGATCGCTTCTTCGGTGTAGCGCACGCGGTGGTGCTTCTCGTAGTTCGCTTTCAGGCCGCGCATGATCTTCACCGCATCCTCGATCGACGGCTCGTTCACGTCGATCTTCTGGAAGCGGCGGACCAGGGCGCGGTCCTTTTCGAAGTAGTTGCGGAATTCCTTGTAGGTGGTGGAGCCGATGCAGCGCAGGTTGCCTGAGGCGAGCGCCGGCTTCAGCAGATTGGACGCGTCCATCGCGCCGCCCGATGTGGCGCCGGCGCCGATGACGGTGTGGATTTCGTCGATGAACAGGATGGCGCTCGGCTGGGCCTCCAGCTCGTTGACCACCGCCTTCAGCCGCTCCTCGAAGTCGCCGCGATAGCGCGTGCCGGCCAGCAGCGCGCCCATGTCGAGCGCGAAGATGGTGGATTTCGCCAGCACTTCCGGCACGTCGTTCTCGACGATGCGCTTGGCCAGGCCCTCGGCGATGGCGGTCTTGCCNNTCTTGCCGACGCCGGGCTCGCCGACATAGAGCGGGTTGTTCTTGGTGCGCCGGCACAGGATCTGGATGGTGCGCTCGATCTCCGACTCGCGGCCGATCAGCGGATCGATCTTGCCGGCCAGCGCCTTCTTGTTGAGGTTCACGCAGTAGTTGGAGAGCGCGTCCTGGTTGCGGCGGGCGTTGGGTTTTTCCTCGCGCTCCTGCTCCGGGTGGTGCTCGGCCTGCGGGCCGGAGCCCTGGACCGGGCGCTGTGCCGAACGGCCAGGCGCCTTGGCGATACCGTGGGCGATGAAGTTCACCGCGTCCAGCCGGGTCATGTCCTGGAGCTGGAGGAAGTAGACCGCGTGGCTCTCGCGCTCGGAGAATAGCGCCACCAGCACATTGGCACCGGTCACCTCGTCGCGGCCGGAGGACTGCACGTGGATCGCCGCGCGCTGCACCACGCGCTGGAAGCCGGCGGTCGGCTTGGGATCGCCCGCGCGGTCGGTGGCGAGACCGGCAAGGTCCTTGTCGAGGAACTCGGACAGGTCGGTGCGCAGCTTGTCGAGATCGACGCCACAGGCGCGCAGCACCGTCGCGGCGTCGGTGTCGTCGCACAGGCCGAGCAGCAGGTGCTCCAGCGTGGCGTATTCATGCCGGCGTTCGCTGGCCAGGGACAGCGAGCGGTGCAGCGTCTGCTCGAGGTTACGTGACAACATAATGTCCGACGCTCCTGCGCGCGGGCCTGCACGCTTTGGGCCGGGACATGGGAAGAACCCGTCCCGGATGGGGGCAACTTAGGGCGAATCGTCTAGGCGATGGCAACTGCCATCACTCCTTCTCGATTGTGCATTGCAGAGGATGCTGGTTCTGCCGTGCCAAGTCCATGACCTGGGTTACCTTGGTCTCGGCGACCTCGTATGTATAGACCCCGCATACGCCGACGCCGCGGCGATGCACGTGCAGCATGATGCGCGTGGCTTCCTCCCGCGATTTCTGGAAGAAGCGTTCCAGGACGTGAACGACGAATTCCATCGGCGTGTAGTCGTCGTTCAGCATCAGGACCTTGTACATCGCCGGTTTCCGCGTCTTTGGGCGCGCCTTGACCACCACTCCGGTGTTCGGTCCGTCGCCACCCCGCCTGTCGGTATCGCTCATCTGCCTTCCGTATCCACCAAGCCGCTGACGACCCTGCCGGCTGCCGTCCGCTGGCCGCAAGATGCGAACCATATCGGAATGCTCGCGCCGGATGAAAGACCTACCTCGATGGCCGGGCAGAAACCCGGAACGATTGTGGGAGGTTGGGCGAAGGTTGGGGGGACAAAGAAAAGGCCCGGGCAAGTGGCCCGGGCCTCTTCGTCACGACACCGCCAACCGGGGGGAGGGGGTACGGCGGCGCCGCGAACCGTCGAGTCGGTCTGCCGGGGCGTTCAGGCGGCCTTGGCGAACTTCTCCACCGCCAGGGTCACGCGGGCGGTGATCGGCGCCATCGCCTGCTCGGTCAGCTTGAGCGAGGCGTCGGTGAGCTTGCCGGACTCGGCCAGCGTCTTCTCGATCGCGCCGCGGGCCAGGCTGGCCTGCATGTCGAACGCGTCCTTCAGCGACTTCGCGCTTGCCATCGCCTTGAAGGTCGCCACGGTCTCCTGGAACGAGGCCTGGGCGGAGACGGCCATCAGCTTCTGCAGGTCCTGCACGCCGGCGGCCCAGATCTGGCCCGACTTCACGAACGCTTCCAGGTTGCCCTGGCCGAATGTCACGAACTCTTCTGCGGTTTTCATTGCCTTCTCCATGCCTTCCTTCATTTTCACCTGGGTCTGCTCGAAGCCGGCGGCCGCCTGGGCCATGCCGTCCTTCAGACCGGTGACGGTCTGCTCGAAGCCCTGCTGCGCCATGGCCGCCGCGGTTTCAGTCATCGCGCCGGTCTCCGCAACTGCGGTCTCTGCCATTTTGGTCTTGATCGTCATGACTGCTCCTGCTGGGGTGGAACGATCCGCGCCGCCTGCATCCTGTTGGCGACAGCATCAGATCATCCGGGAAAGTCTCGATTTGGTTATGCTGCACCGCAACACGAAGCGGATATAGGCCTGTTGGATTGTCGATCAAGGGAAATTATTGTGCAGTGCACAAAAAAACGTGGCCGAGAGCTGGGCAGGAGCATCGGCCAGCCCAAGCATCGCCGGGTAACCCGTTCATTTTTTTCGTGAATCGTCGAGAATTCGGCTGGACAGAGCAACGCGTCGGCGCCTAGACTTTTGTCCGGTCGGCGGGAGATGGAGACGGATGGGCGCCGTGCGCGGGCAGCTTGGGTGGGGTTTGCGCCGGTTGTGGCGCGTCGCGGCCGCTGCGGCGGTACTGGTGGTCCTGCCTCAGGTCGCGCGGGCTCAGATCGGCTCCGACCGCTACAGCTCCATCGTGATCGACGTGGCCAGCGGCACGGTGCTGGAGCAGGCAAGCCCGGACGCACCGCGCTACCCGGCGAGCCTCGCCAAGCTGATGACCCTGTATATGGCGTTCGAGGCGTTGCGCGACCGGCGGACCAGCCTCGACGCGATCGTGCCGGTGTCCGCCCATGCCGCCGAGATGGAGCCGACCAAGCTTGGATTGGTTCCGGGCACAAGGCTGACCGTCGATCAGGCGATTCTCGGGCTGGTGACGAAGTCGGCGAACGATGCGGCCGCGGCGCTGGCGGAACTGCTGGGCGGCAGCGAGGATCGGTTCGCCCAGATGATGAACCTGCGCGCCCGTGCCATGGGCATGGCGCATACCAACTTCGCCAACGCGTCCGGCCTGCCGGATGAGCGGCAGATGAGCACGGCACGCGACTTGGCGGTGCTGGCGCGGCGGCTGGTGTCCGACTTCCCCGGCGACTACCGCTACTTCTCCACGCCCAGCTTCACGTTCCAGGGACACACGATCTTCAACCACGACGGCATGCTGCGATCGTATCCGGGCGCGGACGGGATGAAGACCGGCTACACCGAGGCCTCCGGGCACAACCTGGTGACCAGCGCGGTGCGCGGCGGCGTGCGGCTGATCGGGGTGGTGCTGGGCGCCGGGTCGAACGCCGCGCGCGACGTGCACATGGCGGCGCTGCTGGACCAGGGGTTCGAGGCGATGGGCGTGCCGGTCGAGCCCGTGCGTCCGACGCTGGTCGCCAGCCGGGCGCCGAGCCTGATCGGGACGGCGCACGCCGCCACGCTGAACGAGGTGCATGGCGCCACGCTGAACGTGGCGCACGCCACGGCGGCCAAGCCGGCGCCGGCGGCTTCCGGGTGGGGCGTCCAGGTCGGCAGTTATGCGATCGAGCGGGTCGCGCAGGAGACCGCCCAGTCGGCGCGGCGCGCGGCCGAGGCCGGCGAGGTCCGGATCGAGCGGGTCACCGCGCACGGGGTGACGCTGTGGCGCGCGCAGGTGGTCAGGCTGACGGCGGCGCGGGCGCAGGGGGCGTGCGGCGCGCTGGCGCATGGGCGGACGCCGTGCGCGGTGCTGCGGCCGGAGCCCGGGCAGGTCGCGAGCCGCTGAGGGCGCCGCTGCGCGGGCTGGTGATCGCTGAGGGTGCCGCACGGCGGGCTGGTGATCCACGCATGGCTGCGCTGCGGTTGCCGCGTAGGCCGCGCATGGCGTTCGGCGCCGGCTGACGCCAGCATCTGGCGGCATGTGTACTGTCGTTGTTCTGTTTCGCCCGGGGCATGCCACGCCGGTGATGCTCGCCGCGAATCGCGACGAGATGCTGGCGCGCGCCTGGGACCCGCCCGGGGCGTATTGGCCAGAGCAGCCTGGCGTGGTCGCCGGGCGCGATCGGTCCGGCGGCGGGACGTGGATGGGGATGAACCGGGCGGGCGTGGTCGCCGCGGTGCTGAACCGGCAGGGCAGCCTGGGGCCGGCGCCGGGGAAGCGGAGTCGGGGCGAACTGCCTCTGCTGGCGCTGCGCTGTGGGTCGGCGGCCGAGGCGGCGCAGGCGATCACGCGGCTGGATGCGGGCGCGTGGCGCAGCTTCAACATGGTGCTGGCGGATCGGGAGGGCGCGATCTTCGTGCGCGGGCTGGGTCATGGGCATGCGGTGGCGGAGGCGCTGCCGGCCGGGCTGCACATGGTCACCTCGCGCGATCCGAATAGTGCGCACAGCCCGCGGGTGGCGCGGCATCTGCCTCGGCTGCGCGAGGCGGCGGCGGCGGCGCCGGATGCGGATGGGTGGGCGGCTTGGCATGCGATTATTGCGGACCGGGAAGGTGCGGCGGGGGAGCAGATGAACGTGGTGCCTCGGGGTGGATTTGGGACCGTGTGTTCGTCGCTGGTGGCGCTGCGGGCGGATGGGGGGGCGAGCTGGCTGTTTGCCGCTGGGGCGCCGCATGATGCGGCGTTTGAGGCGGTCGCGTTGGACGGCGGGATGGGTGGTGCGCTCGGGTGAGGGGGCGGTGGGGGCTTGGTCGTTAGGAAGGAAGATCTACCGCGGAAGGCGCGGAGCACGCGGAGGTGTGTGGTCCCTTCTGCCGGGGCCGGTGCGGTGCGTGGCAAAGCAAATAAGGTTTTACCACGAAGAAGAAGGGAGGAAGGCCGAGATCGCGGAGAAGGCAAGGATGGCGCTTCGCGTGGGCGGCGGGCACGGCCGTGCCTGGGTGGGGTGTTGCGTGGCCGCGGGCGCGCGGGGCGGGTCAGGCTGGGACCAGTGGTTGCATTTGCGCAATCTGTTGGTCGATGCGGGCGGCGAGGGCGTCGCTGACCTGGGTCATGGGCAGGCGTAGCTCCGGGCTGTCGATCAGGCCGGTGCGCCAGAGCCAGTGCTTGATGGGGGCGGGACTTGGCTCGGCGAACAGCAGGCGGGGCAGGTCGGCGAGGGATTGCCAGGCGGCCAGGGCTGAGGGTTGGTCGCCGGCGAGCAGGTGGGTGCGGATCGCGGCGAAGGCGGCGGTCTCGACGTGCGCGGAGGCCAGGATGCCGCCGTCGGCGCCTTGGGTCAGGGCGGTGTAGAACAGCGCGTCCTCGCCGGTGAGGATTGCGAAGTTGGGCGGGCGGGTGCGCAGCAGGTCGAAGGATTGCGCGGCGTCGGCGCAGCAGTCCTTGAGGCCGACGATGTTGGGGTGTTGCGCCAGGTGCAGCATCGCCTCGTTGCCGAGGTTGACGCCGGTTCGATACGGGATGTTGTAGATCAGGATGGGGTGCGCGGCGGCCTCGGCGAGCGCGGTGAAGTGCAGGCGCAGGCCTTGCTGGGACGGGCGCGTGTAATAGGGGCAGGCGATCAGGTAGAGGTCGATCGGCAAGGGTGCGGTGCGGTGCAGGGATTTGATGAGTTTTTCCGTGGCGCTGCCGGACAGGCCGAGACCGAGCGGCAGGCGGCGGGTGGTCGTTGCGCGTTCGTTGGCGGCGATGGTGACGAGGCGGTGGAGCTCGGCGTCGTCGAGGGTCAGGCCCTCGCCGGTGGTGGCGCCGAGGATCAGGCCGTCGATTGGTTGCGCGGCGTAATGGCGGAGCAGGCGGCGGAGTGAGGCCGCGTCGAGCGTGCCGTCGCGGAACGGGGTGATGAGCGGCAGCCAGATTCCGTGCGGCAGTGTGGGGGCGGTTGGCATGGTGGGGTCCCTTCTCCTGGTGTGCCGGAGACGGGGGGTGCGCAGAAAAAACCCCGTCCAAACCGGCGGGGTTCTGATCGATCCGTTGGTGCGATGGCTTACCGCACGCGACGACCGTCGGTCCCCTGGTGGGGGGACTTCTTGGACTTTCCGAGGTTGCGGCAGCGGACGATCATGTGGGGAGGGTGGTTGATGGGGGGCGGGGGTGTCAAGGCGGAGCGACGCCTTCCTGTTCGGGTCCGGGTCCCATCGGGCCGGACGCATGCCGCGATAGCCCCTTGATAGAAGCGACAAATGTAGCTACAGAGTTGTAGTTATGTCCGGTTGGGAGGCGGGGTGCGGTGGATTTGAACGGACGCGAAGAATCGGACCAATAAGCGGGATCACGCGCTGAGCTTCGGGACCGCTCAGCTTGCCTTTGACGACCCGCTGGCGATGAGCCGGTGTGATCCGCATCCGGACGGCGATCGTTGGCAAACCCTGAGTATGGCTGGCCCTGTTCTGCTGCTCGTCATCCACACCTGGCCCGAACCGGACGCGGAAGCGGGAGAAGCGACTGGCCGGATCATCAGCGCCCGCAAGGCAACCAGTCACGAAAGGCGAGACTATGAAGAAGGGCAGTTCTAGACCGCTGACGCCGGCGCAAAAGGCCGAACTTGATGCCCTGGCCAGACTGCCGGATGAGCAGATCAACACGCGCGCTCTGCCGGAGGTGCTGGATTGGAGCGGTGCGCGGCGCGGTGTGTTCTATCGTCCGATCAAGAAGCAGCTCACTCTGCGCCTCGATGCCGATCTCATCGATTGGTTCAAGACCCATACGCCCAACGGCGAGGGCTACCAGACTCGGATCAACGTCGCCCTGCGCGAATACGTCGCCCAACGCGAGACTGGACGGTGACGGCGAACGGCGCCAACCAACTATGGTCCGCGCGCTTGCGCGCGATCGCCTCTGTGTCGCATATGTTGGATTGTTTCGGTACCCGGTTAGGAGATGATGGGATTTGATGTCATCTTCCATTCCGTGGACGAAAATATTCTTCCAAAGTGCATGCCCCTGTGGAAGCGGCGAGATCGCATACAAGTGCTGCTGGCGAGGCGGCGGGCGCTGGGAGAAGACGCCCGTGGGCACCATCGCTGTTAGTAAGACGTCCACTAAGAACGCAGGCTGCTACCTGTCACCTCTCGGCAACTGCGGTACGAAGATCACGAGAGAGCATTTTATATCTCGGAATATCCTAGAACGTATGACGCAGTCCAAGCTGAAATTCGAGAATGCCGGACACTTCTTCGGTGGTAAACAATCTGTCGAGATTAGCATCGACGCGTTTTCTGCCAAGGTGTTATGCGATAACCACAATTCAGCCTTGTCGGCTCTCGATACTTCCGCTGGACTCGCCCTTACGACAATTGATGCCCTTGGAATGGACATTGAGCGCGTCGCCACCGGAGAGCCCTTTAGGTCATTCTATATCTCATCGGGAATCGATCTCGAACGCTGGATGATAAAAGTCTATTGCGGCTTGGTTGCTGCGGGGAAGATCAGAGGTCAATCTGGAGATGTGGTTGGTTTGGAATCTCTATCGCGTAATCTTCTCGACTCGTTAATAGGTACCGCTTCGCTGCCGCAACCGCTCGGCCTCTACATGCACACGTTTGTTGGCCAACAAAGGAGATCGCGAGGTCTTTCGTTCGGTACGATAAAACTGACCGACGGTTCCGATGGCGTTGGCGGACTGATATTGTCACTGGGGCCGATAAATGTGGTACTGGTGACATCACCTCTCTACGGCGAGGCATTTAGCGATCCAAACTGGTACCGACATCAACCACTTGCTTGGAACGTGAGACAATACGGTTCCAGAATCGCGTATCTTTTTACGTATTGACATCGCGGTGGTATCATCGCCCGCAGTCAACATAACTTGGCTGTAGATCACCTTTACATTGTCTTCAATCGCGCCCACCACTGATGCACATAGCCTGTCGGGCAAATGCTTCCGATACCGAATCGGGAATGGAGGTTGCGCAACAAGCGGTCAGCGAGGCTGCACTACGCCGAACATATACCCAACCCCTGGCGCCGGTGGGCTTCGCCGTCACCTCGACGCCCTGGCCGAGGGTGGCCAGAAACGCCAGCAGCCTCCCCACCGAGACGGACACCGTGCGACCCCGCATCAGCGCGGATACCTGCGCCTACGTCGTGCCCACAGCAGGCGCGCCGCCAACGTCGGGGTGAGTTTCCGGCCGCTGAGGATCTGATAGATCTGCACCGTCAGCCTGGCCTTGACCAACGAAGCAGGCTGCCGCGTCGCCGCGCAAGGCCACCTTGCGCCGTTGATCGTGTACAGCCCGAGGGCCATACGTCAAATCGACGCCCTCATACTGCACTACGAAGAGCGCCAGCGCATGGAGGCCGTTCGCGCCTTTCGGGCCGCGCTGGACCAGGCCGAGCGAAAGATCGAGAGCAACCCAGCCGCCGGGCTTGCCGCGCCGCGCCCCTATCCGCGTCTCGCGCGGCCGGGCCGGCCCGGGCTTGGGTGAAGGCCGGCCGGTATTGGGTTGCCTACAACACCACCCAGCCGCCGGTGATCGTCGCCGTGTTTTACGAAACAGCCAACATTCCGGCCCGCCTGTAGCGCGGCCGGCGCCAAGCCGCCTCCCCGCCTCTACACCGTCTTCAACCCGCGCCCGTCGCTGATCCACATCGCCTGCCGGGCGAACCATTCCGGGTCCGCCACCCCCTCGCTCGGCAGCACGCCGTAGCGGATGAACTCGCGCAGCAACTCGGTTTCGCGCGACGGGTCCGCCATCATCTCGACCGCCTCCATCAAAAAACACTTCAGCGCCGAGGACCCGGTCTGCACGTGCCGCCGCAGACATCGTTTCAGCAGCGCGATATTCGCCCGCCCGGCATAGCTCCCGGCCGGCGGCGCCATCCCGTTGATCGCCGCCAGCACCGTCCGGCGCTGCCCGAGCGGGTCAAGCCGCAGCAACGCCGCGGGCTCGATCGGCGGCGCCATGGCGATGGTCAGGCGGCCCATGCGGTACGGCAGATGGAACTTGTAGCCCAGCGACTGGGCGGGCAGGCCGCCGCTGATGCGAATCGGCACGATCGGCCGGTGCAGCCGCAACGTGACCTCCATGAGGTCCTTGGCCATCGTGTTGACCGGCTGGCCCTCGTACAGCTCGCGCCAGGCTCCGACATGCACCAGCAACGACCGCCCCGCCAGCCGCTCCAGCAGGCCCAGCAAAAAATCGCGCGCCGGCTTCAGCTCATGCGGCACGGCGACGACGTGGATCGCGTCGGCTGCCGGATGGTTCAGCCGGCGAAGCTGCTCGGCCAGCAGCAGGCAGTGCTCGCCGTAGTCGTTGTCGAACAGGCCGGGATGCGTGACCGCCAGCAACGGGACGCCGGTGACCGCCAGGTGCAGGAACGCGAGCAGGAACGATTCGTAGCTTGTCTGGTGGTTGGCGAAGTAGCAGGCCGGCGCGGGGGAAAAACGCAGCGTGGACCCGGCGTGGTCGTACAGGTGGTCGATCGGCGCCAGGGCCAAGTCGGCGGCCAGGCCAATCCCCGACAGGCGTGCCCGCAGCGCGGCGCGCAGGTCCGGCAGCGACATTGCGTCGGACGGCAGGGGCGCCCGCGCGGGGTGGGCCGGGTGGAGGGCGTCGGCCCGGGCGAGTGGCGCCGCGGGCCGTGGGGCAAGGTCGAGGTCCATGCGCAAGCGTTGCAGGACCGTGATGCGTCTGTCCCGTGATGGTTCCATGAAGCATCAGCGATCGACGCTGCGCTTCTCGGTAGGCCTCCGCGTTGCACCACGACATGGCCGGGGTCGATGGCGGCCCGGGCCGGCCCTACGTCAGCAAGGAAATGGAACCGCAGATGAAGGCAGACGAACGCGGATGGTGGCTGGACCGGCAGTGCCTCATGACCGGCCCACCGACCGCTGCGGCGCTCCATCTGCGTTCATCTGCGGTTCCATTGTCTTGCTTCCTTCAGGCCACCGCCGCCGGCCGATGGCGAATGCCGCGTTGGCCCCCGGAGGTTTGCGTGGCGCTGATGGGTGATCCGATGTAATATACACTAACTGACTTTTATCTCACCCGAACCTCGGATGCAACCCTTCCGAGCCGCCTCCCTCCCGATACGCCCCCTCACCTTCCCCGGCGGCCCAGGACGCGGCGGCCAAACCGGGGAGAATCGAATCAGGCGCTGCGCCCGCCGCCGACCGGGCTGGTGTGATCCAGGCCGCCTGGCGTCGCGAGGACGCGCTGACGCGGAAAGATGATGCGGACGTCCGTTCCCTTCCCTGGCGTGCTGTCGACCGTCAGCATGCCGCCATGCAGCAGCATCAGCCGCCGGCTGATCGCCAGGCCGAGGCCGCTGCCGCCGAACCGGCGCGTGATCGAGCTGTCCGCCTGGTGGAACGGCTCGAACAAGTGCCGCAGCGCCATAGGGTCGATGCCAATCCCGGTATCCGTAACGACCACCGCCAGGTCGCCGCCGCCGATCGCTTCGATGCGCGCGGTGACGGTGCCTCCTGCCGGGGTGAATTTCACCGCGTTGTCGAGCACGTTCTGCACCACCTGCCGCACCGCGCGCGGGTCCGCCCGCACGATTGTTGCGTCTGACGGCCGCTCTGGCGGCCCCTCCGGCGGCCCCTCTGGCGGCCCTTCTGGCGACCCCGCCGGTGGCCCCCCACCCGACGGCCCCTTCGATGGCCCGCCCGGCGCGCGCCCCGGCTCGCCGCCCGGCTCGGCCGCGCAAATCAGCCGCACCTGTGCCTCCGCAGCGCGCGAGATCAACGGCGCATGGCTCGACCGCAGCACCTCGCCCAGATCGACCGGCTCGTCGCTCAGTTCGTAGCGACCGGCCTCGATCTTCGACAACTGCAGCACGTCATTGATCACCGCCAGCAGTTGATGCCCACTCGCATTGATCTCCCGGGCATATTCGGCGTACTGCGCGCCCGCGCCGCCGACTGGCCGATCGCGGATCAGCTCGGAGAAGCCGATGATCGCGTT
>PLXO01000002.1 GCA_003151425.1 Acetobacteraceae bacterium
TACCCGGGGGTGAGCAAATACCAAAAATCGGACGATCTCAGTGGAGCCAATTCTATTCAATGTGCGAAGATATTGCTGCTTCCCCCGCTCGGGCATTTTCCCGAAGACTTCTTTGATCGCAGGCTTCCCCTGCTCTAGCAAATGCCATACGCGCTCTTTGTCCTTTTTCTTTATCTTCTCGCCCCAATGGCATATCCGACACCATGCGATGAAACTGTGATATTGTTTTGGTAGCGGGATCACACTGTATGGACGTATCTGGCCATACTCCTGCCAAATCTCCAACCAACCTTTGTTATGGCAGTGCGAGCATTCGGCATATGGCCCGTAACCGACAAAAACCTTGTCCTGGATGATCGTCATCCACCCGGTCATGCCTACGTCTCCATGAGGCTGAAAGCCTGCTGAACCGTTAATTTTTCTTCGTAAATGCAGATGGGACACTTGAGTCGAAAATTGTAATACCCTCTTATGCCTATGAAATCGACGCGGAGCTTTGCCAACAATCCAAATGTTAGGTCAGGGTCTCTGATCAGCACCATGTCAACGACGTTCGAGCATCGCGGGCAGACCTTCCGCACCTCCTTCGCGCCTTGGACGATGACATCGCTACTCATGCCGGTAACTGCAAATCCTTTCGCGCGTTCATCGAGGAACGCCAAGCCTTGCTGTGAAGGTGTCGGCAAGCCTTGAAATCGTCGCTGCGCTGACGTTGTAGCTGCGCCCGATCTCGGTGAGGGACTCCTTGCACGCCTCGCGACGCCGGATCGCCTCGCGCTGCTGGTGCGGGGTCAGTTTCGGCGGTCGGCCCATGCGCTGCCCTCGCTCCACGGCCCGCGCACGCCCTTCGCTCGTGCGGGTGCGGATCAGGTCGCGCTCGAACTCCGCCAGCCCGCCCAGCACGGTCAGCATCAGCCGCCCGTGCGCCGTGGTGGTGTCTGCCCATGTGTCGCCAAGGGAGCGGAATCCGGCCTTCCTGCCGGTGATGGCGGCGAGGGTGTTCAATAGGTCGCGGGTGGATCGCGCCAGCCTGTCAAGCTGCGTCACCATCAGCACGTCGCCCTCATCGAGCGCGGCCAGCACCTTGCGAAGCTGCGCCCGGTCGGTCTTGGCTCCGCTCGCCACTTCCCGGAACACCTGACCGGCTCCAGCGGCCCGCAAGGCGGCCACCTGTGCCGCCACGCTCTGCCCGTCCGTCGAGACCCGTGCATACCCGTAGATCATGCCCTACTTATGGCGGTATCTTCTACAAAGGAAAAGCCCCGTGTTTTCAGGGGCCTGATTTCTTTGCAAATATCTTAAATTGCGGCAGCGGCTGCCGGAAGCCAAACGTCCGCGTCCATCCGTTGCGGACCGTCAGATTGCTGCGATAGTGTGAAGATAATTAACTATCATTTTCTTCCTTCCCGTGCTACCCTGGCCAACCGAACTTAACCCACACGGAGACCGCGCCTATGTCCGAACCTGCCTCCACCCCCGCCGCCGGGCCAACCAAGCCTCCCCACCCCATCCCGCCGGCCACCCTACGCGACATGGTCCTCACCCTGGCCCGCCCGTCCGCCGATGCGCCGGAGAGCGCCTGGCAGGAGGTGGTGCAAGCCGGCCTGGACAAGCTGGGCGCCCTCGACCCGCGCGACCCGATCGAGGCCATGCTGGCAATCCAGATCATCGCCGCGAATGCCGGGTCGCTCGACTCCTACCGGCTGGCGTTCGAGCCCGGCACGACGGCGGTGCAGGCGCTGCGCCAGCGGGCCAACGCCGCCTCGCTGGCGCGCACCATGACCGGGGCGCTGCGGCTGCTGAAGCAGCAGCGGGCGCTGCCGGCGGCCCCGGCGCGCGACTGGGGCAGCGCGGCGGAGGAACTCGGGGCGGCGTGGCGGGCGGAACCGCCGCGCCCTGCCGAGCCACCGCAAAGCAGCAAGCCAGGCGAAGCGGCGCCGCAGGTCATCGTCAAATGGATCGACGAGATCGACGATGCGGAGCTCGCCATCGCGGTCGAGGAAGACCGCCGCGAGAAGGCCGGCGAGCCGCCGCTGCCGCGGAGCGGGCCGAAGGTGCTCTATCGCTACAAGCCGGAGGACTACATCCATCGCTTCAAGCCCGACGAGCGGGCGGCGCGGCCGTATCCGGGCTGGGAGAACATGACCAAGCCGGAACGGCGTGAGTTCTTCGGCTATACGTACGACGGCCAGGTGGCGCCGCTATCGATGTTGACGCCGGAGTCGCAGGCAGCCGCGGCGGCCGGGGAGGAGTGAGCGCGGGCAAGGACCGACACCTCAGCGTTGGCGGAGTGCGCACGGTGGCCAAAGCCCCGGGCTGCGCCTGCGCAGGGTCCGGTCCCACAGTGCGCCACCGGCTCCGAGATTCGGTGCCTACGGCATGGCAGGCGCTCCAACTGCTGTTGCCCTTATCCGCGTTCATCCGCGGCTGAAAATCCTTGCTTGCGAGTTGGCGACGGCGCGGGCTTTGGCCGCCAGCCAGTCAGCGAAGAATTTTGAACCACAGATGAACACAGATGAACGCGGATGGCCGCGGAGCAGATACTGCCGGCCGGTGCGCGTCGGTAGACAGGTTGGGCGGTGCCGGCCGCCGGGGAGGTTTCCGGCTCGCAAAGATCGCCGTGCCGAACCTGCCACCGGGGCACGAAATGCGAAATTCGTGCAAGGACCCTATGAAGCGGGGCGCGGGCCGGCGCGGCCGGAATGGTCGGAGGCGGCACCGGACGGCGCGGCTCGCGGTCGTGGCAGGGCGCGGAATGCGATTTTCGCGCGTCGATGGCATGCAACGTGGAGCGGGCCAGCAGCGCCGGGCTGGCCGGGTTCGGACCGGATGG
>PLXO01000359.1 GCA_003151425.1 Acetobacteraceae bacterium
CGCGGCCGGCGCCGCGGGGGCGGGCGACGGAGCAGGCGGCGGCGGGGGCGGAACTGCGGGCGCCGATGCACCACTCACAGACCCCGAAAGTGGAAATCACGACAAAGACCCTAAGGAGCGGGGGATGGGACGCGCGGGGCCGGTTCACGCCGAGGGCGCGGCCGGCGCCGCGGGGGCGGGCGACCGAGCTGGAGGCACCCGCGCCGTGGCGGGCGGCGATTGCCGCGACGAGGCTGGCCAAGCCGGAGGTGCTGGCGTCGGGTCTGGTCCCGCTCCCGGCGGCTGGCTGCGTTTTCGCGAAAATCCGGACCCAATGCCATACAACGTGAGGATCGATGGTGGCGCCGCCGCGCCGGTGGGGATGGCCGGGACCGGCCGCGGCGATTCGGGCAGCGGGGGATGGCGGCGGAAGGCGCTGCGGTTTTCAGCCCCCGCGGACGAGAGGCCCGGAGGGACGCTCAGGCCGCCAGCTTGCACACCGGATGTTAACCGGACCTACGCCACGACTGCGTCCAGCACGGAACCGCAGGCGGCCAAGCAGACGATGGACATGGACCTCCCCCACCTTCCGGACGCGGGCACTGTGCCCGCCAACCCGGACCCGACCCCGCCGTCCCTGCTCGAAGCCGGCTCCTTCGGGCAGATCGTCCAGGCGGTCGACGGGATCGGCGGCAACCGCGGTGATCCCGCCGCGATCGCGCTCTACCGCGGCTGGATCGCGGTGAATAGCGGCGGCGCGCCCATGCTGCACGGCGCCTGGTTCAATCTCGGCGTGGAGCTCAGCCAGGCCGGCGCGCCCGGCGATGCGATCCTGGCCTATCGCAGCGCGCTCGCCCTGAAGCCGGACTTCCACCCTGCCGCGATCAATCTCGGTCTGCTGCTCGAACGGCTTGGCCGGGCCGACGCCGCGCTGCAGGTCTGGGGCCAGGCGGTCCAGCCGGACGCGGCGCGCACCGCCCTGATCAACCAGCGTGCCCGCCTGCTCGAGCAGGGCGGCCGGCTCGAGGAAGCCGAGCAGGGCCTGCGCGCCAGCCTGCTGACCGATCCGGCGCAGCCCGACGTGGTGCAGCATTGGATGCACATCCGCCAGAAGATGTGCCAGTGGCCGCTACTGGGCGAGCTGATCCCCGGCCTCACGTCGCAGGATCTGCTGAACCAGTGCGGCCCGCTCGCGGCGCTGGCGCTGACCGACCAGGTCGCCGTGCAGCATGCGATCTGCCTGCGCTGGCTGGGCCGCAAGACCGCGCCGGCGCCCGAGCGGCTCAGTCCGGCGGGTGGTTATCGCCACGACCGCATTCGCCTCGGCTACATGTCCTCGGATTTCTGCCGCCACGCCATGAGCTTCCTGATCGCGGAGCTGTTCGAGCGGCACGACCGGGACCGGTTCGAGGTGTTCGGCTACTGCATCACGCTCGACGACGGCAGCGATATCCGCCGCCGCGTGATCGATGCGTTCGACCACTTCGTGTCCATCCGTTCGCTGTCCGATGAGGCGGCGGCGCGGCGGATCCGGGAAGACGAGATCGACATCCTGATCGACCTGAACGGCCTCACCGCCGGCTCGCGGCTGCAGATCCTGCGCTGGCGGCCGGCACCGCTGCAGGCGACGTATCTCGGCTTCATCGGGCCGGTGCCGTTGCCGGAGCTGGATTATCTGTTCTGCGACAGCATCGTTGTTCCGCCCGCGACCGCCGGTTTCTACGCACCGCGGCCGCTGTACATCGCCGAGATCTACCAGGCGAACGACAGCAGGCGCTCGATCGGCGCGCCGACCACGCGCGCGCGGGCCGGATTGCCGGAGGGTCGTTTCGTATTCTGCTGCTTCTCCAATCATTACAAGATCACCGAGGCGATGTTTGCCGCCTGGATGGAGATCCTTGGCCGGGTCGGGAACGCGGTGCTGTGGCTGATCGCCGACAACCAATGGTCATGCCGCAACCTGCAACTGCGCGCCGCCGCGGCCGGGATCGACCCCGCGCGGCTCATCTTTGCCGACCGCGTCGGTCCGGCGGACTACATGGCGCGCCTGGCGCTGGCGGATCTGTTCCTCGACACGTCGCCCTACAATGCCGGAACGATCGCCAGCGATGCGATCCGCATGGGACTGCCGCTGGTGACGCTGTGGGGACAGTCCTTCGCCTCGCGCATGGCCGGCCGGCTGCTCGCGGCGATTGGCGCCGGGCGCGGCATCGCCAGTGGGCTCGCGGAATATGTCGAGACCGCAGTGACCCTGGCCGGCGAGCCGCAGGCACACGCCGACTACAAGGCGCTGTTCACCGAGGCGCGGTGGGCCACGACCATCGGCGACATCGCCGGCTTTACCGCCGAATTCGAGGCCACGCTGCAGCGCATTCAGGCCGAGCTGGTGTCGCGTGCCGATCGGGTGTCACACAACAACGCAGGCTGCGCCTGACATGTTCGCGCCATCCGTCGGCTCCAGCACCTTCAATGCGTACTGCGCGCCCTTGTTTCCCTGCGCGGCTGCCGCAACAAACAGCGCCATCGCGGCTGGCCGGTCACTCGGTCCGCCACGCCCGTTCACCAACATCTCGCCAGCGGCGACGGCGGCATCCCCATTGCCTTCCGTGGCGGCGCGCAGATAGCAGGTGCGCGCGGCTTGCAGGTCCTGCGCGATCCCCCGCCCTTCGGCCAGCATGCGGGCATACCAATACCGCGCTGCCGGCAGGGTATCGGCCGCGCGGCGGAACCACCGCAGCGCCTCGGCGTCATCGTGCGCTGTGCCGATGCCATGGGCCAGGCAGATCCCCAGTTCGTACGCCGCCACCGTGTCGTCCGCGGCCGCCGCCACGCGCAGCCAGTGCACCGCCGTCAGCGGGTCGGTCCCGAACCCGCTACCATGCAGATAAATCTGCCCGAGCGCCCGCGCCGCGCCGCTATGCCCGGCTTCCGCCGCGCGCTGGAACCATTGCGCCGCTTCACAGAAATTGGGGGGCAGACCATCCTGGTGCGCATAGAGATCGCCGACCATCGCTGCCGCCAGCGGGTCGCCCGCGAGGCCCGCTCGGCGCAGCCAGGTCTCGCCGGCCTGCGTATCGCGTTCGACGCCACGGCCGCTCATCAGGGCCGTGCCGTAGCGGAATTGCGCCGACCGATGGCCCTGGTCGGCGGCGTCATGATAATGCGCCGTCGCGATGGCAAGCTGCTCGGCCCCGGCGTCTGCCTGGTCGGCGAGAACGCCCAGCGCGAAATGCGCGGCAGGCAGCCCAGCCTCGGCCGCAGCGTTCAGCAGCCGGCGCACCTCGGCGGACCCGCCCTGGGAGGCCCCGTTCCGCGAGGCGTCACCGCGTAGCAGCGCCAGTGCCCAGCCGAGCTGCCCCTGAGCGAACCCGCTTTCGGCTGCAAGCCGGTAATAGTGTGCCGCGCGCGGTACGTCGCGCAGCTCGTCCGGGCCCGAGGTCAGGATATAGCCGAGCACCGCCTGTGCCTCGGCCGATCCCCCGTCCGCGGCCGGTGTGCCCCATCTCACCGCCTCCTGGTAGTCCGGCGGCCTTCCGACATAACGCGAGGCGGTTTCGAGCAGCCCGGCCTCGGCACCGCTGATGCCCTGCAGCGCGAGCGAGGCCAACAGGGCCTGTGCCTCGTGATCGCCGCCCTCCGCCGCGCGCGTGAGCCAGCTCAGGGCAGCGTCCGGGGAGGATGGGACGCCGAGGCCCAGTAGATAGCACCGGCCCAGGCGATACTGGGCTGCCGGCAGACCGCTGTGTGCCGCGCGCGCGAACTGATGAAACGCGCGCCCATGCGTGCCGTCCTCGGCCAGGACGACGGCATAGGCCAACCGTGCGGCAGGGTGGCCCAACACGGCGCGGCAGCCGCGGTGAAGACGTTGCATCCATGACATCGTTGCAAGTCCAGCCAATGTTGATGTGCCATTATCGCTACGGAATATTGCTGGATCATAAATGGCTGGCGGGTCTGGTGATCCCGACCCGAACGATCTGTGGTTCCGTTTACGTTCTGTCAACCTGTCTCATGCATGGTGTCGGTGGGCAGAAAAACTTTGCCATTTGCAACCGTTGTGCAACGGAGCCCACCAAATGGCACTCTCAAGTCTCACCACCGCCCAAATTGCAGCTCTTCCCACCAGTGTGATCGCCGGCATGTCGACGGCGGACCTCCTGAGCCTAAGCACTCAGCAGATTGCAGCCTTTACTGCCGCCGAGATAGCCGCGGTGACAACGACGGATATCGCGGTGCTTACAAGCGCGGACGCGGCGGCGCTGAGCACCGCCGGGGTTAGCGGACTGAGCTCGGCCGATATTGTAGCAATGCTAACCGCCTCGGTCCTGGCGCTGGGCAGCACGCAGCTGCCGGCGCTGACGCCAGCGGCGCTGGCCGGGCTGAGCCCGGCCGAGCTGGTCGGGCTGGGCACCGCCGGGGTCGACGCGCTGACGCCGGCGCAGATCGCCGCGCTGAGCACGACGCAACTGTTCGGGCTGACAACGACGCAGATCAACGCGCTGGGCACCGCGCAGGTGAAGGCGCTGACCACCGCGCAGATGACCGGGCTGGGGGCGACGCAGATCGACGCGCTCAGCACCGCCAACGCGGCGGTACTG
>PLXO01000284.1 GCA_003151425.1 Acetobacteraceae bacterium
GGTTGAGTGACGCAGTAGGATTAAGCAGCTCCGCCACGAACAGAGTGTTCTCCGACGGGCAGGCCATCTCATGGATCCAGCCGAACTGCTTGGGCTGCTTGCCGGACATCCCGAGCACACCAAGCAATTTCCCATCCAGGGTCATCTTGTAGATGCGCCCGGGATAGGCGTCCGCGCTGTAGAGGACCTGGTTCGGGCCAGGCGTGATGCAGATCGCCCACGGCGAGCCCGGGGCCATCGTCTGCGGCGTGCCGGCGGGCAGCGGCAGGCTGGGCTTGTTGCCGATCGCCGGCTTGGCGTTGGGATCGTACGGCACATCGATGGTGATCTGGCGCAGGAACGTTCCGGTCGTGTCGAAGACCTGGATGCGGCGATTGCCGCGATCGGCAACATAGACGGTGTTCTTCGCGTCGATAGCGATGCTGTGCGGGGTGTTCATCTGCCCCGCCTCGGTGCCGGGAGAGCCCCAGGAACCGAGCCATTCGCCGTCGTGCGAGACGCGGGCCACGCGTGAGTTGATGTAGCCGTCACTGATATAGCCGTTCCCTGCCGAATCCCAGGCGATGTCGGTTACCTGGCGGAACATTCCGTCAACCGGGGGCAACGGCGGCTGGGGGTGCTTGAGCGGGGCGGTGCTTTCGTCCGCTGCCTCCTGCTTGCGGCCGAATACCATGACGACGCGCCCTTCGTGGTCGAACTTCACCACCTGGTCGGAGCCTTTGTCGGTGACCCAGATGTTGTCCTCGGCGTCGATCTTCACGGTGTGCGCGAACGACCAGGCGTAGAGGTTGTGGCCGATCTCGCGCAGGAATTTTCCGTCGGCGGCAAATTCGAGCAGTTGCGCGGCGGCGGCGCCATAGGCGGGGCCGGTGTTGTTGCCGCGGGAGAACGCGAAGATATGGCCCTTGGAATTCACCGCCACGCCGGAGACCTCGCCCAGATACAGGTTGGGCGGCAGTTTCAGCGGGTTCGGCACCGAGTCGAAGGCGATCTGCGGGACGGCTGCCGTTTGCGGAACGGTTTGGGCTGAGGCGGATGGTGCAACGACCGCGACGGCGGCAAAGACCGTCAGTGCACCGAGTATTGTTTGCTTCATTCGGGCCTCCGTCGTTGCGCGACCTTGAGTGTCGCCGTCGGTGCCTGTCAATGGCGGGCATGGAAGAGACGGGGGGGCGGGCATGGCAGGCGCGGGCCGGGCATGACAGGCGGGACTTTGGCCGGCATGGTCGGGTTTGGATCACGGGAGGCAACGATGCGGGTCGTGGTGGCGATGCTGTCCATCGCCCTGGTGCCGGTGGTGGGCGCCTTTGTGCCGATGGGGCGCGGCGTCATGTCGGTGGCGGGCGCGCAGACACCGGCTCCAACCGGGCAGAGCCTTGCCGACGCCGCGACCTTTGGCGCGGTCGCCACGCTGGCGCCGCTGTGTGGATTGCGTGACGAGGCCTGGTCGTTCGACCTGCGCCGAGCGGCCATGCAGACTGCGACCGGAAGCGCCGCAACGGACGATGCCGGGCTGGCGCGCGCGCCGGGCAACGGTCAAGTCGCCGCCGCGCTTGGCTATGCGGATATGGAGGCGCTGGAAGATTTCGCGGCCGATACGCCGGCTGCAACCTGCGCGTCGCTGCGGGAGAATCCGGCGCTGGGCCGGGCGGATGCAGCGGTTGCCGCGTTTCGTCGCCGGCGCGACGGAAAACCTGTCGGCTGAGCAACAATACGGTATTAGAACAAAATACCTGGCCGTCAAACAACAAGACATCTTGACCGTCAGAGAGCAAAACGCCGTGACGGTCAGAAGAACCAGACGCCGGGACAGTCAGGAGAACAGAACGCCAGGACGATCGGACAAAAACGCCAGGACGATCGGACAAAAACGCCGGGACGATCGGACAAAAACGCCGGGGCGATCGGACAAAAACGCCGGGGCGATCGGACAAAAACGCCGGGGCGATCGGACAAAAACGCCGGAAAAAAAGGGGCCGGTTGCCCGGCCCCTTCGTTCAGTCCCGTGGATGGATGCGTCAGGCCGCCTTGACACCCGCTGCCGGGGCGGCAGCAGCGTCATTGGCGATCGCCGTCGGGGTGGCGTCACCGATCGCGATCTTGCGCGGCTTCAGCGCCTCCGGCACCACGCGCTTCAGGCCGACATGCAGCAGGCCGTCGCGCAGGTCCGCGCCCTCGACCACCATGTGGTCGGCGAGCACGAAGCGGCGCTCGAACGCACGGCCGGCGATGCCGCGATACAGCACCTCACCGCCCTGCCCTTCGCCGGTCACGCGACCGGTGAGGATCAGGTTGTTGTCCTTCACGGTGATGTCGAGGTCGGACGGGGCAAACCCTGCCACCGCCATGGTCAGGCGATAGCTGTCGTCACCGGTCTTCTCGATGTTGTAGGGCGGATAGCTCTGCACCTCGGCGTTGGTGGCAGCGGTATCCATCAGGCGGGCCAACCGGTCGAAGCCGATGGCGGTACGGAACAGTGGGGCGAAGTCGAACGTCGTCATGGCAAACCTCCTGCAGGTAGCAAGGTCATCGTTTCGGGCCGCCCGGATGGGCCAGCCCACGCAATCCCCCGGAACCCCAGTTGGGCGCTCCGGACACACGGAATCTGGTCAGTGCCGGCCGCCCGTGCAAGAGGGTTTGGCGCCCGGCCACGGCAATCATTTGAGCGATGGGGGGGCGCCGGCAAAAGTAAGGCGGGGCGCCGGCAAAAGTACCGAGCGATTTCCCTGGGTTCGGAGACTACGTGCTCCAGAGGCGCGGCAGCGGGCCGTCGGCGCCGAGGACCGGATCGGCCGGCGGCAACGGCACCGTGCCGACATTGTGCACCACCTCGGCGTGCTCGGCCGGATCGCCGCGGCGCAGGTCGCGGTGCGTCGAGTTGTCGGGGTAGGCGCCGACGATCACGAGGCCGTCCGACTGCGATTGGCGGCAGTGTCCGACCCCGGCCGGCACGACCACCACGTCGCCGGCGCGCACGGTCAGCACCTCGCCGTGCGGACCGCCGAACTGCACGCGGGATTCGCCCGCGGCGACGCCCAGCACCTCGTGCGCGTCGGAGTGGAAGTGATGGAACGGGTGCACCGGCGCGCGCCAGGCGGCGGGCCAGCGGTTGGCGGTGAAGATGCGCTCGATCGCCGCGGCGTCCGCGGGCACCGCCTGGCGATAGAC
Organism: Acetobacteraceae bacterium; assembly: GCA_003151425.1. Classification (GTDB taxonomy): domain Bacteria; phylum Pseudomonadota; class Alphaproteobacteria; order Acetobacterales; family Acetobacteraceae; genus Palsa-883. Next base: position 3,169 of record PLXO01000284.1, read on the forward strand.
CAGCAACGGCAACCGCGAGTTCGGGATGGCGCCGTCATCGGCGAAGACGAAGGTGTCGGGTTCGGTCATGGCAGGTTCCCTCCGGGTGCGTGGGGCGTTCGGGAAGGGAGTGTATGACAGATTGCCCGAGAGCTGAACCGGTCAAGAGAACCGGGTGAATTGACTTACGCTGCCCACCCACCCGATAGGGGTCGGGAAGGTTGCCCTCCCCGCCCTCCGAACCGTGCTTGCGGTTCTCCCGCACACGGCTCTCCAGTCGCTGGTTTCCTCATCGGGAGTGTCTCGCGGCTGCATGGGCTGTCTGTAGGGTGAACAACCCCTGCCCCGCGAAGAATGCATTGGTCCATCTTCGATGATCGGCCTCGCTCCGGCCCATGCTGGGACGCTTCTCCTGCTTACGCAGGATGGCGCGCAGCCGTCGCCGGACAAGGCCGTCGAGCTCCGGAACAAGCGTGGCCTGGCGTGTTTGAAGTACTCAAACCACCCCCGCAACACCGGGTTGAGATCGGCGACGATTTGCCGAAGGCTGTCGCCCCGGCTGCGGATCGTCCTTGCTCTCACCTTGTCCTTGAAGGCTTTCAGACTCTTGGCGCGGACGAAGCGCATGCCAGCCTCGAACCGGTAGCCCAGGAAGTCGAACCCCTGGCCCGGTTGTCGGCTGTCGCAGACCTTCGTCTTGTCCGGGTGCAAGGTCAGGCCCTTGGCATCCACCCACGCCGTCACCTGGCGCAGCGCCGCCTTGGCTTCTGCCTCCGACGCACACAGGATCACAAAGTCATCGGCGTAACGCACCATCCGGTAGCCGCTCTGCTCCATCAACAGGTCGAGCGGGTGCAGATAGAGGTTCGCCAGCAGCGGAGACAGCACGGCCCCTTGCGGGGTCCCCCCGTCCGGCTGCCAGCGTGCCGTGTCGGTCATGATATCCTGGTGCAGGAAGCTTTCGATCAACGACAGCACGCGGCCATCGCTGATCGACCCTGCCACCAGCGCCATCAGACGGTCATGCGGGATGGAGTCGAAATACCCCTTCAGGTCAGCATCCACCACGAAGGTGTTGCCTTCCTTCAACAGCCGATCGACCGCGTGCAGAGCGTCCTTGCAGCCGCGCCCCGGACGGAAGCCGTGGCTTCCCTCCCGGAACTGAACTTCAAAGATTGGCTCGATGACCATCTTCAGCGCCGCCTGGACAATGCGGTCCTTCACCGTCGGTATCCCCAGAGGACGCGTCTTGCCGTCCCCTTTGGGTATTTCCACCCGTTTGACCGGGCTCGGCCGGTAGGTCCCCGCCTTCAGCTCCGTGTGAAGTTCCAGGAGATACCGTGCCGACTGGTATGCGAACCGCTCAACGCTCTGGCCATCCACCCCAGCCGCCCCCTTGTTCCGCGCAACGCGTTGCCACGCGGCTTCCAGGGTGATTAAGCGAATGACCTTGTCTATCAGGCTGAACCATTTGCCGCCTTTGACGCCGTTACCCAGCGCCGACACCATGCGATCCGTCCAGATCGAGGCTTCCGCCCACCACAACGCGCGGGTCTCCCCGCTGGCGGCGTCTCTCCCTTGCTTAGCCTTGACGGCACTGCCGGGGTTCTCTTGCTCCATGCCAGACGTCTCGCATCCAACTTCCTGCCTCCCTTCCCTCGGGGCGGTTTTGCTGCCCGCCCTTTCCGCCGGTTACCCGGCAGCGGTACTATGAAGGCTCTGACTCCTGACGGCCTCACCCGGACCGCCAGGTCTCTCCGCTTAAGCCGCTTTGCCGTCCCTACATTCCGTCCTCAACCACGTGATCCGCCCCATGGCCGCTTTGTCAGTCGCCTCAGCGCCACCGATTGTTCCAGGCTTCGCCAAACATGAGCAGGCTCGCCGCGAAATCCCGCCGAAACAGGTTCGTCATCCTACGGACTGAAGGTTCACCTCCGGTTGCTCTCCACCCCACCTCGCGGCGACGCAGTTACCTTCGATTTCCGGGCTGCGACCAACCCGGGCACGGACTTGCACCATGCAGACAAAGCGTCCTCACGGACGCACTCATGGCCGGCGAAGGCCGGCCTTCGCCGGCTATGAAGGGTGGAGAGTCGGGACTTTCGGCCGCTGGTATTATCCGTGCGCGAGAGCCGAGAAGAAACCAATTCTGACTAACACAGATCACACGAACAAGGCGATTCAACCCGGGATTACAGGGAAGGGAATCGATGGCGCTGTGCAAGAGGGCACGCGCCAGCAAACCACCAAGCGATGAAACACGCTATGATAGTACGCCAGTAAACCCTCGGATCTGGGAGCCGGTCCGGCATTTCATGTGCGCACACACAGTTTCACCGAGTGCACACAGTGTTTCACTGAAAGAAACCAAACGCCGCCGCGCGCGCCCATGACCCCTCACCCGCGGCACGCGGTGCCATTCGAGTCCCCTCAGTGAAACGCTGTGTGCACTCGGTGTCGTTCTGTGTCCGATGGCACTGGTCTGCTCCCCTTGCTTCGTCGCCGCCCGCGCATCGGATGATTGTTAGCTGGCGTTGAACATCAAGTTAGTATATATGACATAGGATGTCAACACATTTCAGCAGGAGCATCGCCTCATGACCGACCCATCCAACGGAATCACCGCCGGAGTCATCCGCGACGTAATGCCGCCGTACACCCTCAGCAACGACCTGCTGGCCGCCACGTTCGCCACCCTGCCGGCGCCGCCCGCCGCTGCCACGCCGCCCTGGCGGCATGAGCGCGCCACGCGGCTGGTGGGCGAGATCGCCGGGTTCCTGCCGGCCGACGCGGTGCAGGCGCGGCTGGCGGCGGAGATCGTCCTGGCGCGGGAGATGATGAGGGACACGTTCGCCCGCTCCAACGCGCCGGGTCTGGCGTTGAACCAGGTCTGCCGGGTGCGTCGCGTGTCGACCGAACTGGGACGCACGGCCGTGACGATGGCGCGCGAGTTGACGCGGCGGCAACAGGAGCCGGTGCCGTTCTTCGGCACCGTGCTGGCGGAGAGGGTCGATATCGCGGCACTCGATGCGGTGTGGGGCAGCGATCCAGGGGACGAGGGGCCAGGGGACGAGGGGCCGGGGGCGGGCCTCGGCGCAGGCGCCATGGAACAGCCTGCCGCACCAGAGCCTGCCACACTAAAGCCAGCCACCGTGCAGCTTGACCCGGTGGGCCGACGACCCGGTGGTGAGGCAGCGTCGGATGCGACGCCGACCTGCGAGCCACCGTGCGATCGGGTGGCACGCGACAAGGTGGAAGATGCGACGCCGGCGGCGCAGGCCAAGGTCGTTCGACCCGAGCCGGCGCATGCCGCAGACCCGCCGCCGGTGGCAGAAGCCGAGATCGATCGACCCGAGCCGACCCCTGATCGACCTGATGGTGCGCTGCCTGTAGCCGATGTCGAGCGGCCCGGGGCGATGGCGCCTATACCTATGGCGGCAGGTAGCGGGCCTATGGCGGCCGGTAGCGGGCAATTGGCAGCAGGCAGCGGGCTACTGGCGGCAGGTAGCGGGGCGACGGAGGCGCGCCTGCAGCGGGAGCGGTTTTCCCACGCGGCGGCGCGCCTCGGGCGGGACGCTGGCTCGACCGCTGGAGACGGCCCTGGGTCGGTGGTGACGCGGCTGGACCAGGGGCCTGGTTGGACGCTCGACGTCGTGCGTCCGCGCACGGGGGGCGATGTCATGCGTCCGCGCACGGGGGGCGATGTCGTGCGTCCGCGCGCCGGCGGCGACGCGGCGCAGGGGTCGCGGTCGGAGTCGGACTCGGAGTCGTCAGCATGACGGTGGGAGCCGGCCCCGAACACCCCGGCAGCCTCCTGCCGCCGGCAGACCTTGCCGCTGGACTTGTCCAGGGGGTCGAGGCGGCGGTGAGGACCGGCCCGCTGCGGAACGGCACTCCGCGGGGCGATCCCAACCTGGCGCCGCGCTGCGGAGCGCGGACGCGCACCACTGGGTGCACCTGTCGCGCGCCGGCGATGGCGAACGGGAGGTGCCGCCTGCATGGCGGGAAGAGCACCGGGCCGCGGACGCCGGAGGGGATGGCGCGGATGATCGCCGCACATACGACGCACGGGGGGTCGACGGCGGCGAAGCGGGCGATGCAGCGGTATGTCAGCACGCTGGCCGCGCGGATGCGGCTGTTCGGCGCGGCGCTGCGGCTGCGGGCGCACCTGCCGGCGGAGATGGCGGCGCGGCTCGCGCTCGGGCCGGCGGAGTTGAAGGCGCCGCCGCGTCCGATCCAGGGGGCATTTGCGGCGAATGAGTCACCGACCACAAGTAACGTGAGAAACGGTGCTGGGACTGTGCGCCGTGGGCGTCGCTCCGGCCTCGCCGGCGAGGCGGCGCGGCTGGCGCTCGGGCCGGCGGAGTTGAAGGCGCCGGCGCGTCCGATCCACGGGGCATTTGCGGCGAATGAGCCACCAACCACATGTAACGTGAGACATGGTGCTGGGACTGTGCGCGCCGGGGGTGACTCCGGCAACGCTGGCGCGGCGACGCGGCTGGCGCTCGGGCCGGCGGAGTTGAGAGCGCCGGTGCGTCCGATCCAGGGGGCATTTGCGGCGAATGAGTCATCGACCACAAGTAACGTGAGAAACGGTGCTGGGACTGTGCGCGCCGGGGGTGACTCCGGCAACGCTGGCGCGGCGACACGGCTGGCGCTCGGGCCGGCGGAATTGAAGGCGCCGCCGCGTCCGATCCAGGGGGCATTTGCGGCGAATGAGTCACCGACCACAAGTAACGTGAGACATGGTGCTGGGACTGTGCGCCGTGGGCGTCGCTCCGGCCTCGCCGGCGAGGCGGCGCGGCTGGCGCTCGGGCCGGCGGAGTTGAAGGCGCCGGCGCGTCCGATCCACGGGGCATTTGCGGCGAATGAGTCATCGACCACAAGTAACGTGAGAAACGGTGCAGGGACTGCGCGCGGCGGGCGTCGCTCCGGCCGAGCTGGCGAGGCGGCGTCGCTGGCGCTGAGCGGCCGGGCCGCCGAGCGGCTGGCCGCCCTGGCTGAGGTGGAAGGCCAGGCGCCATGGCGGGCGGCGATCGTGCTCGCCCGGGCGGCAAAGCGCACCGCGCGGGAGGCGAAGCGCACGGCGTTGGCGGCGAAGCGCGCGGCGCGGGCTTCGGCCGAGCAACGGACCAACCAAGGGCAGGCGACCCAAGGGCGTGCCACGGGGGGCCAAACGCACATTGCGCGTCCCAATGCCATGCAACGTGAGAACGCCGTACGGGCGTTCGGGATGGAGGGTGGACGAGGCGGCCACGCTCCGGTGGCGGTGCCGGCGCGGTGGTCAGTGCCGGATTCAGTGCTGGATGACCCCAACGCGCTACAACGTGAGGTCGCGTTCCGGGCGGCAGGACTGCGCGCTCGCGGTCACGGACAGGCGCCGGGAGGAGCGACGCCGAAACCCGGCCCGAGTTCGACGCTCCCTGGCACCCAGCCCCCTCGATGAGCCTGCCACGCCAGAGCCTGCTACCGGTCGGCCCTGCCCCCTGGCGCTTGTTGCGGGCCGGTGCCTCGGTGGGGCTGCCCCCGATGGTGCGGATGCACGCGGCCGCCTATGCCTCGCCGCCTGTCCGCAGGCGCTCAAGCGCCTGAGCGGCATCTGCCTTCAGGGAGGGAAGCCGCTCGGATACCACGTTCCAGACGACCGCGAGGTCGATCCGATCGTAGGCATGGCGCAGCCGGTTACCCATCCCGCGTATATCCTCCCAGGCTTGATCGGGCATCAGGGCCGCTGCCCTGTCGCCCAACCGGTGCGCGGCTTCGCAGATCCGTTCGAGGCATCGCTCAATGGCATCGCGACGAAGACCGTCTTGCTTCAGCCCATCCAGGTCGAGGCGGCCCGCATAGCCCTCGATGCGTGTTATGTTGTCGAGGATATCTTCGAGACAGTCCACGATGCGGTGCTGCCTAGAACGCCCGGACACGGTCCCGCTCGACGCTGGCCCTCAGACGGGGCTTTTCGACCGGCTCCGGCAATATCTGCACCTCACGCCCGAGCAGCGCGCCAAGCTCGCGCTCCAGTCCGACCAGCCGGATGAGGTCCATCCGCGCCACCGGGTCGAACTCGGCAACCAGGTCGATGTCGCTGTTCGTCCCCGCGTCACCTCGCGCGACCGAGCCGAACAGGGATAACGCACGGATGCCGGCCGCGCGCAGTTCGGCCTCGTGCGCCCGCAGCGTCGCGATGACCCGCTCGGCCGTGATCGCCGGGCCTGTGTCCATGATCGCCAACCTCCGCTGCCGCTATAGCACATGCCGGGCCGATCCCCTTGGATCAGGGCGATCGTGTGGAGGAAGCAAGGCCAAGGGCTTCGCCCCTGGCCTTCCTTCGGCCGCCGAATCCCCCTATCTAGGATGCGGCCACTCCCGGTCCGCCCGGCGGCCCAGACCCAACAGACAGAGCCAAGCTTGAGCGACACCCACGACGACACCCCGCCGCGCCCGCCGGAGGACACCCAGCCGGTGACGCTCGAAGCGGAGATGCGCCGCTCGTACCTCGATTACGCCATGAGCGTGATCGTGGCGCGCGCGCTACCCGACGCGCGCGACGGCCTGAAGCCGGTGCACCGCCGCATCCTGTACGGCATGCACGAATCCGGCTTCACCCCGGACAAGCCGTACCGCAAATCATCGCGCGTGGTCGGCGACGTGATGGGCAAATACCACCCGCACGGCGACGCCTCGATCTACGACGCCATGGTGCGCATGGCGCAGCCGTTCTCGATGCGGCTGCCGCTGATCGACGGGCAGGGCAATTTCGGCTCGGTCGACGGCGATAACCCGGCGGCGATGCGCTACACGGAAGCGCGGCTGGCCAAGGCCTCGACGCTGCTGCTGGCTGACATCGACAAGGACACGGTCGATTTCCAGCCGAACTACGACGAGCAGGAGCAGGAGCCGAAGGTTCTGCCGGCGCAGTTCCCCAACCTGCTGATCAACGGCGGCAACGGTATCGCCGTCGGCATGGCGACCAACATCCCGCCGCACAACCCCGGCGAGATCATCGACGCCACGCTGGCGCTGATCGAGGACCCCGACATCACGCTGGACGCGCTGCTGCGGATCGT
>PLXO01000001.1 GCA_003151425.1 Acetobacteraceae bacterium
GAGAACGAGACCTTCAACGTCCTCAAGACCGGCGGATACAACCTCGAGCACAGCTTCGGGCACGGCAAGGAGACCCTCGCCAATGTCCTCGTCATCCTCAACCTGCTGGCCTTTGCCTTCCATACCGCCGCTTATCTCGCCGTTCTTGCCTGGCGAGCCGCTGTCATCGCGCGTGGCCCAAAATACCGCTTCTTCGAGCATCTGCGGACCATCACCACCTACGTGGTCTTCCAGCACTGGGACCACCTGCTTCAATCCATCGCCGCGGCAGCCATCCGGCCACCTTGAGCAGAAGTGCATCCCGTCCCACACGCGACCCACCCGAGATAAGGAGCCGAAACCCCGAAAAATAACCGCGAATCCTCAATTTAGAATTGCTGGTGTAGCATGAGGAACGGTAGAGTGTCAGGCGGCCTTCCGGGCCGCGCCGCCTTCGCCTTTGAGGGCTGTCAACCTGGTGCGCTGTAGGGCCATGATCGGTTCGTCCAGTTCGCCCTTCTGGATGGCCTGTCCCGCTGCGTCATAGAAGCCAGGAAGCTCGGCCAGCGGCGCGACCTGCACCGCGGTGTTCGTGCCCTCCAGGGGAATAGAGAGCTGACCGTAGCGCAGCGTCGTCCAGTAGGTGCCGTCGATCTCCCGGTAGAACCAGGTGCTCGCCTCTCGGCCCCCGTCCGACTTCGGGAGCGGCTTGCCCTCGATGGCAAGCTGGACGTAGCCCTTCTGCACCTTCAAGGCGTCGATGACCTTGGTCTTGGCTGCGGTCAGCGGATCGCCCTTCTTGCTGCCGGCATACTTTGGCGGGGCGCCGACCTTCTTGCCCCGGATGAACGATAGAGCCATGTGGAACCTCCTCTGATGGCACTTCGCCCTACATCACGCCATGCCGGTCACACAACGAAGCGCGGCGACGCGAGAAGATGCTCCTTTGCGTGGGTTGAGGGACGCTGACGACGTAATGGACGGCGTTGCCGGTCTCATATTTTCCGGAGGAGGTTGTCACCTTCGCCGGCGGCAACCAGCATGAAGCTGCAATACACTGAACTACCCAACGGCATTAAGCGGCCGGTGATCCGTATTGCATTGTCTCACCACGGCAAGATGGTGCCCTATTTTGCCCTTGTTGACAGTGGCGCGGACATCAATCTTTTCCATGCCGAGCTCGCTCCATTGCTGGGTCTCGATTCTTGAGGCGGGGGAGAGGCATGAAGTCGGTGGCGTGGTTGATGGGGAGCGGCGGCCATACTACGTCCATACCATCACCCTGCATGTTGCGGGGTGGAAGCACGAAAACGTCCGGGGCGGGTTTATGCCCTCACTCTCCAAAACGGGACACGGATTGCTCGGGCAATATGGGTTCTTCGATCTCTATACGGTGGCGTTTGATCTGCCCAAAGGGGAGATTGAATTGAAGGACCTTCGCGACTGAAATTGGACCGTCCGGATTGGACGCGGTGACCCAGCGGCGCGGCCCGCGACGTTGTGGGAAATCCGGGCGAGGTGAACCAACTATCGAGGTCGTCGACCGCTCAATCATCCTGCCCCATACTCATCAAGCATGGCGTCTTGGGTGATCATTATGATTGTGAGGATTTCATCAGGGGCGGTCCGTATCGTCTGCTCAAGCACCTCGTAGCGCTCAGCTTCCCACCGCTCGAACCAGGCATCGGCACCGATTTTACGTGGAAACCGATCGTCCTGGGCTTCTCCGAAGAGAATAGCGAAGGCGAAACTCTCAGGGCTGTTCAACGCTCTATACCACTGACCGATGAGGTTGAGTCCGCGACGCAACACCTGGCATAAATCGTCTGCGCGAGCCGATTGGCAGATTCCGGCGCGGCGAGATTTCCGAATCTATGCACGGCAACCAATCCACCAGGAGGTTGCCTTGCGATCGTTCGACCAGTTGATCGGCTTGCTCAGTGAGATCCCGGACCCGCGCCGGGCCGAAGGAAAGCTCTATAAGCTGCCCTACGTTCTGCTGTTCTCGATTCTCGCCGCGGTAACCGGCGGCAACTCATATCGTTCCATCGAAACGTTCATCACGGTGCACCGCCGCCGACTGAACGCCGCCTTCGGTCTGAACTGGAAGCGCGCGCCAGCCCACACCGCCATTCGCTACATCCTCCAGGGCCTTGATCCGAAGGGCGTCGAGCAGATATTCCGCCGCCATGCCGCGGGCCTTCTGGACGGTGCGAGTGGTCCTTCGCAACGCACCGTGGCACTTGATGGAAAGGTGCTCAGGGGAAGTTTCGACAATTTCAGAGACCGCAAAGCACCCCAGCTGCTGCACGCCGGAGCCTGCCCTTGGGCTTGACCCGAGGGACACCGAATTCGGGCTGGTCCTGGCGCATATCGACATCGACGAAAAATCCAACGAGATTCCCGCCGCACAGCAATTGCTTGGCGAGCTCCATGTTGCGCACAGCGCCATCACCCTCGATGCGCTGCACTGCCAAAAAAAACCTTCGAGGTTGCCGCGCAAGCCCAGGCGCAAGCGATTATCCAACTGAAGGACAATCAGCCCACCCTGATGCAAAATGCCGAAACTGCCTGCGCCTGCCAGCATCCAACCAGCAGCGACACCTCCATCACCAAAGCACGCAATCGGTGTGAGACCAGAACCGTTGACGTATTCAGCGCGACCCGCGCAGTTGCCAACACCGAATGGAAGCACCTGATCAAGGGTATCGTCCGCGTCACCCGTGAGGTGTTGCATCGAAGTGCCAAGACCGGTCTCTGGAGCAGCGCCTCCGAGGTGGCATACTATCTGGCTGGTTTTGACGGGTCGGCAAGCCACGCAGCCATCGCAATCCGAAGCCATTGGCATATCGAGAACACGCTGCACTACACGCGCGATGTCACATTCCGGGAAGATCTATCGCGCATCCGTTGCAATCCAGGTGTATTTGCCCGGATACGCAGCTTTGGCCACAACATCCTGCGCCGCAATCAGACCAGAACGTTCAACCAGGACAGATACGCCGCCGCTCTCGCCGGACTCGATGCGCTATCCAAGTGGAGCGTCAGTTGAGAGCGTTGAACAGCCCTGGTAGACCTGCAGTCCAGTACTGTCGATCAACACGTGCAGCGCGCTGTGCGGCACCTTCGCCGGCTGGATCACCGGCAACTTGACCGCGCGGCCGCTGACCGTGGTGTGATCAGGCGCTGAAATCGTCAGCTTCATCAACGTGAGGACCGATGCCAGCAGGCCCTCGGTCTGTCGTAACGGCAGCTTGAACGCCGTGCGCAGCATCATCCTGGCTTGCACAGCCGCGTCCGAGTAGCGAGGCTAGCCGCCCGGTCCGCAGGTCTGCCAACGTTCCAGCGCTGTGTCCTCGATTCACAAAGTCAGGCTGCCACGCCGACGCAGCCCCGCCTCGTATTCCGGCCAGTTCTGCACCTTGAACGACATCTTCGGAATGTGGTGGCGGCGATCGGCGTTGTGTTTGTGCGGCATGGGGTGGCCAGGACAGGGACGTGGGACGGCATCCTTACCATCGCTGTCAGGTTGACGAAGTGCACCAACGCCATCCTGGTGGGATGGCGGTTCAGCCGGTGCCACGGGGAACGCCGGCACGGCGATTGGTGTCAGCGGCAGCTCTGTCGTGGGATTACGACATGGCGCATTCTGTCAGGAAGGGCATGCGGCCGGCGGGCAGGGAAGTCACATCGCCGCCGGCATCACGTGTCGGTGATTGCGGCCACGTCATACCCGAAGAGCCGCAGATATTCGTCGAATTGCTGCCCGAACAGCGTCATCTCCGTGGCGTCGAGTTCGCTCCGCCATCGATTGATCCCCTCCCTGGCCGGATCTGTGGCGATGTCCGGTCCGACGGTGATGGCGCGATTGATCGACAAGAAGGCAGCAACTTCAGTCAATGCCGTCTCTGGTCGCAGCAGCAGATCCTCGCATCGCAGGAAGAGCGTGTCTCCTTGATTGTCTTGATGTCGTTCGATCGTCCGCTGGCACACGCTACGCAGTATGGTCATCGCCTGTGTCGCCGACGTGGACCACAGCGCGCGGTAGCCGCAATAGGCATCACGTGGGTCCTGCAGCAGCACGATTTCACGCACGCGGCCGAACGCGAGCCGCGCGAAAGCGGGTGTCACGCCGAAAAGGTCGCATTGTTCGGCGAACAGGTTCGCCTCCGCCTTTCCCTGATGAGCGGCCACAGTCGCGTAGAACTCGGTCACGACTGACTTGAACGCAGTGCCGATGATCGCTTTGGACCGGCGCTGGAAGAACCCCGATAGCAGCCTCGGTCTTGGGAACGCTGTCTCGAACAGGGGAGAATGATATGGGTTGGTGCCAAGGATCCAATTGCTGGCTTCGTCGGTGAAAGTGGAGGGGATCCGCTTGCCCATGCCGGGCATCACCAGCACGTCCAAGGCATGCGCGTAGTACGACAACAGCCGGACGCCATAAGCATGGCTGTCTGCGGCGACGATGCCACTGTCCAAGGCGAGGCTGCGCATCAGGCCGAGGAAACCCGGTTGGCCGGCCGTCGTGATCAGAACCGGCTGCAATCGCTCGTCTGCCAGGTCACTCTCAGCCGGAATGCGAAAGCGCCCACGCGTAAGTGGCTCATTGTTGAGTGCGAAGCAGACGGCGACGTCGTGCGATCGCAGGATCGAAAGCGGAGGATCGAACGTATACCTGAAACCGTGATTGCCGTCGCCGAAGGTCCCCAACTCCCGGAGATCCTTGCGTGGCAGATTCGCGGTGACGCGACCATATTCCTGACGATCGACGAAGATGACGACGTCGACCGGTAAGTTCGGGATATCGGTGTCTAAGGCCCAGCCCGCGATCAAGTATCGCGGAATCGTGTCCACATGTCCCTTCAGCATTCGGCAGGTCTCCTCATTATGGGGGCAGTCTAACATTGTCACGGTACAGCATCTTTGGCATGCGCAACGGTTCTTCCCTCTTAACCAGGGGTTTGCAAGGGGCGATCTCAGGCCCCTTCTGCGCCGAGCGAGATTTGGCTATAATGCTTCAAAGCGTTGCCTGCGCAACAGCATTCCTGCGAGAGGGGGGAGGATGGAGATCCGCCGGACGTTCGGCAAGCACACCACGATTCAGCGCTGTTAGGTGCACAAGGGGCGCAACATCATGGAGCGTCTGCCCAAGCATCTGCATCCCTCGGTGCGGCGGACACTGCGCCAGGCCTGGGAATCGCCGACGCCACGAAGGCGGAGCAGCTGACCCGTAACCTGGCTCGTCGGCTCGAGCAGATGGCGCCAGGTGTCTCGGCGACGATGCTCGAGGGGATGGACGAGCTGCTGACGGTGGTTCGCCTCAAGCTGCCGCTGCCGCTTCGCCGCTCTTTAGCCTGCAACAACATCATCGAGAACATGATGGGCAGCATCCGGCGGGTGTGCCGCAACGTGAAGCACTGACGCGATGCCCCGAGGGCACTGCGCTGGACCGGTGCGGCGATGCAGGAAGCGACCAAGGGATTCCGGCGGTCGGAGGCTCATAAACAACTGTCGGTGCTGCGGCCGGCGCTGGCTGCCCTGTAGGAACCGAACGCCAGCGGCACGGTTCTTGTGCCAAACGTCGCAGCTGCGTAGAGTGCTATTGGGCGATGGCCGTCAGGAGAGTTTCAACAGAGAGCGGCACATTCCCTCGGCGGCGTTATGGGCTATGCTGCTATGCGTAACTAGGAGGCTGCCTCGAAACTCCGTCGGAATTAGAAAATATGTCGTGTTTTCAATAGCTTGACCTAACGGCGCGCTTCGCGGTGCTAAGCCAATGTCGAGGGAAATCAGTGGCTTATGGGCGTTCCCAAGGCGCTTCGAGTCGGCCTCTAAGGCAAGGGCGCGCGGCGAATGACGTTAAATATGGTGAGGAAGGGCCGCTGATGCTGCTTGGTCATATCGATCTGGTCGATCGCCATATGGTGCGCGGCTGGGCCGTTGATACAGATCGACCGCGTGAGACGGTCGAGGCCGCGGTATTTGTCGATGGTCGGCTGGTTGGGTTGGTGTGCGCCGACCAGGCGCGGGATGACTTTAGGGATGCCGCCAAGCTCGGGTCCGGCTTGCACGGACTCTTACACTTTTTCGACCCGCCTCTTGCCGACGACCGAGATCACGATGTGGTGATTCGGTTCGGCGAGGGCGGTAAGCTACTGGGCCAGTGGCGCGTAACGCGTGAGTTGGAGCCCGCGATGCCGCCCGCGGTGGCACCGGTCACCGCGATGTCCGCACTCGAAGCCGGCGCCGATGCTGCGACGGCTATCTCGGAAGGCGGCGTTCTGGCCGGATTCCTTGACCTGTGCACGCGGGATAGTGTGGCTGGATGGGTGGCGCGCAAGGATCGCCCGGACGAAGCCCTCGATATCTCGATCCTTGTAGACGGCCGCGCGGTAGCACAGATTCGCTGCGACCTGCCGCGCAAGGATCTTGCAGAAGCCGGCATCTATGGCGACGGCGCGCACGGCTTCAGCCACAGCTTCGAGCCGCCGCTCTCGGCTGCTGAAGAACACAACGTCGCTATCCGCTTGGTCGCGGATGGCGCGCTGCTCGGACAGTCGCGGCTCGCTTCCGACACGGAGGTGGCCGGGTCGTCCCAGTCAGACGACGTGAGCAAGCTGCTCTATAGTGGCGCGGATGGCTGGGCACGGGCACTTGAGTTCCGCAGTGAGACACTTGTCGGGTCCATCAGTCCGCCCGACCGGCATCAGATCAACGGATGGGCCGCCGACATGGAGCGGCCAAACGAGCCGGTCGAGCTTGTCATCCTGGTCGACGGGGTAGAGGTCGGAAGGCCCCTCGCGGATCAACTACGGAAGGACATGTCCTCCCGGCCAGAGTTCGGTGACGGACGGCATGGGCTGGCCTTTAGATTCCGGGAGGCTCTCTCTGCTGAGCGGGACCACGAGATTGAAATCAAATTCGCCAACCACGGCAAAAATTTGTCGCGGTGGTGGCTGGAGAGCGGCAAGGACGTCGCCGTCACGGCGGAAGCGCGGTGGCCGGGCGCAACTCTGTCGAAGCCTTGCGGAGTCGCGTCGGAGGCGAGCGGCTCGGGACCACGCTTCATCATTCATGTGGGACCGCACAAGACCGGCACCACCTATTTGCAGGCCGGCTTCTTCTCCCACTACTCGCTGCTGCGTGATCAGGGGATACTCTACCCGAAACGGTGGATCGCCGGTGCTGATTTCAGTCATCGGGCGTTGGCAGATAGATTGCGTAGTTGTGATGATAATGAGTTGGAACACGACTTTCATGACCTTCGGGAGTCGGGGCATAAATGGATCCTGATATCGTCCGAAGATCTGGTTGACCTCAAACCGCCAGCGGTCACCTATCTGAAGTCCTTGCTGGGTGATTCCCCGGTCGAGATAGTGTTTTATTGCCGTCGCTGGTCGGAGCTGATTCCCTCGGGTTGGCAGGAAATAGTGAAGCATGGCAGTATTATCTCGCTTCCAGCGTTCTTGGCTGCGCACATATCCAATCCCATTGGCTCGAATGTGATCAATTACCACCAGGCTTTGGACAAATTCGCCCGCGTCTTCACCAAAGCAAGCCTGCGGCTGGTCTCCTATAATAATCTTGTCAACCATGATATCGATCTGCTATCGCATTTTCTGCGTACATTCGTCGATTTCGGAATGTCGGTGCAGTCGGGCAATACACGCCCGAATGCATCACTTGATCTATTTGATACGGAATTGATAAGGGCCCTGAATGTGATCGAAGGAATGCGCGGAAAGCAGCGGAATGCGGAGATCCGCCAGAGGTACCTGCAAACCAAAAAGAGGCTCGATCTTTCCACAGTCATGAGCGCGATGAAGCAGGATGTCTCTGTAGTGGTAGTTAACGAAGACAGGGCAGGGCTGGGCACCGTACATGAATTGCTGTTCCGAGAATACGGAGATAGACTTGTTCTTCCTCGACCAGACCATGGTCTGTTCCGAGCGCAATCACGTGAGATACGATTTGTACAAGGTAATTACGTCCTTGCCGACGGCGTGACCGAGGCCCTGTACGACATCTATGCCCAGCTTCGCCAATAGGCAATGACCCCTCCCGCCGTCCTGCTCTATGACTGGAACAACACCCTGGTCGACGGCTGGGCCCCGATCACCGCCGCCCTGAACGCCGCGTTCACCGTCTTCGAGATGCCGCGCTGGGCCGCGGAGGACGCCCGCGCCCGGCCGCCAGCAGCCTCTCGTTGAGCCGGCGCACCTGGTTGGCGGGAGCGGCGGGAGCCAGACGCTCGGCGATGCCGCAGTATCGCGCGGTCGGGGTACCATTGTGTGCTGGATGATTTTCACGCCCTGCGCGCCCAATCGGTCCCAGGGTATGGCGAACAGCCCGACTTTGGCCTCCAGCGCGGCGTCCACCTCGCCGGCCGAGGCGTCGAACGGCAAAGGCCGATCAGGTCCCGCCAGGTCGGCGCGATCACCGAGAGGTCCGGGCCGAAGCCGTGCAGCGGCAAGGTGGGATTCAGGATCTCCTGGATATAGGCGCCGAACGGCGCCTGGTACACCACCGGCGCGGTGCCCTCGGCGCAGGATGCCGCGGGGGACCGCGCGGCTGAGGTAGTCGGTCCTGACGCTGCCGAGCATCGCCACGCGCTGGAACGGCAGATTGGCCGGGAGATGGCAGCGGTGGCGGCCAGGACGCGATCGCCGGTCTGGAAGATCGCCGGCAGGGTCGGCGGCTTGGCGAGCAGCTTCCGACGCAGATCGAGCAACGGATTGGCGGCGAAGGCAGGGCTGTCGAGCATGGTGGCGGGAGCTTCAGCGGATCGGGTCGGTCCCCAGGAGTGTAAACGCAGATCGTGGCCGCGCCTATGTAATACCAACGGCCGAAAGTCCCGACACTTCACGGAGCGGGCATCCTTTGATAACTTAGGGCTTTGCCACCTCCTTGAGAGTCGGGACTCTCGGCCATTGGTATAATTGTGGCGCTGCGGCGAACGCTGCGCCTGCCCGCCGACCCCAGCAGCGATGCTCCGGCACCCCTGGCGATCCATCTCTGGTTGCGCGGCCGTATGCGACGGGGCCGTATGCGACGGGGCTAGACATTTGGGCCTGACAAAGCTACTTTTGCCAAATAGGGTGAATTTGGCGGATGGCGACCAGGATCGTCGCGCAGGTCAGTAGTTGCTGGTGGGCCAGCTAAGAGGAGTCGGTGCGACGATGCGGAAGTGGAAGCGCAAGCTCGGGTCCTTGCTCCGAACGGGAGGTCAAGCCCCACCCAGCCAGATGGCCCCACCCAGCCAGATAGCCTCAGCCGGTCATGCTACCCCTGACGAGCAGGACCCGGCCGTCTCGGCGCCAAATCCAATCCCGCCCAGGTCTGAGCAATCGTTCGGTGACGATGCAACTGTCCAGCGCAATGACGAGACATCGCGGCGCTCCCCACCGTCGCCGGAGGAGGGCACTCAACCCGAATCATCGGGGCTGGATAAGAAACTTACCATGATGGACCAATTTGAATTTGATGAAGCGTGGTATCTTGACAAAAATCCTGACGTTGCACGCGCGGTAGCGGACGGGGTGTGTAAATCCGGTCGTGAACATTATGTTGCTCATGGGCATAGGGTTGGACGCCTGCCTGTACCACCGGATGGTTGGGTTAAGAAAAATCCGTAGACGCGCGATTCTGATCCTTTGCCCGCGGGACCAATTTGTCGCCAGCAAATGACTCATAAGCCTTCTGGTGAGGCAGCCGTCGCCGATTTCTGCCGTGTAGGGGCGTTCGGGCAAATACGGCAGCAAGCCTAGCCGCCAGCGCCACCCGCGCCTATGTGAGTGCCGCTTGCGGCGGCTGAAGCCCTGGAGATTGCGCCGCCGGCGGACCGACCACCCTTATCGCAAGGCCGATTGCGCGACCCGGGGTTGTCGTCAGCGGGCCGGTGCGCAGTGTTACCAGCGCCTCACCGGCTGCGAGTGATTCTGTCTCAGCGAAGACCGACCGTTCTTGGAAGGACGTGGACAGCGCCTGGCCATTCACCTCGATCGCACAGCTCGCAGCGAATCCCCGTCGAGATTCATGGGCAAAGGGGATCATGACTTGAACGCGAGGAGAGGTTCCGGGAATGTCGATGGTCCAGGATATCTCCGGTTCCGCGGTCCATTGGAACTGCTGGCCAGGATTGCCTTCAACTCCGCTGAAGCCCTTTGCCGGCCAGTGGCCTGGAGCGCCGAGGCGGACATAGGTCAGTGGAGGGCCGCACCGCGCCGCTAGTTCAGTGAACCGCGCACCGGCTAGGAACACATGGGGGTGCCCGGAGCCGCGGTGGAAAATCAAACCAGCTCGCTCGGCAAGCGTGGCGAACGTGCGATCAGCATATGTCGAGACGTGGCCATTGCGGGGCGCTACATACCACCAGCTGCACAGTATGGTGTCGATGTTGGGTGGCTGTAGGGTTTCGCCGATCAGAATACAGCCGTCTTCGACAAGAAACGAGAGCATATCTGCGAGAATTGAGTGCGGTGATGGAGAGTGCTCAATCACTTCTATACAAAGGACGATATCAAATCTTCCTTCGGGCCTTGTCGGAAGAGAAAATGGATCGTAGCTGTCGACATGAGAAAATCCCAACTCCATCATGCGTGCCGCAAATACATTGGCTCCCGCTCCGTAATCGAGAATACGAGCGTCCTTGAAGCCAGCGAGTATCTGGGCCATGTGCTCGGCCATTCGTTTGGGTCTGGCAGACAAGTAGTCCGGGTCCACTAGTGCATAATCTTGGTTGTAGATGAATTGGCTAAAATCGTCTGGTGTCCAGTCGTCAAAGAAGGGCGTAAAGAGAAATCCGCAGTTGTCGCAGCGGTGCCAAGGAAGGTTGATCCCCGATGGCCCAAACGCGTAACCGCCGGCACTCTTGTTGAAGTCCACCACGTCGAAGAACACCGCAGGGCTGTCGCACACTTTGCACGGGACAGCGCCCGCGAGCGCGTTCCCGCGATTGAGGCGGGGCAGCAGCGAGATCTGAGAGGCAAGCGACGCATCCATGGCCATTCCCCGAGAGCGTTGGTTCCCCAAGACAATAGGGCGAGATTAGGCTGATGTTTGGCCCGGATTTCCTGGGAAGCCCGCCTTTTCGTCTGCGCGACGGGACGCTAGCCCATAGTCGCTGGGACCTTCAAGAGCCGGAGCGCAGAGAAACCTGACACGGTCCTGCCACCCGCGCCCAATCCTCGGCGCTTTCCGCGCCGTTTTATTCCTGTCTGCCGCTGCGGCACGGATGACGCTGCAGCGGTAAGCTTCTATGCTGTCGGTGCCATCTCCGGGGTAGACGCGTGATGGGTTGGAGCCTTCTCAGCCTGTTCAATCGGCGTAGTGCGGCGCCAAACCCGTGGTTGCGCGGGGGGAGTCCACTGACCGGCTCTTTCGAACTGCGCGTGGACAGGATCGTTGGGCAGGCGACGGACAATCAAGGCGCTACCGCCGACAGCATGGTGATCGAGGTCATGCGCCGCGGCCGTGTCATCGCGTCCTGCCCCGCCACGCGGCACCCGCACCAACCGCGCTTCGACTTCAGCCTGCCCATCGAAGGCCGCTTCACCGCCAAGGAGCTAGTCATCGAGAGCGTCATCGTCATCGCCCGTGACAGCTCGGGCAACCGCGGCCATCTGCGGTTCGACGGCGCCACGCAGCTTGAACTGCTCCGCGAGCATTTCGGCGTGCCCGCCGACGTGATCCTCGATCTGGACTTCAGCCGCGACGGCAACGCCAGGCCGTATCTGGGCGCGGGCTGGTATTGGACCGGGCCCGACTCCACCTGGACCGAGAACCTGGACAGCTTCATCAGCTTCGACACGCCCGCCGAACCCGGCACCTACGCCCTTCGCTTCACCGCCGGCGCTTTTGTTGCCAAGCCCGAACCGTCACGCCAGGTTCTCGACGTGTTTGTCGACGCCCGGCAAATCGACGGTTTCCGCTTCACGGAGGGGCACGCGCAGTTCCGGGAGTGCAAGTTCTCGCACGAGGTGTTCACCGCTTCCCCGCGCACGACGCTGCGGTTTCACCATCCCGACGCCGCGCGCCCGTCGGACATCGTCGGCAACAAGGACACGCGCTGTCTCGCCTTCTACTTCAAGCGCCTCACGCTTGTGCGCCTTCTTCAGCCCGAATGAGAGCGCCAGATTGCCGCCAGATCGGTGTGTCTCTGCGTCCCGCGCGCTCACGGAGGCAGGAAGCTACTGCACATTCGCCTGGTCTCCATCCCGGCGAGATGGTCGGTGGTCCCGTCGACTTGGACGTGGGATTTGCGCGCTTCATCGCCGCGGCCAGCAGCCGAGGGCGGCGGCCACGCGATCGACTTGACCGGCTGCTTGCCGCTATGCATACTCGCCGTAGACTCCTATGCGATAGGTGAGACAAAATGGTCGAAAGAGTGCCAGGGCGCGCCAGTGTCGGAGTGCTAGACCATTTTGAGATCGCTGGGTTTTCGTGGTTGGGGCCAGATGCGGGGCAAGATCGGGTTACGATCTTCGTCGACGGCCAGGAAATCGGTTCCGTGCCAGCCAACGCATATCGCCAGGATCTACAGAAAGAGCGACCTCAGCACACGCGAATTGGTGCCACGCAAGGCAAGCGGGAGTTCCATGGTGTTCGAACGGTTATTGCGTTGATCAATAACTGAATGGAATGTTCGGATTGCACTATTAGAAAAGGACGACGCATGGACCTTGATTCCGACGATCTGCCGGTACAGACTGACGAACACGGACATCCAGGATCCGTGGCGGGCGTGGCATCGGATCAGAAGAGCGGCAGCGGCGCGCCTTCCGCATCGTTGGCACGGCGGATCGGCGTCAGCTTCCGTCAGTCATATGCGCGCCGCGTGGCCGACGGCTTTGTGGGCAGATATTTGTCCGGCACGAATATCTTGGACATCGGCTATCGTGGTGGCGATCCCGAAGCTGTTCCTATCACGGAAACTGCCATCGGCATCGAGCTTGACTACCCGGGCTACGATGGGACCCACCTGCCGTTTCCGGCCGACAGCCAGGACGCGGTGCTGGCCGCCCATGTGCTCGAGCACATTCCTAATTATCAGGAGGTGTTGCAGGACTGGTATCGCGTGCTTCGGGTCGGTGGATACCTTGTCATTATGGTACCGCATCGGTATCTCTATGAGCGCCGGTGTGATCTGCCATCGCGGTGGAACGGGGACCACAAGCGCTTTTATACTCCAGGCCGACTGCTGGCCGAGATTGAGGAGTCGCTGCCCATCAATGGGTTCCGAATCCGTCATCTTGCCGACAACGATTTCGGATATGACTACGAGCGCCCCCTGGAAGTCGCACCGCTAGGTTGCTACGAGATCGAACTCGTGGTGGAAAAAATCAAGCGCCCAGCATGGGCTGATAAGCTGGTGCTTCCTCCTGAAGCGCAACGAGCGATCGCCAACCTTGATTCGTTGATCTTCCAGGCAGTCGCCGCAAGCCTGAGAGATGGGGATGCCGGCCAGAAGATCTTCTTCGCCTTCATCAAGGAGCTGAGGTACTTCACTCCGTGGGTTCGGCTGCGGCAGCGCTTCGTGACCGAAGGCGCGCCGGAACTTGACGGAGTCCGCGTCAACGAAGGCGCTCTTGTCGGCGCCGTGCGGCCGCTGCTTGACTGTCTCTGCGTGGATGAAGCAGTTTATGGTAAGTATGCCGACTTACAAGCTGCGGTTGCTCAAGGCAAGCTGTCTGATCTTACATCACACTGGCGGCGAAGTGGCTATTTCGCGGGGCGCGTCGCTCATGAGTTTGACGTTTTCTCATGATCGGTTGCGTCCGGTTTGACACCTACGCTGGGCGGCTGCCATTTGTGGCCTGATCAAGCCGCCACTTTGAATGGGGGGACTGTCATGCGAATGCTCATGGCTATGATGGCGGCGGTGTTCCTGGCAATCTTCAGTGATGAGCCCGCCGCGATGGCGGCCGCCCCTGCGATTCAGGTGTGGTTCTCCCCGGGGGCTCAAACGCCCGATCTCCTCGACATGTTCCGACAGCCAGAACTCTGGAGTAAGGCTCGCTCGCAGATTTCTGTGCTCAAATTCGGCCCCGCGCAGTTCGGTGGCGCCAAGGTGCAGCTCGCTGCCGCCCATGCATTGGGCATCAACACGATTGCCGACCTGTCCAAGGTCAACGCGTTCCAGTTACTGCGGTCGTGGAACATCAGCCTCGCCCTCGAAGCACCAGCTATCAAGCCATGGGACTGTACTGGCAGAGCGGCGGCAAAATATACATTGCAGCTTATTGAAAACGCTCGCGCGGCCGGCGGCATCGTTCGATATGCATCGATGGACGAGCCCTTGGCGAGCGGCATGAGGTTCTGCGGAGACACTTTGGAAACCGCTGCGGCCAAGACCGCAGCCTATATCAAGCAGCTCAAGGCAAGCGACCCGGCGCTGGAAGTCGGCGATATCGAAGCCTACCCCTGGGACCACCCAGTTCAGCTTGAGCAATGGCTTATCGCGCTGACAAGAAACGGCGCCAAGCCCGCGCATTTCCATCTCGACGTGAATGTCCACTTTCTCGATGTACACCCGGAGGTCGATGCTGCCGGGGATCTTCGGTCATTGAAAGCCTTCGCAGCGGCTCAGGGCATCCCGTTTGGCATTATATTTTGGAGTGGCTACAATCCGGAGCCTACGGATCAGGCGTATTTCGATCGCACGATGGCTTGGGTCAGGCGCGTGCATGCAGCGATCGGCGCGCCTGAGCAGGCGATTTTTCAGAGCTGGGTCGTTCGTTCATACCCCGGCTGCGCCGATACGGATCCCAGATGCTTCCCCCCGAAACTGAAGTGTCCGCCGTCGGATACCTCCGGCTGTGGGTTGGGCACGGTGCCGGTCAATCTTCCTGAGGGAGACCCCAAGGTGTTCAGTCATACCCGGTTGGTGAACGAGGCTCTCGGGGTCCTACGATGATGACCAGAGAACGAATGTTGGCTGGAATGGCCCGCATCTTCTCCATCACCGGCCCGGGGGCATCGGTGCCGGCGTCCTGGATCGCTTTCAACTATAATTGTCGCGCCCCCAGATGCTGGGACCCGGAACGCGGTCGGCGGCCACCGTACAGTACAACCGAGCCACCCTTTTAACGGCCGACGAGCCAATGGTGAGCTGCCACCGAGCAGATGTCCGGGACACGCAGAACCCTACTCACACGCCCGTGGCTGCTGTGTAGCGGGAACCGAGCAGGCGGCAGTAGGCGACCTCCTCCCTAAAACTGTTGTTGTAGAATATCTTTTGGGTAGGATCTTGGATCGGCACCGCGGCGCCAGCTTTCGGCTTGGCGAGCAACGAAAAGCAGTCACCGAACGGTTCGCTTTGGCACCATTGGAATTTTTCATGCACCAGCGAGACCAAGCCCGCGCCCTGGAAGACACCAGCCGCTAGTTCTGCTGTGACGGTCGGGTCCCTGCGATAAGCGGGTTCGACGGTCAGCTCACCGTCCTTCACATACTCTCCCAGGTTCGAATGGTGCACAAAGGCACGCCCCCCCGGCTCGAGGACTCTGTAGATTTCGGGCGCGTAAGACGCGATACAATCGAAGTCCACATGGACAAGGGAGTCAAAGCTGAATACGAGGGACACTGAGTTGTCAGGAATCCCAGCGAGAGAGAGACCGTCACCTACCAGGAATGTAGGCCTGCTGTGCAGTTGGCCGTAAGCCCTGCGGCAGTGCTCAATACAGCGCTCCGCTATGTCGATACCCGCGTAGTGTGAGCAATAGTTGAGAAGGTGTGGCGTCCATCTACCCATACCCGGCGCAATTTCCAAGACGAATCGGGTAGGCAATAGGTTGAATATCCTCCTATAAATTGTGTGGACCCACTGGTCGGGTGCAGAATACCAAGGACTGGACCACTCATGCCCGCCGGCTGGCCACTCATACAAGTGACCAAAGTGATGCTTCTCGTGCGTTACATTTGGCATTGCAGCCTCTTTGGTTCAACCAGTGTCCGGGTCGATGACGAAGACCTCCTCTTATAGCAAGTCATCAGGATTGCGCAAGGGCCAGCGTTCCGTACTTTGGCCATCTGCGCATGGATGAAATGCGCAGGAATGCAGGGATCCCGCACTGCGCTAGCTACTAGTATCTTGCCTCGTACTTTTCGATGAGCTCCAGGATGGTCCCGAACCACGGCTGCCGCAGCAAGGAGAGAGTTGGGGCGGCCATCGCGATATCTCCGCTCTTGCTAGGCGCGCAGTACGCATCGAGCGTCGTGCCATGACAGGTCATCACAGTCTCACGTAAGCTCAGCAACTCGTGAGGATTGATCGTGGTGGCACCCCGGCCGATGCCGCCATTTCGGTCGAATGTCAGCAAACCGTGCTCGGCGGTGACTGCAATAGCATGCCTGTCGCCCTTGACAAGAAAGAAGACAGCACAGGGGTCCTGCGGCCTGGATGCGACCAGCTTGCGGCTCATGGGATGATAGGCTAGGACTGCGCCATCAACGGTGGCGAGCCGCAGATCGTGTGATCGCCCGCCTGTCGCCCCTCCGATAAGGGACCAATAGCGCGTCAGGACATCCAAGTTATGCTTGCCGCCATTGGCATGCAGTACCGACACGGTGTTGTGCTCGTTATGATGGCGCACTCGCGACCTGCTGACGACAAAATCGTCGGTCGAACTGTTCAAACAGCAGAATATGTCGCATCCCGTATCAAGCCGCACGCGCAATTCCCTAGAATTTTGATGCGCCAGGAAGAACTGCTGCTGCAGAGCCTGATCGTTCGGCTCGTGGTAGTCGTAGTCCTTGCTTTCCAATCGGCGGGTCACGTAATCTGCAAGTTGCCGAACCGCCCAGCCATATCCGATGTAACCGCCGCCATTGATGTAGCGCCATTTCGACTCGAAGACGTCAAACTGGGCCTTAACCGGGTCGCGCCCTTTCGCTGGGTGGAAGCTCGCTTCGACACCCATAAGAATATCTGCACCCGTGGCCCGAAATTTCTCTAGTATGACGCTCGCATGCTCCGCAATAACAACATCATAGGCATCCGTCGACATCACAACCGAACCGAGGTCAATTTCTCCTGTGTCCAGATAGGTTTTCACCAATGTGACTTTGTCTGGCATCCAAAATGGTCCGGCATGCCAATGCTTCGGCAGCCCGATAAAGCGGCAACCATTCAATTGCGAGCTCGCCTCCAGCAAATCCATCATGTCATTGCGGGGATAGCCGACGGCGATGTGCACCAACTCTTCAAACATCGAGATTCTCCCTAGCGCTGGCCCGGCGACGACGGGCTTCGGTTCAATTGCCATTGGCACGACTCGATCATCGGCCAATTGGCTCGTCGGACTGCCATTGCCCCGTCGCTCTGCCACCCAGCCATAGGGGGCGAAATTGTCCATCTCGCCGCGGAAGTAGCGAAAGGCGGCCGAGATCACCGGAACGCTGCGCTGTAGCTCGCGCTCATAAGTCAGCCGATCGGCGAGTTGGCGGCCGTTCTGTCCAACCTTTTGCGTGAAGGTATCGTGCCGATTCAGCCACTGGATCTTGTCCATCAGGTCCGACATGTCCGGCGCGATTGGCACATAATTATGCCATGGCACGAATTCATCGTGAAACCACTGTAGCATCCCGCGCTGCGACTCGACCTTCAGCAGCGGGCTGCCGGTTAGCAGTCGTTGGAAGGTGTTCGACCAGGGGCTGGAATTGCCGTCGATGTCGATCTGATACTTCCACTGCCCCCAGTCCTGCCACGGGACAAAGCCCTTCAACAGACCGGCCTCCTTGATCTCCTGCTCAACGGCAGGATCGCTGAACTGGGCGACCTGCGAGATTCCCGCGTCAATTAGACCGGTATGCTCGTGCCGAAGCGCGATTGTGCATAGCTTGATGCGGTCCAGGGAGCGCCAATCCCGCGGCCCGGCCTTCGGGCCCGTAGTCGCGCCACGCCAGAATGCCCCCGGCCGCCTGTCTGGCCAAGGAACCTGATTGTCGGTCAAGACCTTGCGGGCATAGTCGTAGCCCTTCGAGGAGACGAATACATTGTCCGGAACCAGGAAGTAATCCGGCCGGTTGTCGCTGTACGCCAGGCCCGGAGATATGCCACGATCCCACTGATTGACCAGCACGCTGCCGGTTTCCTGCTCCCGATGGGACGCATAGTGGGAAAATAGCGGAAACGCCCAGTGGAATTGCTGGACGCGCTGTTCCGCGGAATCGTCCTGATAGACCCTCGAGTCGAAAACGAACCGGTGCTCGCCAGACGGCAATATCTCCCAACGGACGCAGGCTGGATTGGCGTCCTTCTCTACCATGTCTATAGTGAAATCGCTAGCGAACCCGAATCGGTCACGCAGCATGGCTGCGACCACGTCGAACCGCTGCACGATAAAAATGGCCTTGATCAAGGCGTTGAAGGTCTCGGGGTGAGTATTGCATCGCTCGGCGTTCTGATACAGCAGGCCGAGAATTTCGCGCTCGGCGTCGTCGAAGTCGCCGGCACCGCACTTGAGGAGCGGCGATGCCAAGTTTATCTCAACCGGGTCCCACACGCGGCTCTCGTTGTTCATCGTCCGCCGCAGGGCCTCCGTCCTGCCTGCCGACCAGACGACCGGGAACCGGGGCCGATCGGGAGTTGAGGCCACCAGGCCCTCCAGTACATGCTTCATCCGTTCACCTGATAGTTGGGATGCTTGGTCACCAGTCCCGCCGTCTCCGGCTCCGGCACATATCGATCAGCCCGACTGAGTGACGTATGCCGAGTATGTATTCCGGGCAGGCCATTTGGCAAGGCGCCGCCGCCCACACCATGCGTGGCACGATGCGACGATGACCGCGCGTGGCATCCTCCGCAGAAGGGTGACCGATCATACGATCGACCCGGAATATGCCGGCGGCACGACCCGGATCGCCAGTCCCAGTCGCCTCCGGTCCGGCGTGTCTCGGAGATCGGCAGCACACACCGGGTCAGGCGTGGTAAGGGCGATAACGACCTCGCCAGGCTCGAACGGCCCGGCCTCGGCCAGCACCGCCGACTCACCCACCGTCGTCGTCATCTGCGCCGCGCCAATCGTCATGCGGCACGCCGCGGCGAAGCCAGGCTTAATCTCCATGGCGAATGGCACTCTCGCCTGGATCTGCGGCCGGACCCCCGGTGGCACCACAATCCGCCACTCCAGCCGGTCCCGCGCGCTCCAGCGGAACCGACGCGCGGGTGGCCCTTCTGGGCTATGCCACCCATCGACGGGCCGCCGTCGACCGCCCCAAGCACTGGAAACAGCCACGGCTGTCCAACCGCGGCGGCCAAACGCCCCAATGTGGCGGCCCCGCGGGTGCACAGACCATGGAACGGCTGTCCACGATAGAAGACAAAACCGGTCTGTTCAGCCAGCGCTGCGAGTGTCCGGTCGCAATACATCGAGACGTGGCCGTTGCGCGGCGCGGCATACCACCAACTGCAGCGAACCCGGCCGATCTCCGCTGGCTGCAGTGCTTGGGTGAATAGCACGCAACCGTCGTCGCGCAGGAACGTCCGCATGTCCTGAAAAGTATGCCGCGGGTCGGCGCTGTGCTCGATCACCTCGAAGCATGTCACGATGTCGAACTGCCCGTCCGGTCGCTGCGGAATTGAAAACGGGTCGTAGCTCTCAACGTGGAACCCGGCCTTATTCATGCACTCGCCGAACACGCCGCGGCCAGCGCCGTAGTCCAGGATGCGCGCGCTTCGGAACTCGCCAAGCAGGTCGACCAGCCGTTCGGCCATGCGAATTGGCCGGCTGGACACGTACTCCCCGTCGACCCGCACGTAATCGTCATTATAGATAAATCGTGCGAATTCTTCTGGCGACCAGTCGTCGAAGAAGCTCGTGAATAGGAAGCCGCATAGATCGCAGCGGCAATAAGGCACCGAGATTCCTGCCGGCCCATATTGATACGTGTCGTGCTCCTGCGCGCACTTGTTGAAGTCCGCTACGTCGAAGAATCGCGCGAGCGCACCGCAAACCTTGCACGGCGCGGTGTGTGCGAATGCATTGCCCGGGTTCAGCGGACGCAGCCTTGACAGACGTTCGGCGACCTCAGGGTTCATAAGTGTCCAAGTCCAGCATACGACCGCACCCCATGCTACGAAAGACAGCAGCTCCGCATCGTCGACCAACGAGAACACGGGACGATACGCCCACACTCACCGCCTATACACCACAAACCCCACGATCGCGCCCAGAATCGCCGGCGGCTCATCCACCCGGATCGAATGGCTGCTCTCCTCGAACACCCGCAAATCCGACCCCAGGATCAGCCGATGGATCTCCTCGGAGAACTCCGGCGGGCAGATCCAGTCGTGCCGCCCCGCCGGGATCGGCGTCGGCACGGTGATCCGCCCCAGCTCCCCCCGCAGGTCGAAGCGCCGCAGGAACCCCGCCGGCCCAAACCCCCGGTTCAGCGGCCCCGACGCAGACGTCGCCCGCCGCCTTCCCACCTCCGCCGCCGCTGGATCATGCCGCCTAGCATGCAGCGGCCCCATCACGTCATGGGGCGGAAGGCCCATCCGTGCGAAAACGTACGTTAGGCGACGCCCAAAATCTACC
>PLXO01000263.1 GCA_003151425.1 Acetobacteraceae bacterium
CTGTTTTGAAGTGCGATTGCCCTGCGGAAGTACCGGTCCCTGATCCAATTTGCCGCGGCGTATGTCCCGTCCGTCGTGCGAGCGGCGGCCAACCTCGAGACCCCCTTCGCCGTCCGCGGGCCGGTGCTTGTCCCGCCATGGATCCTGCATCGTCCGTTCGCCATCCCCGGCGCCTGGCAGGCGAGGCCCGCTCGCGTCTTCGCCCCACATCGCGGCGCCAGGTTGGGATTGCCCCGAGGTCTGCCGCTGCCCGACGTGCCGGCGCCTCCGGCCGGTTCCGGGCCGGCGGAGTCGCATACCGTCACGCGACCGGCTCCGGCGCGCTGACCGCCACGCCGTCCCCCATACGCGGACGCACGACATCGAGCGTCCAGCCAGGCCCCTGATCCAGCCGCGTCACCACCCCGAGGCTCGCATCGGCGTCCTGCCGAGGATGCGGCGGACCTGAGTTCACCGTCATGGCCGGAATTGTTCCGGCCATCCCCGCAGCCGCCGGTCCATCCGTCAACCCACCCGCACCCGCACGCCCACCCGACGCCATCGCGTCGTCCGGACCAGTTGCCATCGTCACGGCCGCGCTCGCTTTTATCGTCATGGTCGGACTCGTTTCGGCCATCCCCACCGGCACCGACCCACCCTCACCCTCGCCGCCACCCGACTCCCCCGCGTCGTCTGGTCGCAAACCCGCGCCTCCCCACCCCGCCGCGAGCGCCGCAACATCGATCCCCTCCGCCAGCACGGTGCCGAAGAACGGCACCGGCTTCTGCTGGTGCCGCGCCAGCAGGCGCTCCAACACCGCGGACGAGTTCGTCAGGGCGGACCCGGTCCGCCGCAGCCGGCAGATCTGCTCCACCGTCAGCCCCGGCGTGTTCACCCGGGCGAACGTGTCGTCCGTCGCCTCCCGCACAATGAGGATCTGCGCGGCGATCCGCGCCTGCGGCGCGTCGGCCGGCATCAGCCCGGCGATCTCCTGCACCAGCCGGCCGGCGCGTTCCTGCCGCCAGACCTGGGTGGCGTCAGGCGGGGGTGCGGGGATCGAGGCGAACGCAGCCGCCAGCAGGTCGGCGCTGAGCTGATAGGGCGGCATCATCTCGCGGATGACTTCGGGGGTGATGCCGTTGGTGGCGGGTGTCATGCGGGTCGTCTCCGGGTGCAATTGCTTGACTCTGATAGTTATACATATTAACTCACGGACGAATGCCAGAGATCATTCATCCGGGACATCATTCTCCGACGTGCGGGCGAAAATCTGACGGAAGCTTCATTGGCGAGAACCGCTAACGGAAGGTAGTGGGTCGGTTGGGCGGCTAGGTTCGAGCGACCCACCGGCTACCGCCGCTTCGGGTGGGGAGCGGGCGTTCGACGGGGCACAGTTCGTAACCTGCGCCCCGCTTGCGGCGTGGCGGCGTCCGGACAATGATCCTTTCCCGGACGGCTCGCCGCAGCGAGCAGGATCAACGGCTTGGCCATCCTGGAATCTTGTCCGGAAACGGCCCGCTCGGAGCGGCCCCTTGCCCCGAAAACGCCCGCGTTCTCAAGGACGCGACTTTCCATGCTGAGGCCTTATGCGGCTCGCCCCGACATCACCATGCATGCGTAAATCAAGCAGACCGTGTGAAAACTCGACGACCGAGACGCGGCGCGCAATATCATGCCGACTATGAGGCGTAGGACGTACTGTCGTTGCGGTCAATGCGCCAGTGTTGCAACAAGATTGCGTTGCGGTCTTCTGCCACTGAGTTTTCACACGGTCTGCAAGAATTATGCTCCACGACGGGGCCGGCTGAGCCCATTGCGGGCGGTCTCGCGATCGGCAAACATCAAGGTTGCATACAATGCGAGGCACCTGATGTCGCTCACCGTGAAGAGTGCGGTTGCCGAACACGAGCAGGCCGTTGTCGCGCTGTGGCACGCCTGCGATCTGGTTGCATCATACAATGACCCGGTAGCCGACTTCCGTTTCGCCAAAGCTGGTCCCTGCTCGGACGTGCTTGTTGCCGTTGACGATGCCGGGGAAGTAGCGGGCAGCGTCATGGTCGGCCATGACGGGCATCGAGGCGGGCTCTACTACGTTGCTGCCCGTCCTACATCGCGCAGCAAGGGCGTGGGCCGGCGCATGGTGCAGGCGGCAGCGAACTGGCTCCGCCAACGGGGGATAGTGAAAGTGCAGCTCCTGGTTCGAGAAACAAACACCAAGGTGGTGAGCTTCTACGAGCACCTCGGTTTCGAGGTAGCGCCGCGCGTAGTCATGAGCAGATGGCTGGGGAAAACATCATAGGTCGATACGTCCGCTTGGCCATGTGCATTAATCAAGACATTTGTATCAAAGTCAGGCCACTGATCTGACAGCTTTTCCTGATGCGGATTTCTGATGCAGGACAGGATAGCGACCCGGCATCATCGACCCGCCCGGCCGAAGGCGTGACCGCGCTCTAGGCTTCGCCCCGAGCCGCTGCGGCGTCTCGGCCAGCCGCCCACGCCGAACGCGCCGCCGCCTTCCTGCACGGGTTGCGCAGCCGAAGGCGGAGACGGCACCCGAACAGGACGCCGACGACTACAGGGCTGCCGCTTAAGCGGGCTTAGTGACAGTAGGCTGTGTGGCTGGCGATCTCGGAAATTTCTTGCGAAGTGCATTCATCAGCAAGGCTCTGGGCCGAGTGATCTCCATGGTCCTGGCAAGTCTTGTATCCATCCCTTATCTCATAAAGAAAGTTGCTAGCTGCCGTTGTTCCTTCATTCGGCTTGCCGGCCTTTATCCATTTACTCAGATTGGTAAGGATACGATCCCTATCTTTTGCATGGTTTGCTGCATTGCAGCACCACTCCATGTTGTGCTGTAGTGAGGGACCGTTACAAGCCAGCGCACTCTTGTGGCCGCTTATCAGTGCGACTGACAAGGCGAATCCAAAAACCATCACTCGATTCATGGCATCCTTCCCCTAGCGGTTTGTTGTCCCCAGTCGGTCGTCTCACAACTGACGCGAGAGCCTAATGCCTTAACTCATGTCGCTGCAAGGTCATTCTTATATCACTAGTGTCCGGTTCGCTGAACCGCGATTGCGTGGAAGCGGCTGACGCGTAAGGCATTTCGGCGAATCGTTGCTGGGGCGGATTTGAACTCGTTGTGGCTCTCGCCGACGATCTGGCGGCGAGGGCCCGGCCATGAACACCCGCAAGACGCTGTTCACGCACCTCGATCGTCGGGAAGCGCCTCGGCCTGGCGGCTGTCTCTCTACACATTGCGGCAGGTCCTTTCGGTCGCAATATTCGAAAAAATGGCTATCCAGTCTGCATTCTTGGCAGAGGTCTACCAGCCCGAGGATGCAATGAATACCAACCGATTGAATTTATTCGCATTTCAACCGGACACTAGTGTTCTTATATATGATAACGTCCTTGATCACATATTGCGCAACCCGTTGATTTCTCATAGTTTTCCTACCCCAAGCGCAATAGATCGCGCGGGCCGCAACAGCCCCTCGCCCAGCCCGTGTCGGTGGGTGATCGCAACGCCCTCGACGCACACCGTGGCGGTTTCGGCGTCCGGTGGTGGTCGCACGGATGGCCGCTCTCGGTCTGCACACAACATGCAGACCGGGCACGGCCACGTGATGCCAGGGATCGCCCATCCCCCGCCATTCGTGCACACTGCCTCGTAACGCACCCCCAACCCCCCAACCCCGGAGGAGCACATGCCGCAAGACCAAGCCACCGCCCCGCGCCCGTCGCTGCTCGCCGAGCCCCCGCTCCGCCTCCACCACCACGCCTTCGCGGTCAAAGACCAGGAGGCCAACCGCGCCTTCATCGAGGACATCCTCGGCATCCCCCTCACCGCCACCTGGTGCGAACGCGCCTTCAACGCCGTCCTCGGTCGCGAGGTCGACTACTGCCACACCTTCTTCGAAATGGCGGACGGCGGCGCGCTCGCTTTCTTCCAGTTCGCCGACCCCGACGCCTACGCAATGAACCGCGCGCATTTCGGCGACAAGGGCGGCTCCTGGCACGTCGCCTTCAAGGTCTCCCAAGCCACCTTCGACGAACTGGAATCCCGCCTGCGCGCCGCCGACATCCAGTACCGCCGTACCGACCACGGCTACTGCGTCTCGATGTATGTGAAGACTCCCGACGGCCTGCCGCTGGAATTCACCGTCGACGCCCCCGACATCGCAGCGATCGCCGCGATGCGCCGCGCCGACGCCCACAGCGAGCTCGCCCGCTGGCTCGCCGGCGACCACCGCACCAACAACGACCAGCGTCCGCATTAGCCCGTGGTCGCCCGAGGCGGTTCAGCCGCAGGGCGCCAATCCCAGGCTCAAACACCCCACACGGAGACCGCTGCCGCATGCACGCCGAGCCGAGCGTCCGCACCAGCCACGACGGAAGGGTGGGGCGGATCAAGCTGAACCGTCCCAAGGCGCTCAACGCGCTCGATCTGCCGATGATCCGCGCCATCACCAGCGCGCTGTGGGCGTGGCGCGACGACCCGCACGTCCACGCCGTGGTGATCGAGGCTGCCGGCGAGCGCGCGTTCTGCGCCGGCGGCGACATCCGCGCGCTGCGCCAGCACCAGCTCGACGGCAACCGCGCCCCGGTCGACGCCTTCTTCACCGAGGAATACGCGCTCAACCGCATGATCGCGTCCTACCCGAAACCCTACGTCGCGCTGATCGACGGCATCTGCATGGGCGGCGGCATCGGCGTATCGATCTACGGCGACTACCGCGTCGCCAGCGAGCACGCGATGTTCGCCATGCCGGAGACCGCGATCGGCTTCTTCCCCGACATCGGCGCAACGTTCTTCCTGCCGCGGCTGCCCGGCGATCTCGGAATCTATCTCGGCCTGACCGGCGCGCGCATCCACGGCGCCGACGCGGTGCACGCCGGCTTCGCCACGCAGTTCACGCCGCGCGCCGAAATGCACCAACTTTCCGCCGCCCTGGCCCACGACGGCATCGCCGCCCTGGCCCGCCACGCCGTGCCGCTGCCCGCCTTCACCCTGCAAAACCAGCGCGCCACTATCGATACGATCTTCGCCGCCGACAGCGTGCCCGACATCCTGCACCGCCTGGAGGCCGACACCAGCGACTGGGCGCACAAAACGATCGAGGCGCTCCGCACCGTCTCCCCCTCCGCGCTGGCCTGGACGCTGCGCATCCTGCGCGACGGCGCCCACCGCACGCTGGAGCAGTGCCTCGACGCCGAGTTCGCCCTGACCCACACCACGATGCGCCACAACGACTTCATCGAGGGCGTGCGCGCCATGGTGGTGGACAAGGACCGCACCCCGCGCTGGCAGCCCGCCCGGATCGAGGACGTTGCCCAATCTGACATCGAGACGATGTTCGCGTAGTTGTGCACCTCGCCCGCTTGCGGGCGAGGTGCACGCGGTTCCACTCCCTCCAAACCTGCCCTACGCTGCCCCCAGCGGCCGAACCAGCGCCGCCGGCTGGAGGAAACGCCCCGCATGAACAGCCGCACCGCAATCGCGGGCAGCCCAGGCTTGGGCAGCATCGAGACGCGCACGTCCTGGGTGATCGCGACCGCGGTGCTGCTTCTGCTGTCCTTCGCCTACGGCGCGCCGCTCATCGTGGTGGTCGCGCTGAAACCGATCGCCGCCACGCTCGGCGTGCCGCGCGCCATCCCGTCCCTCGCGGCGGCGCTGGTTTGGTTCGGCACCGGATCGGGCGGCATCGCCATGGGTTTGTTCGCCGACCGCATCGGCGTGCGCTGGACGGTGCTGGGCGGCACGCTGATGATGGGTGCCGGCCTGCTGCTGTCCGCGCTCGGCAGCACCTGGTCGCTGCTGGTCGGCCACGGCCTGTTCGTCGGCCTGCTGGGCAGCGCCGGCCTCTATCCGCCGCTGCTGGTCTACGTCAGCCGCTGGTTCGACAGGCGCCGAGGCACCGCGCTGGCGCTGATCTCGTCGGGCCAGTACATTGCCGGCGTGGTTTGGCCATCGCTGTTCCAGATCAGCATCGAGCAGGTCGGCTGGCAGCGCACCATGGCGGGGTTCGCCGTGATCGTCGTCGTTACGGTGGTGCCGATCGCGCTCTGGTGCCTGCGCCTGTCGCCGCCTTCCACCGGCCTCGCCGCCGCCGCCGCCGCCGGACCACCATCCGGCACGCCGGTCCTTGGACTGCGGCCGAACACGGCGATGCTGCTGCTCGCCGCCGCGCCGTTCTTCTGCTGCATCCCGATGGCGATGCCGACCGCGCATCTGGTGGCGCTGTGCACCGATGACGGGATCTCGCCCGAGCACGGCGCGCTGATGCTGTCGATGCTGCTGGGCCTCGCGTTCGCCAGCCGCCAGTTCTGGGGCTGGACGGCGGACAGCCTGGGCGGTCTGCGCACCGTGCTGCTCAGCTCGGCCGCGCAGGCCGCCGCCATCCTGCTCTACGCGCTGGTGCAGCACGAGGTCGGGCTGTTCGCCGCCTCCGCCATCTATGGGCTGGGCTTCGCCGGCATCATCCCCGCCTATGTGCTGGCCATCCGCGACTTGTATCCCTCGCGTGAGGCAAGCTGGCGCGTGCCCGTCATGCTGCTGAGCGGCATGACCGGCATGGCGGTGGGAAGCTGGCTGGCCGGCGCGATGTTCGATCATTTCGGTCATTACGCACCCGCGTTCGAGATCGCCTTCGTATCCAACCTGATCAATGTCGTGATGATCGGCGCGCTGGTGCTGCGCCAGCAGCACGTGCGGATGCGCCCGGTGTTCAATTAAGCCGTGTTCGGCTGAGCCGTGTTCGGTGGAGCGTTTTCGCGCAGACCGGAAACCCCACCTGTCACAATGCCAGGTGGGGCCATGACAGACGGGGTCATGACAGACAGGGCCGTCGATTCCAGTCTGCGTGAACACACCCTGGACCCCGCCTTCGGCTGAGCTATCATCCACCCATGCCAGCGTTCATCTGCACCACCTGCGGCACGCAATATCCGCCGAGCGAGGCGCCTCCCGCCGGCTGCCCGATCTGCCAGGACGAGCGGCAATACGTGAACGTTCTGGGCCAGTCCTGGACCACGCTGGCAGCGATGCGGCGCACGCACTTCGCCACCTTCCGCCAGCACGAGTCGAATCTGGTCGGCATCGGCACCATGCCGGCCTTCGCGATCGCCCAGCGCGCCCTGCTGGTCCGCACGCCGCAGGGCAACATCCTGTGGGATTGCATCAGCTTCATCGACGACGCAACGATCGAGATCGTGCGCGGCATGGGTGGCATCGCCGGCATCGCGATCTCGCACCCTCACTACTATAGCGCAATGATCGAATGGAGCCACGCCTTTGGCAGCGCACCGATCCATCTGCACACCCGCGACCGAAAATGGGTGATGCGCCCGGATCCGGTGGTGCAGTTCTGGGACGGCCCAAGCAAGCAGCTTCTTCCCGGCGTGACCCTGCTGCATTGTCCCGGTCATTTCGCTGGCGCGCAGGTGCTGCACTGGGCCGCGGGTGCCGGCGGCAAGGGTGCCCTGCTGTCGGGCGACATCGTGCAGGTCGGCTGGGACCGCAAGGTCAGCTTCATGCGCAGCTACCCCGACCTGATCCCGCTGGACAGAGCAACAGTCGAGCACATCGCCTCGGTGCTGGAACCGTGGCCGTTCGAGCCGATCTACGGCGCCTGGTGGGACCGCGTTCTGCCCGCCGACGGCAAGGCAGTGCTGGCCTATTCGGTGCGGCGCTACATCGACGCGATTACTGCCCCACCGCGCGATGGGGGTTAGACAAGGTCGTAGCGGGCAAATTAGACGAGGTTGTGGCCGGCAAATTAGACAAGGTCGCGGCGGCCAAATTAGACGAGGTCGTGGCCGGCAAAGACTCTCCCCCTCCCCTTGAGGGCTTGGGCCGCGAAGCGGACCAAGGTTGGGGGGAGGGGTTGGTGCCAGGGTAGCACCGCAGCTTCTCCCGCCCCGACCCCTCCCCCGAACCTTGGTCCGCTTCGCGGCCCAAGCCCTCAAGGGGAGGGGGAGAGTTCGTGCGGATTTCCGTACTCCTATTCCTCTAGCGGTCCGATCCTAATGCGCGTCGGCCCAGGTGCGACCGAACCCGGTCTCCACCACCAGCGGCACCGACAGCGCCGCGGCGTCTTCCATCACGCGCTTGGCAAGCGCGGACAGCGTCGCCACCTCGGCCTCCGGCGCCTCGAACAGCAGCTCATCGTGCACCTGCAACAACAGCCGCGCCGTCAGCCCCGCCTCCCGCAGCGCCGCCGGCAGCCGCACCATCGCGCGCTTGATGATATCGGCCGCGCCGCCCTGCAGCGGCGCATTGATCGCCTGCCGCTCGCCATACGCCCGTCGCGCCGGGTTCTTGTCCGCGATCCCGGCAATCCAGCAACGGCGGCCGAACAGGCTGGTCACAAACCCATTGATCCGCGCTTCCTCCTTCGTTCGTTCCATGTACGTCCGAATACCCGGATACCGCGCGAAATATGCGTCGATATAGCCGCGCGCCTCACCCGGCGTGGTGCCAAGCTGCCGTGCCAAACCAAACCCCGAAATCCCATAAATGATCCCGAAATTGATCGCCTTGGCGCGCCGGCGAGTCATCGGGTCCATGCCCTGCATCGGGATGCCGAACACCTCGCTTGCGGTGCGCGCATGGATGTCCTCACCGCGCTCGAAGCTCTCCCGCAACGCCGGGATGTCCGCGACATGCGCCAGCAGCCGCAGCTCGATCTGCGAATAGTCCGCGCTGACCAGCAGATTGCCCGGCTCCGCAATGAACGCATGCCGGATGCGGCTGCCTTCCTCCGTGCGGATCGGGATGTTTTGCAAGTTCGGATCGGTCGACGACAGCCGCCCGGTGGACGCGATCGCCATCGCGAAGCTGGTGTGCACCCGTCCCGTGTCCGGATTGATCTGGTCCACCAGCGCATCGGCATAGGTGGATTTCAGCTTCTGCAACTGCCGCCATTCCAGGATGCGCGCCGGCAGTTCGTGCCCCTGATCGGCCAGCGTCTGCAACACCGAGGAATCCGTCCCCCAGGCGCCGGTCTTCATCCGCTTGCCGCCAGGAAGGCCCATCTTGTCGAACAGTTCCCCGCCCAATTGCTTGGGGCTTCCGACATTGAATTCGTGCCCGGCCAGGCGATGGCAGTCGCGTTCCATCACGGTCATGCGCTGCTCGAAATCGACCGACATGCGGCGCAGATCGTCTTCGTCGACTTTTACCCCTTCGCGTTCCATGTCGAGCAGGATCGGGATCAACCGCCGTTCCATCTGCTCGTAGAGTGCCAGCGCCTTCGCCAGGCGCAGACGCGGGCGCAATGCCTCCCACAAACGCAAGGTCACGTCGGCGTCTTCCGCCGCATAGGCGGTGGCACGCTCGATCGGCACGTCAGCGAAACTGATGCGATTGCGCCCGGTGCCGGTCACCTCGTCATACGAGATCGGCGAGTGACCCAGATGCAACCTCGATAACTCGTCCATGCCGTGCCCGTGCAGCCCGGCCTCCTGCGCGAACGAGATCAGCATCGTGTCGTCGAGCGGCGTCACGATCGGAAAACCCGCGCGCCGCAACACCTGCATGTCGAACTTGGCGTTCTGCAGCACCTTCAGCACGCACGGATCGGTCAGCAGCGGCGAGAGCACCGCGATCGCGTCAGCCAACGCCAGTTGCTCGGCCAGGACCGTGTGGCGCAGCGGCACATAGCAGGCGCGGCTCGGCGCGGTGGCGAGCGAAAAACCCACCAGCCCCGCACGCATCGGATCCAACCCGTCGGTCTCGGTATCCAGCGCCACCATGCCACGCGCGGCCGCCTCGGCCACCCAGGCCCGCAGCGCGTCGACAGTCGTAACGGTCTCGTATGGTCCGAAATCGCTGTTCGCAACGACCGGGGCGGCGACAGGTCGGGTAACGGCCGCCGGTCCACCGCCAAGATCGAACTGCGCCTGCCTCGATCCCCCGAACGACGCACCCGAAGCGGCGCCGGACGCCGCGCTGTCGGACGCGCCGGACGCCGCGCTGCCGGACGCGCCGGAAGACGCGCTGCCAGCCACGCCGAACGTCACGCTGGCCGGCGCCGAGGCACCCGCCGATACCAGCGCATCCGTCAGCCCCATGCGCGCGACGATGCTACGGAATCCCTGCGCGGTCAGCCACGCCGCCAGCTTGGCCGGGTCCGTCGGGCGCGGGTGCAGCGCCTCCAGCGGCAGCGGCAACGGCGCATCGGCGCGCAACGTCACCAGCACGCGCGACAGCCGCGCCTTGTCGGCGTGCTCGATCAGCAGATCGCGCCGCTTCGACGGTTTCATTGCGGGAGCAGCCGCCAGCACGCCTTCCAGATCACCGAACTCGTTCAGCAGTTGCGCAGCGGTCTTCGGGCCGATCCCGGGAACACCGGGCACGTTGTCGACGGAGTCGCCGATCAGCGCCTGCGCCTCGATCAGCTTGTCCGGCGTGACGCCGAACTTCTCCATCACCTCGAGCGGCCCGATCGGCTTCTGCTTGATCGGGTCCAGCATCTCGACGCCGGGGCGCAGCAACTGCATCAAGTCCTTGTCGGACGATACGATGGTCACCGTGCCGCCGGCATCCACCGCGGCCCGCGCGTAGGATGCGATCAGATCGTCGGCTTCCCAGTCGGCCAGCTCGATCGCCGGCACGCCGAACGCATCCGTCGCCTCGCGCACCAGGGCGAATTGCGGGATCAGCTCCTCGGGCGGCGGCGGCCGGTGCGCCTTGTACTGGTCGTAGATCCGGTTACGGAACGTCTCCCGTCCCGCGTCGAAGATGACCGCCAGATGCGTGCCAACATGCTCGCGCAGCAGCTTGGCCAGCATGTTGGTGAAGCCGAACACGGCGTTCACCGGCGTGCCGTCCGGGCGCGTCATCGGTGGCAGCGCATGGAAGGCGCGAAAGATGAAGCCCGATCCGTCGATCAGGACGACATGCGGTGCCGTGCCGGCCTCGGCGGCCGGGCCGACCGCCGGATCAATGTCCGCTGGCGTGGCCGGCCCCTTCGTTCAGAACATAAAGCCGCGAGCAGTAGGGGCACATGACCGACGCTCCCTCGATGTGCAGGAACACGCGCGGATGGCCGAGCGCGCCGTCCCCGCCGTCGCAGGCAACGGTGCGATCGTCGACGTGGATGACCTCGGTGGCGGTGGCGGCGTCGTCCGGCATGCGCGGTGGTCCTTGGCAGTCAGCTCAGAAGGATATGCATTGGATGATAGCCGGCCACGGCAGGGTTTCCAACCGTGCCAGAGCGGGCCGTGCCAGAGCGGAGCGGGGCAACGCGGACGCCGCGGCAGGGGGACTCCGATGCTTCGCCGCCGAGCCTGCACGAGACAGGTTGGTCCCCATCTATCCAGACTCTACCAAGGTGTGGTAGCGTTCAACCAGAGGAAATAATCGCGGCTAACCAATCCGAGGAAACAAATATGACCGTGAACGTTGCGACGTCCAGACGCAGCTTCGTCAAGGTGCTCGCCGGCACGTTCGGGGCTGCCACCTTGGCTCCGGGAATGGCGCTGGCGCAGCAGCCGAATGCGGCTGTCGGCACACCGCCATCAGTCATCACCAATCCGCCGCGGAAGTGGGGACATAACGCGGCACCCGAGATCTATCCAGATCCCGACATCGTCGTCATCGATCCATCTTTTCAGCAGTATCTGCTTGGCATCACCGCCATCCACCGCGTGGCCACCGGCTTCCTGTGGGCCGAGGGACCGGCCTGGTCCAACGAAGGCCAGTACTTCCTGTTCAGCGATGTGCAGGGCAACACGCAGTATCGCTTCCTGTGGGACGACCGCCGGGTGACCGCATTCCGCAAGCCGTCGAACAACAGCAACGGCAATTGCTTTGACTTCCAGGGACGCCAACTGTCGACCGAGGATTTCTTCCGCCGAGTCATCCGCTGGGAGCATGACGGCACGATGACGGTGATTGCCGATTCGTTTGAGGGCAAGCCGTTGAATTCACCGAACGATCTGGTGGCGCACCCTGATGGCAGCATATGGTTCACCGATCCGCCCTATGGCGATACGCTGTCGGAAGGCCATCCGGACGAAGCCGGCGGCCCGACCAATCCGCAGGGTCTGCTCAACCCGCGCATCGGCGCCGAGAACGCCGGAGCGCTTGGCGGCACCAAGCGGCAATTGCCGAATGCCGTCTATCGCTGGGACCCGAGCAATCGGCTGGACGTCGTCATCACCGAGGACCAGCTCAAAGACCCCAATGGCATCTGCTTCTCCCCCGACTACAAGACACTTTATGTGATCAGCACCGGCAAGGGACCGGGCGACCTCCATGCCGGCGGCACGGGCACCATCCTTGCGTTCGACGTGCAAGGCACCAAGGTCGCCAATGGGCGCGCGTTTCTCGACATGACGGTGGATGGCGTACATTGCGGCCCCGACGGCATGCGCGCCGACGTGTTCGGCAACCTATGGTGCAGTTCCAATGCGCCGCTCGGCTATTCCGGCGTGCTGGTGTACAATGCGCAGGCCAAGCTGATCGGCCGGATACGCTTGCCGGAGGCGTGTGCCAATCTCGTCTTCGGCGGTCCGAAGCGCAATAACCTGCTGATGTGTGCGAGCCAGTCGATCTATATGCTGCAGGTGCAGACGCAGGGTGCCGCGCCTGGATGAAGCGCGGTTTTACCTCTCCCACAAGCGTGGGAGAGGAGTACGAATGGGCTACTCCTGCGGATACCGCCACGGCTTCGCCGGCTGCACCGCCGCCTCATCCAGCGTCCATTGCGGCAGCGCCAAACCCGGCGCCACATCGCTGAACACCATCCGCACGCGCGAGCCGATCCCCACCCGCGCCACCATCTCCGGCGGCGCCAGCATGCCATCCGGCGCCGTCAGATTGCCCACCACCCGCAGCGCCTCGTGCTCGGACGGTTTTCCCCGCTGCGTGTCGAGATCGACCAGCAGCACCATGTAGGGCGTGTGGTCGCGGAATGCCGGCTGGATGGCGTGGTGCACCTCCTCGTACGAATGCACCTCGCCCTTGCCCTCCACCGGCGTCCACGTCGCGTTCGGGCTGGCGCACCAGGGGCACCCGGTGGTCGGCGGGTAGCGTAACAGCTTGCAGTCATCGCAACGCTGCAGATGGAATTCATGCGCGGCGCAGTGCTCGAAATACGTCAGGTTCTCATGATCCAGGTCGTCGATGCTGAGCGGCATGCCCAGATAGTCCGCGCGGATCGCCATCTCTCGCCCCCCTACCCGCGCCGCATGATCATGGCCGACCCGGTCATCGGATTGGCCCACCCCAGGTTCGCCGTCACCTCGATATCGCGCACCTGCCGGCAGCCGCCCTCGCTATAGTCGTAGGTGTGCTGCCGTTTGCCATCCGCCCCGATCGGACACGAATCATCCACGTCATGGCGCAACTGGCGCACGTTCTCGATCACCATGTTCATGCCGTGCGTGTAGCCCTCGCACAGATGCCCGCCGGAGGTGTTGTTCGGCCGCTTCCCACCCAGCCGCATGACGCCGCTGGAGACATAGTCGCCGCCCTCGCCCTTCTTGCAGAACCCGTAATCCTCAAGCTGCAGCATCGCGGTGAAGGTGAACGCGTCATACGAACCCGTGGCGTCCACGTCCTCCGGCCCCACGCCGGCGTTCGGCCATAATATGTCCTTGGCGTAATAACCCGCCACGCGCGAGATCGGACCGGCCTGGTAATGCATGTCCATGCGCGGCTTGCTGCACCGCCCGACGATGCCGCGGATCAGCGCCGGGGTGTGGCGCAGATCGCGCGCCCGATCCGCCCGCGTGATGATGATCGCGGTGGCGTTGTCGGTCTCCACGCAGCAATCCAGCAGGTGCAGCGGCTTGCAGATGATGCGGCTGCTCAGCACCTCGTCCACCGTGTAGCGCTTGCGGTACAGCGCCTTCGGGTTGTTGGATGCGTGTTCGGAATGGATCACCTTCACCATCGCGACCTGCTCCGGCTTCGTGCCGTAGTCGTACATGTGGCGCATGAAGGTGGGGCTGAACATCTGCCCGGCGCTCTGCCAGCCATAGGCGCGGCTGTGCAGCGCGTCGCCGTTGACAGGTGCCGCGGCCCGCGCGCCGGTGCCGCCGATGCGCACCTGCGAATAGCCGTTCATCGCCCGGAACAATGCCACGCATTTGCACAGCCCGGCCTCCATCACGCCGATGGCGATGCCGATCAGCGCCTCGGTCGAGGACCCGCCGCCGACGCAGTCCATGTAGAAATTCAGCCGCGTGCCGATATCGCCGGCCATGAACGTGGCGGAGGTGGAATCGTTGTTGGAATAGGACAGCATGCCGTCGATGTCGGCCGGCTTCAGACCGGCATCGGCGATCGCGTTGCGCAGCGCCCAGGTGCCAAGTGCGCGCGTGGTCTTGCCGGACCCGCGCACGTAGGTCGTCTCCCCCACGCCGACGATGGCGTATTTGTCGCGCAGGTATCTCGGCGTGGCGACGTCGGTATCGCCTGGGGTGTCGGCGGGCATCGGCATCTGCGTTTCCCTTTCGTCCGTACCCCGGGCGTTCCGCGCAGGCTGGACGCGAAGCAATGTGGCGTCAACGCGGGATGAGATCTCTGCCGGATCAGCGACCAATTCGAAGCGCCGAAGGCCCTGACTCTTCCAGTCCGAGCATCTTGCTGAAATGCTGCAAACTCCCCATCCGGAGAGCGAGTCAGCACTGTCGGCGCCTGGTTAAATTCGCGTCCAGATCGGCATCCGTGGTTGTGGTTCGGGCGCGGACCCGGTAGGATCATCACGCAAATGTTATACGCTCGCCGCCTCGCTCTGTTGCTGACCCTGGTCCTGGCGGGCTGCGCCATGCACCTGGCGGTGCCTGGTCCGCCGATCGGGGCCGCGCACGAGGCCACCGACGCGTTCGTTATGCCGGACGGCATGCGCCTGCCGTATCGCGCCTGGCTGCCCACGGCCGAGCCCTGGGCGGTAATGCTGGCGCTGCACGGAATGAACGACAGCCGCGACGCGTGGGAGATTCCGGCGCCCGACTTCGCGGATGTGGGCATCGCGGTGTTCTCGCCCGACCAGCGCGGCTTCGGTGATACGACGGCGCGCGGCTACTGGCCGGGCACCGAAGCGCTGGTGGACGACGCAAGGCACATGGCGGCGCTGGTGCATGCGCGCTACCCACGCGCGCGGTTGATCCTGCTGGGCGAGAGCATGGGCGCGGCCGAGCTGATGTGCCTGGCGACCTCGCCCGATCCGCCGGCCAAGGCCGCCTATGTGCTGGTGGCCCCGGCGGTGTGGAGCCGATCGGAGATGAACCCGTTCGAGCGCGGCGCCCTGTGGCTGGTCTCGCACCTGACGCCCGGCCTGACCGCCACGGGCCAGGTGGTCCACATTATCGCCAGCGACAATCACCAGGCGCTGATCCGCCTGTCGCGTGATCCGTTGACCGTCCACGACACACGGTTCGACGCGATCGACGGGCTGGTGGACCTGATGGATGCCGCCGCTGCCGCCGCGCCCCGCTTCACCGCACAATCACTCTTCCTGTATGGCGGCAAGGACGAACTGATCCCGCCTTATGCCATGGCGCGGGTCTGGCGGACCTTGCCGTCGGGGCCGGAGCGGGCGTTCTACCCCGCGGACTATCACCTGCTGGCGCGCGATCTGGGGCGGGCGGAACCGATCGGCGATATCATCGATTGGCTGCGGGAACCCAAGGCACCGCTTCCCTCGGGCGCCCAGGCGGCAGCAACCGCGTGGCTGGCGCAGCAGCCCTAGGCTTTCGCTGCGTGGCGTTTCGCTGTATGGGGGGCGCGCTGGACCCGTAGCTCAGTTGGATAGAGCGTCGCCCTCCGAAGGCGAAGGTCGCACGTTCGAATCGTGTCGGGTCCGCCAATATTTTCAATGACTTACGATAGGATGCCCGTTGACCCCGAATGCGCGGGATAACACCGGGATAACAGCAGCCGGCCGTTCCTACCCCCGCCCCCCGCCCCGCCCATCCGCTGGAGACGTGCCCGGCCACCCGGGACGAACTCACGCAGTCCCTCTCCTTCGCGCTCCGGTTCAACGGCCGGAAGCGCGTCCACGACGCGGATGAAATCATGGCGCG
The DNA here is from genome assembly GCA_003151425.1 of Acetobacteraceae bacterium. Classification (GTDB taxonomy): domain Bacteria; phylum Pseudomonadota; class Alphaproteobacteria; order Acetobacterales; family Acetobacteraceae; genus Palsa-883. The sequence goes on from PLXO01000263.1 coordinate 16,024, forward strand.
GATCACCGCGGAGCGCCTGGTCGAGCACTTGGAGCGGTCGGGATACGTGGTCATGCACAAGCCGCCATTGGGCCAGCATGGCGCACCGGGGAATCTGGCCGGTTGGATTGAGACCGCGCCGAAGATAGACCGGGTTGAGTAGCGCGTCCTGCCGTGTGGGCCGCTACCCCTATAGGGAGCTAGCTGGGGCGCTGGGCAGTAAGGCGACCACGCGATCAGACATAGACAGCGCGGCTGCCCCGCGCCGCGGACCGTCACGCGCCGGACGTCTGCCAGCCGATCCAGTTGCAGAACGCATGGCCCATCACAAGGTCCAGGTCGGCGCCATGCAACCAGGGCAATTCCTCGGTGAACAATGTCACGCATTGGCGCCACGTACAATGCATGCGGGTGATGTCGGTGCCCCAGAACATGCGTCGCGGACCAAACGCGTCGAACACGCGATGCAACGCGTCGTGAATACTGGGGAACGGATACGAGTCCAACGCATAGCCGGCCTGGCCGGTCGCCTTCACCGCCACGTTCGGATGCCGCGCCAATGCCAGCAACTGCGGCAGGTTGCGATAGGCGGCGTTTGCCCCCATGGTCGTGCGCTGCACCCCCATGTGGTCGATACTGATCTTCAATCCGGGATGACGCTCGGCGATCGCGCCAACGCGCGGCAGGAACGCCGATGCCTGCAGCGACACCGGAATGTTCAGGCGTTCAGCCACTGGAAACAGCCAGTCCAGCGTGCCATCGTCCGGCCAAGACTGTGACCGCGGATCGGAGAAGTAGAACCGCAATCCCTTCATCCCGGGCCGGCTTTTCCAGGTCTCGAGCACAGCGCGCTGGTCCGGCTGATCCAGATAGACCCAACCCATGATGGCGAAACGATCGGGATGGGCGCGTGCCGCTTCGATGGCCAGCTCGTTCGAATCCGGGTCCCACATCACCGGGTGGATCACCGCGCAATCGACGCCGGCAACGTCCATGGCCGCCAGCGCTTCCTCCTTCAGGTAGGGCGCTTGGCGGTGATGGGCGGAGGGTGTGCCTTTGGCCCAAAGATGGATCTGCGCGTCGACAATCATCATGGCGGCTGGCTTTCATTATGTTAAGGAAACAGAACCTCCAGCGTGCTGAGCGTTGCCTTCAACCGCTATGATCGAGGTTTCCCTCGGCAAGGCGTCCCAGCGCATCGTGGATCTTCCGATCGATCTCGATCCCCTCGCGCAGAAGACGGGCGCGTGTCGCGTAGCTGCGCTCGCCCGGAATGCGGATTTCCGTGATTCCCGCCTGTCGCGGCGTCGCCTTGATCGCGCCGATCCGCCGGCTGACTTCGTGCCGATACGCATCGGCTGACACGAGCAGGTCCGGCTTGAACGCGAAGAACATGTAGCCGCTCACCGCGCCCGCCGATCGTACCCCGGCGCTCAGCGCGCCGAGCGCGTCCATCGCCAAAGCAAGTCCGAACCCCTTGTAGCCGCCCTCCTTGCCACCAAACGGTAGCAGCGCGCCCTGGTGGGCGGTTATGGCGTCCGTGGTCGGCTGCCCGTCCGGCCCGAGCGCGACTCCTTCAGGGATCGGCGTGCCGAGACGCGCCCGGAATTGCAGGTCGGTTCCCATGAACGCCGACGTCCCCATGTCGATGACAAGCGGATCGCTGCCGGTCGGAAAACCGAAGGCAATCGGGTTGGTGCCGAGCGCCGGTCGCGTGCCGCCGAACGGGGCCACCGCCGGCGGGGCCGCCACCGTGTGGATCACGACCAGGCCGGCGCGGGCGATCATTTCACAATAGTAAGCGCTGCGCCCGGTCATCCAGGTGTTGCCGAGGCAAACGACCGCAAGCCCATGCGCCTGCGCGCGGTGGATGGTCGCTTCGGATGCACGATAGGCCGCGATCATGCCCGTCGTGTTGCCGCCGTCGAGCAGGGCGGTCGCTCCGGTCTCGCGCACCACGCTGACGGGGCGCCGAGGCTGCCGGAAATTCGGGTAGTCGACGACGTTCAGCAGCTTCGGCAGGCCGGAATACTCGTAACCGCACAGGGCCGCATCCAGCACATGATCCGTCAGGATTCGCGCGTCGTCGTCGTCATACCCGGCGCCGCGCATCGCTGCTTCGCCGAGTGCCCGTGCTTCGGCCACCGTCATTCGAATTCGGTCTTTGTCGGTCCGGTCGGACATCGTCCCACCATTGATTTTGCCAACCAAGCCTGCCGCGTTGTCGCAACCTGTGTCCATCCTGGCAGTCGGCCGCTTGCTGGGTACATCTGCGGCCGCGCGACATGATGGCATTTTGGGCCCCGACACTAGGCAATGACCGCCGCGGGGGTGTGCCGACAGGTTCCGACATGCTTCGCCGTTGTCGGGACGGCTGAAAGTGGCGGAAATCCCGGTTGTCCCGACCGTCCCGACGTAGTACCGGCAAAAGCCCGGCCAGTGCCTTGCCACGGCGCGCAGGCCGGCCAACTCTTCCGAGTCAACGCAAGGCAAGCAACGGGAGGCATCGTCATGTCCGAATCCGACACGCTGGTGAAGAAAGAGTGGCTGGAGGCGTTTCTGGGCATCCGCCTGCCGCTCTCCGAGCAGGCGCTGCGCGAGCGCTTCGACGATCTGACGGAGGCGGAAGGCGAGCGGCTGAAATCGGTGCGCGATGCGCTGCCGCGCGCGGCCAAGCTGGTCGCCGAGCAGAAACTGCCCAAGCGGCTGAAGGCCGCCTCCGACGAACTGGAATTGCTGCTCGCCGGCCGCGAGCGGCCCGACAAGCTGCCCGACCTCGGGTCGGGGGCGTTCGCGCTGGAACTGGCGTACGACGTCACCGAGGGGCTGCAATCGGCGTGGTTCGACCAGGTTCCCACCAAGAGTTTTCAGGAGATCATTCTCGGCGACAGCGACAAGGCGAAGGCGTGGCAGGATTCGTTCGTCGAGTGGGTCGCCGGCCAGGACCGCGACATCGACGCCATCGCCGAGCAACTGCTGGAAAAGCGCGTGCTGGCGCCGCAGCGCAAGGGCAAGGTGATGGCCTCGGTGACCGGGCCCGCCGGCAAGTCCGGCTACGACGGCGCCGAGGCGCTGGGCCGTGACATGTCCAACGCGCTCGACAAGTGCCCGGCACTGGAGAAGCACATGGGCGAAATCTTCGGCGCCAAGGGCGCGCCCACGCTCGTCTTCAGCGACACCGCCAAGGACGCGTTCTACAACAAGATCGGCGACCGGCAGAAAGGCATCCCGGACAACATCATCGTTTTGCCGAAAGGCAAGCCGGCGCCTGACCTGATGGACGGCCTGATCTTCGAGACCTGCAACGCCGAAATCCAGAAGGACTACGACGCGCTGACCAAGGATCTGACGGCGCGCTTGCAGAACAACTCCACGCAGCCGGCGCTGACCGCGGCCGACTACGGCAAGCAGAAGGCGACGATCGAGGCCAAGGCGGTGCTGAAGGACACCCAACTGAAATTCGCCATGCTCAGCGACGGCGTGCCGCCCGCCTACCAGGGCCAGCGCAATCTGTTGGCGATGCTGCAAACCTGCCGCTCGATGAAGGGTGCGACGCTGGAAGATGCCGAGGCGATCATCGAAGATCCGGTGCGGTTGGCGAAATGCCTGGAGGAAAACAAGGCCGAGCTAGGCGAATTCCTCAAGAAGGCCGATTCCGACCCGAAGAGCCGCGACGCCATCCTTCTCGCCATGACCGCCTCGCCGCACAACCGCAATGCCGCTCCCACCGACAAGAACAGCCTGACCACGGCGGATCTGTATGCCTACGAAATGCTGGAAAACACCTCGGCACAACTGCTCGCCAACATGGTGCTCAGAGGCTGACCCGGAATGACCT
>PLXO01000208.1 GCA_003151425.1 Acetobacteraceae bacterium
GGTCCAGGGGGCAAAGCCCCTTGGTGGGGTCTGGGGCGAAGCCCCGGCCTTGCTTGCTTCACGCCGCGGTGGCGTAGGTGGCGCGGCCGATTGCCAGCAACTGGCCGGCCTCGTTGGCCACGTCGATATCCACCACGCCGACGCTTCTGCCGATGCGGCGCACGCGCGCTGTCACCACCAGCGTCGTATTGATTGCCGGGCGCAGGTAGTCCACGCGGAAATTGACGGTGGGCAGTGGGCGGCCGAGCAGCATCACCAGTGCGAAGTCGCCCACCGTATCGATCACCGCGGCGATCGGCCCGCCATGCCACTGGCCGGAGCCCTTGGCGCGCTCGAACTCGGGGCGCATTGGCGCGCGCATAATTACCTCCTGCTTCGCGGGATCGGCCGAGATCACCGTCAGTCCCATAAAGTCGATGAAGGTGGAATGAGCGAGCCGGCCCTGCAGCTCCTCGCTGGTCAGCGGCGCGGTGCTTGGCGCACTCGGACTCGGCGACGACGTGCTCATGGCGTGATCACCAGCTTGCCGAACACCTTGCGGTCCTCGATGCGCTGCAGTGCCTCCGCGGCGCGCTCCAGCGGATAGGTTTGGTCCACCACCGCCTGCAGCTTGCCGGATCGCACAAGCTCCAGCAGCGCAACGACATCCTCGTGCGCCCAGCCGTTCGACCCCAGGATTTTCAGCTCGAAGGTCCAGATGAAACGAATATCCTCCGGCGGATCATAGCCCGCGGTCGCGCCGCAGGTCAGCAGGCGTCCGCCGACGCGCAGCACGCGCAACGATTTCGTCCAGGTCTCGCCGCCGGTGTAGTTGACCACGACATCCACGCCGCGGTCGGAGCCCTCGCCGCGGCGCACCGGCTTGCCGTACAGTCCATAGGCCGCCTTGACGAAGTCCTGCTCGAGGTAATTAATCGTATGGTCGGCGCCGAGCGCCCGCAGTCGCGCCGCCTTCTCCGCCGATCCGGCGCAGGCGATCACCGTCGCGCCGGCCAGCTTGGCGAGCTGGACGCAGCAGACGCCGACCCCGCCGCTGGCGCCGAGGATCAGCACCTTCTCGCCGGCGCGCACGCCGCCATTGGTGATCATCATGCGCCGCGCCGTGCCGTAGGCGCAGGGCAAGGCGGCCGCCTGTTCGAAGCCGACACCTTCCGGGAGCCGAATAAGCTGGTGCGCGCGGGCACGGCACAGTTCGGCGAGGCCGCCGTGCACCGTCTCGCCGATCAACCCGCCCTCCACGCGGTTGATCGGATCGACCAGCACGCGATCGCCCACCGACCAGCCCTGCACGCCCGCCCCGATCGCCGCGATCTCCCCGGCCACGTCCAGCCCCATGATCGCCGGCATCGGGATGCGGATTCCCGGCATGCCGCGTCGGGTGAACACGTCGTGATAGTTGAACGAACAGGCGCGCACGCGCAGCACCACGTCGCCCGCGCCCGGCACCGGGTCGGGAAAGTCGGTCTCGTAGCGCAACATGTCGTTGCCGCCGTGCTCGTACAGCACCATCGCCTTCATTGCGCCAATCCCTCGGTCGCGTCGTGGGTGGAATCGCCGCACCACCCCTACACCTCTCTCGCCCTTCGCGGGAGAGGGTCAGCGAGCGGCGCGGTCGGGCCGCGAAGCGGACCAACGGTAAGGGTGGCGCGTGGCGTGAAGTCGAGCTGCAAGCCGAAGCTCACGCTGCACCAGAGGCAAGAGACTCTCCGCCGCCGTAGACTCTCCGCCGCCGTGCGAACGCCGAAGCAAAGCGGACGCCGGCTATTGCAGCCACGCGACCGGCACGACCGCGCGCGCAAGCGCTCCGACGCCTACGCCAGCCCCATCCCGGCGGCCAATCTTCCCAATGGAAACTTTATGCCCCCGTCATGATCTTGCGCACCCGATGCGGCACCACGCACCCCCCGCAGGCTCTTCGAGGCGCCCTGAATGTCATCCCTCGCCCATCGTGCCACCGCCCGACCACGAACCACCCGACCAACCCCGGCCACCGGCGTCGATCCGGATACCGCGTTGCTGCAGCTCGCCGGCGAGGTCAGGGGCGAGCACGCGCTGATCATCGGCCCCAACGCGCTGGAGCTCATGTGCGCGATGATCCGCCGGGGCGCCGCCGAAGTCAGCCTGCTGCGCCAGGGCGTGCGCCCGGAGCGGGCCACCATGGACCTCGCGGTCGCGACTGAAATCGCCAGTCCGGAACAGGCACTTTCCGCCATGATGCAGGCGCGCCGCGCGCTGGTTGCATCCGGACGCCTGATCCTGCGCACCAACGCCGATCCCACCGGCCGGCTGGCGAAGCTGGTCGCCCAGATGCTGCGGCTGCAGGGGTTCTCCGCCGTGCGCGCGCGCGGCGCCGGCGATCGCACGCTGGTGACCGGCATGCTGCCGTGGTTCGGCCCGTTTGCCTCGGCCTAACACCCCGCCGGTCGTTCCGGGGTAAGGTGGAAAAGCCCAGCGCATTCCGCCGCTGCACGATGGCGGAAGGCGCTGGGCTTTTCCGCCCTACCCGGTGCCCAACAACCAACGCGTCAAGAGCGAACAAACAGCCGGCCCGACAGACCGCGCGCAACAGATATTCCGCTCCAACAGATATCCCGGCCCGACGGATATCCCGGCCCAACCGAAAGCTTGCCCTCATGGAAGGCGTTGGCATGACCCAGACCCTATCGCGACTCGGTGGCTCGCTCGTCGCCATCGTCACGCCGTTTCGCGACACCCGGCTCGACGTGGCCGCGCTCGCGGCACTCTGCCGCCGTCAGATCGACGCCGGCACCGGCGCGCTCGTGGTGTGCGGCAGCACCGGCGAGGCGTCCTGCCTCAACACCGCAGAATATCGCGGCGCCGTCCGCGCGGCGGTCGAGGCGGCAGCGGGCCGAGTGCCGGTGATTGCCGGCTGCACCGCACCGGCCACAACCTCGGCAATCCTGCTGGCAGATGAGGCGCGCCAAGCCGGCGCCGCTGCGCTGCTGCTGGCCGCCCCTCCCTACAACAAGCCGACGCAGGACGGCGTGTTCGCCCATGTCCGAGCGGTCTCGCACGCCGCCTGCCTGCCGATCATGCTCTACGACATCCCGGGCCGCGTCGGCATCGGCATCGCCGACGAAACGATCGCCCGGCTGTTCGACGCCGAACTGATCTTCGCGCTGAAGGACGCGACCGCCGACCTGTCGCGCCCGCCGCGCCTGCGCGCGCGCTGCGGTGATGGCTTGCTGCAATTCACCGGCGAGGACGCCTCCGCCGCCGCGCACCGCGCGATGGGCGGAGCCGGCTGCGTCTCGGTCACCGCCAACGTCGTCCCGGCCCTGTCCGCGGCATTGCACGCCGCCTGGGACCAGCGCGATCTCGCCCGCTTCGCCGCGATCCGCGACCTGCTGGATCCGTTGCACCGCGCGCTGTTCGCCGAAAGCAATCCGATCCCGGTCAAGGCGGCCATGGAACTGCTGGAGCTGTGCTCCGGCGCCGTGCGGCTGCCGCTGACGCGCGCCACCCAGGCGACACGCGAGGGTTTGGCGCGCGTGCTGCCGGCGATCATGTCGGCCGAGCAACGGGCCAGCGGCAGCGTGCGTTATGCGCTGGCAAGCTGAGGGCGGCATGCACCACCTGGCAGCAAAGGACGCACCGTGCTGGATCTCTTGATGCTTGCCCTGCTCATCGTGGGCTTCGCCGCTGCGGTTGGTTATGTACACGCCTGCGTCAGCGTGACCCAACCAGTCAACGGCGCCGCGACCCGACAACCAATCGGCGTGACCCAACAACTCAACGCCAGCGCCACCCACCAAGTCAACAGCGCGACGGACCAGCAACGATGACCTGGCAGGGCTGGGCGCAGATTGCCGTCTTCGCCGCCCTGATCGCCGCCGTGGTGCAACCGCTCGGCGGCTACATCGCCCGCATCGCCGACGGCAGCAGCCGGGTCGTGCGGCTGTTCGCGCCGGTCGAGACCCGGCTGTACCGCGTGGCCGGTATCGATCCGGCCGAGGAACAGACCTGGGTGGGCTATGCGCTCGCGCTGCTGGCATTCCACATCGCGGGCATCGTCGCGTTGTATGCGTTGCAGCGGCTCCAGGCGGTGCTGCCGCTCAATCCGCAACAGATGGACGCCGTAGCGCCCGACCTGGCGCTGAACACCGCGGTGAGCTTCGCCACCAACACGAGCTGGCAGTCGTACGGCGGCGAAACCACGATGAGCTATCTGACGCAGATGGCCGGCCTCGTCGTGCAATCGTTCCTGTCCGGCGCCAGCGGCATCGCCGTGGCGCTCGCGCTGGTGCGCGGCTTCGCCCGCCGCTCGGCGCGGACGATCGGCAATTTCTGGGTCGATATGACCCGCGTCACGCTCTATGTCCTGCTGCCCGTCTGCATCGTTGCGACCCTGATCCTGGTCTGGCAGGGCGTGCCGCAGACCCTCGGTCCGTATGTCAGCGCAACGACCCTGGAGGGCGCCACGCAGGTGCTGGCGCGCGGCCCGGTGGCGTCGCAGGTGGCGATCGCGGTGCTCAGCGGCGATGGCGGCGGCTTCTTCAACGCCAACGCGTCGCATCCGTTCGAGAACCCAACGGCGCTGACCGGCATGCTGGAGATGCTGTTGATCTTCCTGATCGGCGTGGCGCTGACCAACAGCTTCGGCCGCTTGGTCGGCGACCAGCGCCAGGGCTGGGCGTTGTTCGCGGCGATGGCGGTGATGTTCGCGGTGGGTCTGGTGACGGTGTACACCGGCGAAACGACCCCCAACCACGCATTTGCCGGCTTCGACGTGAATCAGGCGCCGGGCCTAGCGCAGGCGGGCGGCAACATGGAGGGCAAGGAGGTCCGTTTCGGCCCCGCACAGTCCGCGCTGTTCGCGACGGTGAGCACCGCGTCCTCCGACGGCGCTGTCGATTCGATGCACGACAGCTTCATGCCGCTGTCCGGCCTGATGCTGCTGAGCAACATGATGCTGGACGAGGTGATCGTCGGCGGTCCGGGGTCCGGGTTGTTCGGCATGCTGTTGTTCGCCATCGTCGCGGTGTTCGCGGCGGGATTGATGATCGGTCGGACACCGGAATATCTCGGCAAGAAGCTCGAGGGCAACGAGGTGAAGATGACCATGCTGGCGCTGTTGTGCGTGCCGGCGTGCATCCTGGGCCTGACCGCGGCGGCGGCCGTGTTGCCGGCTGGGCTCGTCGGGCTGGAAAATGCCGGGCCGCACGGATTTTCCGAGGCGCTGTATGGCTATACCTCGGCCGCGGCGACCAATGGCAGCGCGTTCGCCGGGCTGAACGCCAACACGATATTTTACAACCTGACGCTGGCGACGGCGATGTTCGCCGGGCGGTTCATTGTGATCGTGCCGGTGCTGTGCATTGCCGGCATGCTGGCGGCGAAGCGAATCGTGCCGACCTCCAGCGGCACCCTGCCGACGCATGGGCCGCAGTTCGTTGCACTGCTGGTCGGTGTGGCCGCGATCGTCGGCGGGCTGACGTTCTTTCCGGCCGTGGCGTTGGGGCCGCTCGCGGAACTGTTCGCCATGTAAGCGGGGCTGACATATTGAGCCGGGTAGGCGCGGCGGCCGGCCCGGTCCGGCGGTCCCACGACCACCTCGTGCCCTCGCCCGCCGGCGCCGCGTTCGCGCCACCGTCCCCCGTCGCATACGGTCTTTGCCGCGCCGCGCGAAACGCCATTTCCGGCCGCGCTGCATCCTTGGCTGCACAAGTCGACTAACAATAATCGCCCGACTGCATCCTTGGTTGCACCAGTCGACTAATCGCCCGTCTGCTCTGTCATCGGCGTCTGCGCGGCGCGCTGCAGCAGCGCGCGCCGGTCCACCTTGTTGGTGCCGGCCAGCGGCATTTCCGCCAGGAACCACACCCGGCGTGGATGTAAATAGGGCGCGGCATTGGCCAGCGCGAAGTGCTTCACCGCCTGCTCGGTCAGCGCGGCACCAGGGCGCATGACCACGAACGCCACGGGCTTCTGCCCCTTGATTGCATCTTCGACCGGAACGACCACGGCCTGGTGGATGTCGGGATGGCGTTCCAGCATCTTCTCGACCTCGCCGGGATAGATGTTCTCCCCGCCGCTGACGAACATGTCGTCGGCGCGACCGACGAACGTGTAGAACCCGTCGGCATCGCGGTGGAACACGTCGCCGGTGCGGTAGAACCCGTCCGCGGTGATCGCCTGGCGCGTCGCCTCGGGCAGGTTGTGATACGCATTCATCAGCGCCGGACAGCGCATTTCCAGCACGCCCTCATCGGCGTCGCGGTCATCCAGGTCGCCTTGGCGCCCCACAACCAGCCGCACCTGCACGCGCGGATGCGCGACGCCGAGCGCCAGGTCGGGTGCGGGCCGCCCACCCGGATGCGGTGCGAACACGATCGGCCCCGCCTCCGTGGTGCCATAGCCGTTGGTGATCGCAGCGCGCGGGAACCAGCGCCGCGTGTCGGCAAGCAGCGTGCGCGAGACCGGCGCCGAGCCCATGCGGATGGCCGTCACCGAGGACAGGTCGGTGCGCGCCAGCCGAGCCTCCTCGCGCAGCAGCATTGCGATCATCGTCGGCACCGAGGTCAGCGCCGTCACCCGATGCGCGCCGATCGCGTCGATGTAGCTGTCCGTGGTGAAGCTCGGCAGCAGAACGATCGTGTCGTGCTGCCCAAGCGCCGCCTGGCAAACCGCCAGCGCATTCATGTGATACAGCGGCGCTGCCACCAGCACCCGGTGATCGTCCGCGGACGGCGCCCGCCGGCGCATGTCGATCACCCACAGATGGCTCTGATGCGACAGCACCACGCCTTTCGGCCGCCCGGTGGATCCGGATGTATACAGGAACATTGCCGGCTCGCGGGGCGCCGGCGTCATGGCGGCGAACGTTCCGGGATCGGGCAGCGCCGCAAAGCTGCCGCCGAACACCAGGCGCGGCAGGTCGGGTGGACAAAGCGCCTCCCGCGCCGCGTCGCACAGCACCAGCTTCGCGTCACAGTCGCGCAGGATGGTGTCCACCGTCGCCGCCGGCAATTTGAAATTCACCGGGACCGCAACGAGGCCGGCGCGCATCGTGCCGAGGAAGGCGGCCAGATACTCGGCGCGGTTCGCCGACAGAATCGCGACCCGGTCGCCGCGCCGCAGACCTGCGGCCATCGACCCGGGCGCCATCGATCCGGGCGCCGTCGATTCGCGTCCCATCCGCCCGCGCTCCGGACCGCGCGACATCGATCCGGGCGCCATCGACCCGCGCCCCAGCAGCCCGCGCGCCACCGCGTCGCATAGCGCATCCAGCTCGGCATAGCTGTAGGTGCGCGGCGGCCCCTCGCCGCCCAGGTCGATCAGCGCCGGCGCCGCCGGATCGCCGCCGCGGTCGATCGCGTCGCCGAGATTGGCAAACGTGGTGGCTTCCAGTGGCGCCAGCGCGTCCGGTGGCAGGTCAGCCTGCATGCGCGTCCTCGAACAGAAGTGCCGTGTTCATCGCCGCCCTGGCGGGAATCGTAACGCGATGCGGCTCGACCACAATCCCCGGCACCCCGTGCAGCATGCGCGCCACCGCCGGCACCGAAACGACCCGGATCGCCAGCGCCGCCATGAAATCCGCCCGGCCGGCCGGATCGGGGGCCGCCTCGCCCAGCTTGCCGATCGTTTCGGAAACCGGCGCGAGTACCACGGCGCCGCCGCCGGTCAGGCTCAGTTCCGTGCTCCCATCCGCCCGCTCGGTCACCGCGTCCTTGCCGAACAGCTTGGCGAACAGCGCAGCCTGGCGCGAGGCATCGTGCGTCGCGACCACCACGCGGACCATCTCCTGCGCCCCGTTCGGATGCGCCTGCCATTCCGGGCGCCACACCAACTCCGGTGTCTGGTGCTCGCAGAAATAGACGCGTCCGATCCCCGATGCGTCCGGCGGCACGCGCGTGGTGCGGAACCGCGCATCCTGTGCCTGCCCGTCCAGCTCCACCGGGCGGGAGAATGCGTTGGCCGGCAACGCCGGAACGCCCGCCGCCTGGGCGTGCCGGAACGTCGCTTCCGCATCGTCGGTCTTGAACACCAGCCCGTTCAGGCCGAACGGAAACGCGGCGAGCTCGGGCCGCATGGCGCTGCCTTCGCCGAAGCCCAGCAGCTCCAAATAGTTGGTGCCGAAGATCGCCAGGTGATTGATCGAGCCGAGCGTGTGGTAACCGCGCGGCGTGAGCTGGAACCCCAGGGTCTGGTAGATCCGTACGGCCTCGTCCATGCGGTCCCTGGCATCGACGACGACGTGATCGAGTGTGGCGCCTGGCATGGGATCATCCTCGCTGGTGGGAATTGCGTGCTGGTGCTCTCACAAGCAGGGTTGCCCGTGCCAGGCAAGAGCACGCCGCGCCGGACGCGCCCTGACCGAGCCGAGGAAGCCGCCGCGGCATCCCAGAGGTCGATCCACCAGCCGCAGCGCCTGACCGCGCCGGCTCAGAGTCCCGCCATCGCCCTGTCAACGCCATCACGCAGACGATACCACCCGGCAACGACGGGGACGAACCACGGCTTGCCGTTGTAGTAGAACGGCGGCGCGGGGAATACGTCGCTGTCGAAGGCACAGCTTCGGTTCTGCTTGCCAAGCAGCTTCCGCGCCGTCTGATAGCCAAGATAGCTCATCATCGCGACACCGCTGCCGTTGCAGCCAATCGCGTAATGAATGCCGTCATGCACCCCCATGTGCGGCATGTGATCGGCGGTCATGCCGATGTACCCGGTCCAGCAGAACTCGATACGCACCGGCCGCAGCTCCGGCCAGACCCCGTACATCATGCGGTGCAGATCGCGCGCGGCGGTGTGCGCATCGGTCTCGAAAATGCGCGGCCCCGCGCCGAAGATCATCCTTGTGCCGTCGGGTGACAGGCGGATCCAATACAGATCACGCTGCGTGTCCGACAGCATGCGGCCGCGGGGGATCAGCGTTTCGGCCATGCCCGGCGGCATCGGCTCCGTCGCGACCACATAGGCGGTGACTGGCACTGTGCGGCGTTGCAGATAGGGAACGGTGCCGTCGGTATAACCGTTGGTCCCCATCACCACGTGGCGCGCGCGAACCACACCGCGCCGCGTCCGCACCAGGAACCCCGTGCGGTCTGGCGCAATGGCGAGCACGCGGGCATGGGAGGCAAGGATCGCCCCCTTGCCGCGCGCCGCCTCGCGCAGGGCGCGGTGATACTTCGCCGGATGCAGGCCGCCGTAATCCTCGATCAGGAGTCCGCCATGATAGCGGCGTCCACCGATCTCGCTGGTCAGTTCGGAGCGGGAAAGCAACGACACCGTCGAGCCGGCGTGATCGCGCAACAGCTCCGCCCAGTGCGCCAGACGCGCGGCGTGCTTCGGCACATGGGCGAGGATGACGCGGCCGTAGCGCACATAGTCGGCGTCCAACTGATACTTGTCGACGCGCTCCTGCATCATCCGCAGGGATTCGCCCGCGTCTTCCAGCACGCGGGCCTGTCGGCTGGCATCGATGCCACGGACCGTACCCGAAACGACAAATTTCTGCCCGCCGGTCACCATCGCCCCGCTGCGCGTGCTGGCACCCGCGCCGAGCGGTCCCGCTTCCAGCACAACGCATGCCGCGCCGTTATCCGCCAGTTCCAGCGCGCTGCACAGGCCGGTGTAGCCGGACCCGACGATCGCGACGTCCACCTCATCCGGCAAAAGCTGCGACGAGGTGTCCTCGGGCGGCGCTGCCTCCCACCAGTAGGGGGTGTCCTTGAAATCCCGGCTTAGTACGTCGCCACTCCCGTCGCCGCGCATGTCTGCTCCACGCTTTGCTCATCCACCATGGCAGAAATGCGGCCCGGTCAGAAGGTCAGTTCCGCCGGCACCTGCTCCGGCTTCACCCCATTCAGCGCGAGGCCGGCGATCATCTGGTCGCGGATCGTTCCGATGCCGCGGTTGAAGTCGATCCACGCATCGACGACCTCGACGAACCGCGTGTCCGGCTCGCGCTGCACGCCGTAGCAGGCCGGCAGCGACACCGTTGGCAAGGCAAGCAAATGATACGGACCCAGGCTCGGGTTCTTGCCGACGATGCCCAGCCCGACCGTGGTGGCCAGCACCTGCGCGTCGACGCGGCCGCCCTGCAGCGCGAGGATGCATTCGTCGGTGATCTTGAACCCGCTGAGCTGCGCCTTCGGGGCGAAGCGGCGGGCGCACGTCTCGTGCAACGATCCCAAATCGAACGCGACGCGGATATCGGGTTTGTTCAGATCGCCCCAGGTCTTCGGATCGAGCCCCGCCTTGGCGATGCAGCCGTACGGCGCGACGATATACGGACGGGTGAAACCGATCGCCAGCGCGCGCTGCGGCGTCGGATTGAGCGCGAAGGCGATGTCGACCTTGTTGGACTGCACGTCGAGCACGGAATTGCCGAAGGTCGTTTCGACATACACGAGCTCGGCGCTCCAGACCGCGGCGATGCTCCTTGCCATTTCGACCGCCGCCCCCTTCCAGGCGCCGGTCATGGCATCCTTCTGGAAATAGGGCGGGCTGTTGGCGACCACGGGAATGCGCAGTTGCTTGGTCCGGGTGACGCGATCGAGCGTGCTCTCGGCCGTGCTCTGCGCGTGGGCGGAGCCGATGAAGAACGCAGCGGGCAGAGCGGCGGCGCCGGCGGCAAGTCCGCGTCGTGTCGGGCGGGAGGTCATGGTGTGCTCCTGGTTGCCTCGGGTCGGATGCGCGCACCGGCACGGCGGCCCGGCACGGGCCATCACACTGCACCCGATCGGCGTGACGGGCCACGATGGCGATGGCGCCACGGCTGATGTGCGGTGCTGTCATCAGAGCCTCACCGGCCTCATCAGATCCTCTCCGGTTTTGTCAGATCCCCAGCGGCCTCGTCGGCGTCCCGCCAAACCCGTGCGGCAATCACCTGGAGCGGCGACACCATCGGTGCTGGGCGTTCCGGAACGGCAGCAATTCTCATTTCGTCCCAACTGGTTGCCACACCGTCATGGCCGGACTCGTAAGGGGGATTTGTTGTCAAGGGTGATTTGTCCAGGTGCTC
>PLXO01000271.1 GCA_003151425.1 Acetobacteraceae bacterium
GTTCATGGAGTTCGTGTCGGAACCCGCGCCTGTCGCCCCGCCCGGCCCCACCGTGCCACCACCGGGACAAGCGCCCGGTGGCCTGGGTTGCATGGCGTCCTGTCCGAGTTCCGCGCGCCGCGCCGCCTGATCCTGCGACTTCATCAGCCGCTTGATCATCCGCGCCCGCGCGAGCGCCGCCCTCCACGGGGCCAGCGCCGCCGCTTCGGCATGCGCCCACGCCAGCTCGGCTTTCCGCCCACGCAGCACCGGCGGCGGCAGCGCGGCGAACCGCCCGCGCGCATCCCGTCCCGCCTTGCATGCAGCCTGCCCGACTAGAGCCTGCCCCACTAGAGCCTGCCACCGGGCATCTTGACCCGGTGGGGCACTTGACCCGGGGGGCGCGTCCTGGAACTGCGTGTAGTGCATCGGCGCCCTCAGTTCCGGCACCTCATACGCCAGCACCCGCTCCGCCGACGCCCGCGGCAACCAGCGCAGATGGCGGATTAACGCTTGTGCCAGCCGGTTCCGTCGCGCCACGACCATGCACCACCGGGTGTGCACCCGAAGTTCCGCGCCAGGCCCCGCTTGCGCGTAGTCCCCGTGCGTGGTGTTCGCCCTCGCCACGCTGGCGCGACCCTCGGGCGTCCGTGGCCCGGTGCTTTTTCCGCCATGCGACCGGCACCGCCCGTTCGCCATCGCCGGCGCCCGGCAGGCGCAGCCCGTCGTCCGTGCCTTCGCCCCGCAGCGTGGCGCCAGGTGGGGGTTGCCGCGCGGGTTGCCACTGCGCAGCGGACCGTCGCGCCCACCGGGTCGTAGCCCGGTGGCAGGCTGTTGCACGGGCGCCTGCCCCGGCAGCGCGACAATGGCGTCGGGGGAGGCGGCGGAGGCGGCTGTGATAGCGGTCATCTGCGATCCTGGTGTCAGAGGTTAGTTAGGTATTGTACACCAAACCGTCCCCCGGCGCCACCCCAAACCGTCCCGCAGAGCGACACGCGGCCCGAAAACCCGATCCGCCCCGCCAGCGCAATTGAGCGAACGAAAGGAAGGCCATGACCCCCGCACCCTGGCAATGCGCTTGATCGGGGTCACGGGTTGCCGCCGGTCCGAGATTGTGACCTTGCTGGTTGCACGGCTTGCAGAGAACAAGCACGGCGGACTCTGTGTTGCAGTGCGGAAGACGAAAAAAGCTGGCGGGCGCAATATCTCAGTGCATGCCGGGTTGATTGACGCCATCGCCAAGCAAGCGGCGAGCGTCCCGGCGGACGGGCTGCTATTCCCCACAATCGGCAACCCGGACTCCTATGGCGACGCAATCCGCGAGGATATCATGGACGCACTGGGCATGCCCGGCATGAAGGACCCGGCAACCGGCAAGCGCCCGTCGTCTTCCGTGCTTGTCCCGTGCCATAGCTTCCGGCATGCGTTTGTCACAGAGACAACGGGCTTGCCGGGCGAGATCGCAAACAGTGACGTGAAAAACTACCTCTCGGGGCACGCGGAAGAGTCCGTCCGCAAGGACTATGGCGAGCAAAAACTGGCGGTTGTCCGGAAGACGGTTGACGCCATGTGGCAAGGCGTCGCGGTCTAGGGCGACGCAACAGGGGCGAGCGGCAGGGGGCGGGCGAAGGTCCGCCCCATTCGTTTGCGGGCGCCGTAGCGCCACGCTGGCGGATCAGAGCAAGCTGCCGGGCGCTGCTACGCCCGGCGCGGTCAAGGGTGCGCCAGATTGCCCGTCCTGAGAGGGTGGGACGGTGGCAAGCTGGCGTTGTGTCCAGAGGCCCAGGTTGCGGCGCGCGGTCGCGTGGAGCTATAATGTCGGACTGACGACAATTGCGAGGTTCGCAACAGGGGGGTGAGGGAGAGTGTCGGCCGATGACGGATACAAAAGCTGCAATTCAAGCTATCGGAAAGATATTAACTGACTTTCTGAAGTCAGGCCCAAGGGCATCAAATCATCTCGAAGAAACTAAGAAAAGAATTTCAGAGATTGCCCTCTCCATGGTGACTAGCGCAGAAGAAGCCGCCGAAAGTTACGAGCGAGTCTGCAAAGGATTTCTTGACCAGGCAATACAGGTCAAGGGTATGCCGACACGGGTGATATCTGGCGGCGGCGAGAACCAGTCCAACACCGTAAGTTCTAGCGGTAGTCGAGTATCGCTTAAGTTCGATGCCCTGCTGCCATCAATAAGGGAGCGTCTTAGATGGTGCGTGATGAATTACAGTTTGCAGGCAGAACTATATCTTGGCCAACAGATCAGCCACTTTCAGGTGCAGTTGCAACGGTTTCTAGAACAAGTTCCCGCCGGCGGAACGAAAGACAAGGCGATCAAGAGTCAAATTTCCGAAATCAAGAAAGAACTTCGCCCGTTGGCGGAATGGGACCGACTATTTTACATCTACAAGACGATGAGCTTTCCGTCCGAGATCCAATATATATTTGCACTCGAAGGCGACCCAATCGCTGCAATCTGGCACTACAGCCAGTCGGACGAGCAAGGCGAATACCGAAAGACTTACAACCATAAGCAGCGGGATGGCCACGTGTATGCCGTGCGCGGCAATTGGGCTATCCGTAAGGGCCTCATGAAAGCGCGATCACCGGATGGCTATATAGACGATATCGACCGACCCTGCCAAGAGATCGGCTGCATGTGCCATCTTCAATGGCTTTATGGAATTCGCAGGCTGCCACACGACATGGTGACAGAGAAGGGTTGGTCTGAGCTTAGGCGTGTGAATGCGGCCACGCAGACGGGAAATCATGCGCAAGAGCCGAACATACCCGCTGAACGCGAGACCGAGCGGAAGGGGCTTGGCAGCAGGCTTATGCGTTGGTTTGGTCGAGGCTGATTATCACGGGCCTTTGCGGTTCGTTCCTGCATGCGAGGGGCGGCGTGTAAAATATCGAAGGCCGCCTCCCTTTCCGGTGTCTGCACCGGCTCGGCCTCGCACCCTTACCTTACTCACTGCCTGGTGGTATCCCGTGTGGCGGAGGCATCCACGGCGGGAACTTTGGTGGAGGATGGTTTTTCAACCGTTCGTCGATGAGGTTCCACACATAGTCAGGCACGACATAATGCGTGCTTATCGAGTAGTTGAAGTCCTTTGTTAAGAGGTGGTGTTTCTCCATAAGCTCCAGCAAAAGACTGCCATTTGCGGGAACTCGCTTTTGATTGTGAGATTTTAAGAAGCGCAACACATCCGCATATGCGGGAGGGAGGGCGTTCATATTGGCTAGAGCGATTCGCTTTGAATTTCGACGTTCGAGATTGTCGGGCAGCCACCCCTCAAAAACGATCGTTAGGAATACGGTTCCTAGCGTTTTCAGGATATCTATCACAACGGCGGACCCACCAATGATTCCGGCCACGATTACGGATTGAAAGAGCACCGGGTCTAGTTTGGTGAAGAACTCAACGCCCTCGCGTCGTCCCGCATAAAGGATCAAAGCTGCCAAAGCAACAACAGCACCCACACGTGCAGTTGCGCCTAATAACTTTGCAACGAACGAGAGCGGGTCCAAGTGCGCGTCCCCTTAAGAGAAGGCCGCCGCGTCGCCACGGCGAGTCCCATGTCTATCACGGTCAACACCGTCCCTGGCTGCACGGTGCACCTAGTGGGCGAGTAGCCGACTCTTTGCGGCTTCATACTCCGCTTGATCAATCGCGCCGCCACTCTTGAGCTTCCACAATCGTTCTAGCGATACGGCTACGTCCGACTCGGTGCCGGCGGATGGTGGCGGTTACGGCGCGGAGCTACCACAGCTACAACAGCGCGAACTCGCGGTTGGTACGATGCAGCGCTGCGGGTCGAATTCACGCAACGACCCCAAAGGGAAAGTACTTCCCTGAACGTGGCTTCTGAATGACCGGATGCTGCGTTCCACCACTCCCGCTGATCACACTCCTTGCGGCTCTCTCGTGCGCTTCAACGACTGACAGATCGCGGGACTCGCGCGTAATATCTATATTGAGGCTATCTGCCCACTCGACTGTCGAATCTCTCAAGTTGAACGAGTACCGGCCGCCGCGCTGCGAGTCATCGCCTGCACGCTCTCCTGCGGAACACCCAAACAATACGACCAGTCCGGAAGGGCATTTCTCGATGCTGCTATCGTAAAACAGCCTGCACTGAATCGGGTCAGCACGCAACGCTTTGACTGCCTCATCCAAAGCAGCCTTTGCCAAAACCGAAGGCCGTGCAATCTCTCTGCAACAGTCCAGAATTACGGTCCTCTTGGTCGTATTTTCCGCTAGCTCCTCCGAATTCAATTCTTCTCCCTCCCGAAGGTGTAAGATCGTCGGGCCACGCGTACTATGCATCCCACCATGCCCGCAGAAAATTACAAGCGAATATTCCGCCTGCTTGACATCGCGCATAGCAGCCCGAACCTGAACCTTGGATGGGCGACGAAGCACTGATATCTCGCTCCCCTGCCAATAGCCACCCAGGGGGGACCTTAAGAAGGTTTCATAAAGCGAAACGTCTTTGTTGACGCCTTCGCAATAGTGCTTATCACCAATCTCGCCGGGATTAGCTATGATCAGTGCTTGCCGATTCATCACTCGTTTCCCTTTCAGAGTTTAGGCGTTTATGTGTGCCAACGTTGACCTCGCTCAAGCCGATGGTCGAGATGATAGAGGAAACCAACCGCTCGCCCGCACCAGCGGCGAATGCCGCAAGCACCATCACAACCTGCACCTTCTCCACTCGTGAGAGGGGAGCGAGGATTATTTCGGATCGTACCGCCAGGGCAGCAAGGGTCCCCGAAAAGCAACCCGCCCAAATTCGGGAAGCGCCTTCCAGATAGTGAAGGGCGCGGCCCGATGAACAACTGAATCTTAGCTTGCCAGCCCGTCCGATGACCGAGAGAAGGGCGCCTATTGAACCTGCAACGCTGGACAGGACGACCCAAAAGGCCCCCTGCCCGAGGATCAAGCCGAACACATCGCGCCAGACCCACAAGCCGCAACCAAAAGCCGCGAAGGGCAAGGTCATAGAAAAGCTTGCAGAAAGGTACCAGAATCTCGAAATCTCCTGACTTCGCGCCTCGATATATCCTGCGGCAGATGCAAGTGCCCGTCTAGCATTCGTATAATCGTGATCAAGACTACAGACTATGGCCTCGCCAATCAGACGCTTGAAGTTTATTCTATTGTCCAACGACAAACCGTCGCATGGAGTAGTCTCCAGGAGACCAGCGTCCGTTATTATGGCGTTGTGTTTCTTGCGGTCGGTTGGCCCTTCCTTGTCCCACTCTGCGGATGTGATCCAGTCTATAATAATGGCGTCGTCTAAAAATACGATAAAGTTCGCACTAAGGTTGACCAGGTATTTATATTTGACTCCGCCCCACTTTTCCGGGTACTCGCCATTAGCATCCTTCTTCGGGGGCTGTCCCGTGGCTGGATTGATGCTGTCCACTCTTTGCGACTCTTTCACAGAAGCGTATTACTTTTGTACCATACCGCCTTGGAGCGGTGCGGAGCAACACCGTTGCAATGTGACACCCTGCCACACCACTGTGGCGACGATGGCGACGCCACGCAGCGCCACGCTAGGCGCCGCAAGGGGCATTCTGGCGAGTAGGGGAAGGGAACCCGCCGCCGCACGGGCTGGGGGCGGCGGCGGGGTGCCACGACACGCGGCAACCGCGTGCTGGCAAGGTCCGCCGCACCCCGCCCGTTACGCGAAGGCATGACAGGCAGGGGGCAGACTACGCGGTCAGACACAACGTGGTATTCCGGGCGAGAGGATAGCCCGCCCCCAGACCATTCGATTCCCCTTCCGCGCCGTCTGGCGGGCGATGCGAAATCCCACCCGATCGATGGCGTGATGCCCACCCTGGCCCGACCGCACATCCTCTCACCTGATCCGGCCAAAATCCAAATCGCTGCCCCGCCCTGAAATCCGCCCTCGGCCGCAGCCCCTGGCCTTGCCGCACGGCCGCCCGTATACGGGCCGCTCGCGCCCCGATTGGGATTGGTTTGATGATCTCCGCGTTCCGCCGCTCC
This sequence comes from Acetobacteraceae bacterium, assembly GCA_003151425.1. Classification (GTDB taxonomy): domain Bacteria; phylum Pseudomonadota; class Alphaproteobacteria; order Acetobacterales; family Acetobacteraceae; genus Palsa-883. Next base: position 5,997 of record PLXO01000271.1, read on the forward strand.
CTGGACACTTGGCCCGTCCGTGGGTTCTTCCTGATCATGGTCGTCTCCTTCGTCCTTTGGGGCGTTGGGGACGTGATTCGGCTGGTCGGCACCGACTCCTGGGTTGCCAAGGTCGGCGGCCAGACGATCGAGGTGCCGGAGGCCCAGCAGGCCTTCCAGCAGCAGCTCACCGACGTATCGCGCCGGCTGCCGCAGGGCACCGACGTCACGCCCGAGATGCGCCGCGAGGTCGCCAGCGCCGCCGTGCAGGCGTTGATTGGCCAGGCGGTGGTCACCCAGGAGGAGCGGCGGCTCGGCATCGTCGTGCCGGACGCAGCGGTGCGCCAGGCGGTGTTCGCCATTCCGCAGTTCCGCGGCGTCTCCGGCCAGTTCGACCAGGCCACGTTCGCGGCGGTGCTGCGCAACAACAACATGACCGAGGCGCGATTCCTGGACTCGGTGCGCACCACCATGAGCGAGCGCCAACTGCTGGAGACCGTGGCGGCCGGCGCCGCGCCGCCGGGTGAGCTGGTGAAGCAGGTCTTCGCCTACCAGTTCGAGAAGCGCTCGGCGGACCTGGTGGAGCTGCCGTTCAGCGCCGTCCCTGCTCCGGCGGCACCATCCGATTTCGTGCTGCGGCGGTGGTATGACAACCACCCGGATTTCTACAGCACGCCGGAGTATCGCCGGATCAAGGCGGCCGTGCTGTCGCCGGAGACCCTGGCCAAGGACATCCCGATCACCGACGCTGACCTGCGCACCGCCTACGATGCGCGCAAGGCGTTGTACGTGAAACCGGAGCGTCGCTCGGTGCAGGTGATCCAGGTGCCGGACCAGGCCAAGGCGCAGGCGCTGGCGGAGCAGTGGCATCGCGGCGCGGATTGGGCGGCGATGCAGACGGCGGCGAAGGATGCGGGCGGCTCCGCGATCGAACTCGATGATGTCGGCGAGAACGGCCTGCCGACGGCAGAGCTGGGCCGTGCGGTGTTCGGCGCGGCGACGGACGCGGTATCCGACCCGGCACAGGGACTGGCCGGCTGGCAGATCCTGAAGGTGACCAAGGTCACGCCGGCCGACACGCAGAGCTTCGAGCAGGTGCAGGACGCGCTGCGCCAACAGGTGCTGGCCGAGAAGGCGGCCGACGTCATCTATGACCGGGCCAACAAGGTGGACAACATCCTGGCCTCCGGCAGCGGGCTGGACGAGCTGCCGAGCGATCTGGGCCTCGCCGGCGCGGCCGGCACGATGGACGCCGAGGGCAACACGCCGGACGGCAAGCCGGCGCCGATTCCCGGCGGCGACGTGGTGCGTCAGGCGCTGATCGCGGCGGCGTTCCAGGCGCACAAGGGCGACCCGCCGCGGCTGACCGAGGTGCCGCTGAAGAGCGCCGGCGGTGGCTCCGCCTACTACGTGCTGACGATCGAGGACGTCACGCCGCCGGCGCCGAAACCGTTCGCTGACGTGAAGGACACGGTGCTGGCCGACTGGCGGCGCGACGCGGTGCGCCACACGCAGGACGCGGCGGCGGCCAAGCTGCTGGCTGCGGTGCAGCACGGCCAGAAGCTGGCCGACGTGGCCGCCGTCGCCGGCGTGGCGGTGACGCGCACGCCGCTGACCGGGCGGGAGCAGCCGGCCTCGGGCGTGCCGTCGGAGCTGCTGCGGACGCTGTTCGACCTGAAGCCGGGCGAGCCGACCATGATCGAGCGGTCGGACGGCTTCATCGTCGCGGTGCCGGCGGAAATCGTGGCATCCGACCCGGCGAGCGATTCGGCCGGCTACAACCAGGTCCGCGAGCTGCTGGCCAAGGCGCTGGGCCGGGACGTCAATGAGATCCTCGTGCAGACGTTGCGTGATCGCGCCCAGCCGCGCATCAATCAGCAGAACCTGGACAGCATCAGCGGTCCCTGAACCAGACGGGCAACCAGTCCAGCAACCCGAGAGGTCGAAGGCACAAAAATGAACGTCGCCGTCCCACCCGGTTTCGCCGCCTTCCGGTCGGCCTATGAGGACGGGCGCGGCTCGCTGACGTGGCGACGCGGGGTGGCGGATCTGGAAACGCCGGTGGCGGCCTTCCTCAAGCTGGCGCACGGCAAGCCCAACGCCTTCCTGCTGGAGAGCGTGGAGGGCGGCGCCGCGCGTGGGCGCTACTCGATCATCGGGATGGAGCCGGACCTGATCTGGCGCTGCCGCGACGGTCGCGCGGAGGTCAATCGCCACGCGCGCTCGGCGCCGCACGCGTTCGTGGCGGAGACGCGGGGCGCGCTGGACAGCCTGCGCGCGCTGATCGCCGAGACGCGGCTGGACGTGCCCGACTACCTGCCGCCGATGTCCGGCGGCCTGGTGGGGTATCTGGGCTACGACATGGTCCGGCTGATGGAGGTGCTGCCGGCGAAGAACCGCGACGTGATCGGCGTGCCCGACGGGCTGCTGATCCGCCCTGCCCTGTTCGCGATCTTCGACAACATCAACGACGAGCTGACTCTGGTGGCGCCGATCTACCCGCAGGCCGACGTGACGGCCGAGGCGGCGTGGGAGCAGGCGCAGGCCCGGCTGGCCGAGGCGGATGCCGCGCTGGACCGTCCGCTACCGCATCCGGCGCCGCCGGTGATGCTGCCCGATCCCGCGGCGCCTGCGTCGAACTTCGCCAAGGCCGACTACCTGGCGGCGGTGGAGCGCTGCAAGGAGTACATTTTTGCAGGTGATGCGTTCCAGATCGTACTGAGCCAACGGTTCTCGGTGCCATTCGCACTGCCGCCCTTTTCACTGTATCGCGCGCTGCGGCGGATCAATCCGGCTCCGTTTCTGTTCTATCTGGAGTTCGGCGGCTTTGCCGTGGTGGGGTCGAGCCCCGAGGTGCTGGTGCGACTGCGCGATGGCACGGTAACGATCCGTCCGCTGGCGGGTACGCGCCGGCGCGGTATGACGTATGAGGAGGACCAGGCGCTGGAGGCCGAGCTGCTGGCCGATCCGAAGGAACGGGCGGAGCATCTGATGCTGCTGGACCTGGGGCGGAACGATGTCGGGCGGGTGGCGGCGTTGGGCACCGTGAAGGTGACCGAGAGTTTTGCGGTGGAGCGGTTCAGCCACGTGATGCACATCTCGTCCAACGTCGAGGGGCGGTTGGCCGAGGGGCTGGACGCACTGGACGCGCTGATCGGCGGCTTCCCCGCAGGCACGCTGTCGGGCGCGCCAAAAGTCCGCGCGATGGAGATCATCGAGGAGCTGGAACCCGACCGGCGCAACATCTACGCCGGCTGCATCGGCTATTTCGCGGCGAACGGCACGATGGACACCTGCATCGGGCTGCGCACGGCGCTGGTGAAGGACGGCACGATGTATGTGCAGGCCGGCGCCGGGATCGTTGCGGACTCGCAGCCGGAGTTCGAGTTCGAGGAATGTCGGCAGAAGGCCCGCGCCCTGGTGCGCGCAGCCGAGGAGGCGGTGCGGTTCGCCGCTGGCAAGGGCGGCGCGAACAACCAATAGGCGGCGCGGCCGGAGACGGTAGATGTCACAAATATTCAGCTATATCGAATACTCTACGGCAAGTCGTAGACTCGGTCGATCGCAACGCGCCTCTTGCCAGTCGGCGTCACCGCGTAGGCCTCCTCGTTTACAGCATCCCAGGTGAGGCGAAAAGGCCCGTAAGCCTCAATGACTGACACGGCGGCACGGTCGAACACCGGAACGCAGCAGCCGCCAGCCTTCCGTGCCGAAGGGACAAGCAAGTAGGCCTGCCCCTTCGAGCGTTCGGCGTGTGCGATCTGATGGCAGAAACTATAGTCATCTGGGTGCACGATTCGCCTATCTCTTCGCCAGTTGCGCGTATAATCCTTAAATTTCCCTTTCACCTCGCATCTGTATAGGTAAAAATTATCGATCGCAGTCAGCGGCGATTTCCTGAAAACATCTTTAACAGCCCAATGTGTCCTCTCAGCAATCGCGACTGGATCTCGGGTGGCCGTATAGAGAACCAGAAACGTCCCGTCGGAGTAACGGGTTGGTGGTCGGAGAGCTACCTTCCAAACGTGTTAAAAATTTGCCAGAGCGTCGACAAGGAGGTCTGCGGCCATACTGCCGCCGTGCCGGGCGAGAAAACCCGTCGCGGCTCCCTTGCCCTTAAGGGCAGCGGCCCGGCCGTGTCGCTGGACACAGCGCACCGTTAGGCGGAGACTCTTGCGAGGTCTCGTCATTTAACCAGTCACCCGTCGAAGGATCTCTGAGAGCCTTGCCAATTCGTAGAGCCGCCCCCGACGTAGGGTTTCTATCGGGGTCCGACCCTCGAGCAGGTCCTGTCCAGCGTGCAGCCATTCGGTTTGTGCCGACACGTTATCGCCGAAGATTGCCCTCAGTCTTGAGTAAAAGTCGATAATGAGTTCGGTCCTGTCTTCAATATCAACATTGAGCATGCCGCCCCTAGCCTGGTGGACTAGTGTGACATGCTCGGACGCCCGTGGCCGAAAGCCGAAGGCCATAGAGACCTCATGCTCATCGAGCCCGATCTCACTGAGCATTTCCGAAGCAATTCGAATGCCCTCCTGAAAATCCTCCTGCCGAATGGACTCGGCATCAGGCAACGCCTTTGCTTCACCGGAGTCGGAGATTTGCATCGCGCGCCGAAGAAAGCTCTCAAAACCGGCCAGGTCCACCCCTTTCCTCAGCAGCACCGCGGGGGCACAGGACTGGTTGAGTGCGTGAATGCGAGCCTCTATTTTGGGCTGAACTTCGAATCCCGTCAGAAAGCCGAGCGGCGTCTCCCTGTAAGGGCTTCCCTCCCGGCGCAGATAGGCCTCGGCAAAAGATAGCCCGACGGCTTCGCCACCCGCCGTATCGATTCGGGACATCTTAATCTCGGTTAGGTCCTTCACGTTCATATTCATATCCAACACAAACGCCTTGATGTCGGACGGCCTTGTGCTCTTCCGTCTCAGATAGTTGGCGACCTGGAACGGCCTCTCCCATACAGAGGAGCGCAGATGTAGCTGGCTCGAGGTTTCGAGCTCACTCTCAATCGTTACCTTTTTGTCCTCAAGATAGACAACCACACCTGTCATTCCGTCTCTCCCATTTCATTTACCCCGATCGAGATCACCCGTCCGTCACCAGATCACCCGGTATGTCGAGATTGATCTGATGCCACACATTGTCGCTACTAGTCTTCAACGGCTGGCGCTCCCTATTCCCCTTCAGTGGCTGCTGGTCATAGTGGATCGCGAAGCCATGATTGTCGCACACCCGTTTGACAATGAAAAGTCCCAGCCCGCTACCCTCTACGTGGTCCTTCGTGCGAGGACCACGAAACCAGATGTCGAACATTCTGTACTGTTCTGCGGATGTCAGAGGCACTCCAATGTTGCGTATATAAAAGCTCCGGCCATACGGCTGCTGTCGGAACCGACAAATTATGGTCGAGAGGGGGGCCGCATATTTCACTGCATTTGATATAAGGTTGTTCAATATTATCCTGAGGTATTCGGCCGTAATTGGAACGACGAAATCACTTCCATCCGCATTGACAGACAGTTCAAGGTGCCGAAGTATAATTTCGTCTCGGAATGACTGAATGCAGGTATTCAACTCTGCTCGAAAGAAAGAGCGACCGCGGCTTCGTACGTTGATCGGGGCGTCAATCATGCCCAGGCTCAAGAGGTCCAACCTGATACTGTCCCTTTTGCTTGCCCAATCCCGGATCATTCCTATCGCCTGGTCCGTGTTGACCTTGAGGTCAGAAATCCATACGCCCAGATTGGGTGGGCGATAAACCGAGGTAGGTAATTCTTCGAGATATTGATTAATCTTCTGCGCGGACCGCGCCATGGTATTGATGACATTGACGACCTCATGGGCAAGAAGACGTCGTCCATGCATCTCCAGTTCACGTGCATTGTGTATTTTCTCGGTAAGCATCGCAATATACTGCGAAATATAGCGCGCCCAGCTTTCCCAATTTGAGGAAAGCGGACGATCTCTGGAATAGAGCGACAGGACGGCGATTCCGTGCCCACCGACATCATAGATCGGCATAATTGCGATGTACTTAAACCCGTCCTGAATCAGGGACCGCGTGTGCGCCTTCTCGAGCCAATCACCGGAGAATGGTTCCTCGCCAATCGTTCCCGACACCCAGACCTTCTGGTGTGCCAGGGCCCGACTTGCAACCGATACGGGTGTTGCCGAATCAAATCGCGGCGGCGGATCGCCTTTTTCGCGAGCGGCCTCCAGTTCTGGACGGCCTGAAATGCCGGTGAGATCGAAGCGTTCGGTTTGGAAGATATCCCGCACCCAGACACAGGAAGCTTCGCAGAGGAATATCCGGGCAGCTTCGGCAGCAAGACGGTCAAATCGAGGGCCTTTCTCTGTCTGCTCGTCGTCCGAGACCGCAAGCTTGTACAACGTGCTCATCACGAGTTGTTCATGATAAAATGGTCCGATTATGTCGGTTATCTTCTGAACAATAGATACCTGCTGGTAGGAAAACGCGTTCGGCTGCCTACCCAGGATCTCAAGCACGCCCCACAGTCGGCCAAAAATGCGAATAGGAAAAGCCAACACGGAACGTGCTGGCGGTATAGGTGAGTCCGGCGGGGGGCTGACCTGTGTCTTGACCTTGTGCAACGGTGGCACCGCGCCTGCCCCCTCATTGTAGGATGTCGGTCGGTCCAGGTCTGCCGCCGCGTATGAGACGGACTCCTCGCGCCGGTCAGGCGTTCGGCCGGTCTCGATCATCCAGCCGTAATCGACATTTGTCAGGGTCCGCGCGCCGACACCGGCTCGATGGGCACCCGCAAGTCTGAGGATCCGCTCGGTGTGGTCGTACCGGTAGAGGACCACAGCGTCCGCAACACAAAGCTGGGCAACCGACCTGGCGATGCGGCGGGCTAGCCACAAAGTATGACAGGGTGGCCAGCGCCACGCTGTCGGCCATGTCGACGGGCCGGGTCTCGGGCCACTTCACCCCAGGGAGACTTGAAAGCAAAAATCTGATGTTCTCTGCGATTTCGCTCTCCGCCGCACGCGGCGCAGGTGATGTGTCGTGAAGAAACTGCTCATAGCGGTCGGTCGAATAAATTGGACCCAGCTCGGCGTTCACGCCCGAGATGTCGCTATAGAACTGCTCGATTACCGCGCGCACCACCGCCGCTGATGCCGCGGTCTGGGTGTGCAGCGACTTTGTTGGGCCGATCACGATGTGAACCGCTGATATAGGATCAGGAAGCGCCGTGATCTTCCATATCCCGTGGGCGTATCGTTCGAAGAAGCCGGGATTGCGGGCAGACGTCTCTGTTTCCAGCAGACGACCGTAGATTGCGAGAATCTCGACCCATTTCCAGGTCCAGTGGTGCCTGAGCAGCCTCAGTATGGATTCCATCCGTCCGGAGCGGATGAGGATGACATCCGCCTCGATGGTCTCGAAGATCGGCCGCCAGAACCTGGTGTCCGCCGACAGTATATGAAGCAGCTTGGAGGTGTCTGAGTTTGCCAGAGCCACTAGGTTCTCGAGATCAGCCGGCGTTGCGACCTTCGTCGTCAAATCCGGAACCGTCGAGCTTAGGATCACGAAAAGCACATCCACGGGGCGAGCACGGGCCAATATGATCGGTGCGCCCGCAAGATCGGACAGCGCGTCGACGGCTCCTTGGACCAGCGTGTGATGCGTTCCGAGGAACGCATCACGTCGACTTCCCGCAGCACTTGGTTCAGTCACTGACATGAGTTGACCCGGTCGGTTGCTTCCCACCTCGGGCTGTGGCCCTATCGGAACCATTCGTGGACGTTGTCCGAGGATATCCGTTACATCTTATCTCGAACCTACACCAACCTGAGGCATGGAGACCAGGGTTATTCCGAAGGATCGTCGCTGGGTAGCCACCGTCGCCCGGCCTCGCCTGATCCGTCAATCCCGTGCAGAGCTTCGCGTGGTGAGAGACGCCGCATGAGCCATCACCGTAGGCGCGCCCCAATGGGCCCGGGTCAGACCCACTGACGCCGAGGGGGTGGGATGCATGAACTTCGCGCATCGCGGCCGGACGGCCCCATGACCCAGACAAGGACGGTGCTGCCCAAAGCCGTGCTCGACCAGCCCGGTCATGGGGGCAGGGCAGCAAGATCCAAGTTGTCGTGCCGTGGGTGGCGCAATCCCTACTTCCCGACCAGGCCCCGCACGCCGCGCAGCGCCAGGTAGTACCCCTCCACGCCGAACCCGGCCACGCTCCCCCGGCTGACCGTCGCGGTGTCCGACACCGGGCCGCGGCGGACCGGGTTGGAGATGTGTACCTCGATGGTCGGGAACTTCACCTGCCCGATCGCCGCAACCAGCGCGGGATAGCCGCGCGAGAATCCGGCCGGATTGAAGATCGCGCCGTCGAAACCCTGTTCGTTGGCGTCGTACAGCCGGTTCACGACCTCGCCCTCGATGTTGGAGTGGAAGATGTCGATCTCCACGCCGAGCTCGGCCGCGTATTTGCGAATCTGCGCGTCATATTCCGGCAACGTCATGGTGCCGAAGATCTCGGTCTGCACCTTGCCGCGCATGTTCATGCCGGCGCCGTGGATGATCAGGATTTTCGTCATGTGCTCTTGGTCCCTCGCTGCACCCAGCCCCTACGCCGCCGCCACGCTCAGGGCAGGCGGCGATCTTAGGGTTTGATAGATCACACAGTAGCGCTCGGTCGTCTCGATCAGGCGTGCCAGCTTCGCCGCATCCGCCTCCGCATCGATCTCGAAACGTAGCGTTATGCCGGTCAGGCCCACCGGCACGGCGCGGTCGATGCCCAGCGTGCCGCGCGCGTCCCACACGCCCTCGGCGATCACCTTGCCGGAGCGCACCGGAATGCCCATCGCGGTGGCAACCGCGCGCAGGGTGACGCCGGCGCAGGCGACCAGCGCCTCCAGCAGCATGTCCGCCGAGCAGGCCTGCGAACCATCGCCGCCGGTCGCCGGATGCAGCCCGGCGGTGACGGTCTGGTGCCACGCGGGAATGCTGCACGCGACAGCAGACGGATCGAGCGTCGCCTCGGCCCGCGCGGTCACCAGCGCGGCCTCCGGCGTATCGCGATAGCGCTGCTTCAACGGCGCCTGCAACTCGCGAAGTTCTGCGGCGTCCATGCTGGTCCTCCTGCCTGTCGGGTCCGCCGATGCTGTGGGCGGAGCCGGCCGGCGGTCAATGCGCCGGCGGGGTGGGCGCCCGCCGGGTGGGCGCCAGCCGGGTGGGCGCCGGCCGGGTGGATCGTGGCTCGGTTCGAAGGTGCGCCGGTCTTCATGCGGCGGGGGATCGGGTCGCATAGAAAAGAAAGGCTTCGATACAGAAGAACAGAACGAGCGGCGTGGCTGCACCGGGAAGCCCCGCGACATCGAAGCCGAACCGCGCACAGACATAGAGCAGAACGACGATGCTCTGTGCCATGCCGGGCGCCCCGATGGCGCGATAGAGCGATCCGTAATGATAACCGATCCAGAAGCCGGCGCGCGCGACGATCCAGACCACGGTCGTCGCCACCACGGCGCGCATGGTGACCCCATTCGAACAGTAGAACGCAAGGCCGAGCAGCCCTGGAACGAACAGCATCAGTTGTTCGAGCGTGTGCTGGAGATAGCGAAGATTGATCTTCAGTCGCAGCGTTTCATACCCCGCCAGCGGATCTATGGCCGGTGACTGCAGGCGCTCGTGCGAAACCGCTTCGATACCCGTAACAAAGCACAGCAGGATGGCCACGCAGCAGCAGTTGATGGCGAACAAAAGTCTGGCAAGCGGATCACCCATGCCAGCCAACGGTGGCAGCAAATAATAGCAACCCAGCCACAGAGCGACCGTAACCGGAAATGCGAACACGATCCATTTCACCACGGTGGATCGTTGGCGGCGAACGTCTGGATCTCCTGCGTGCGTGTTGTTCATGCCTGCAATTCGTTCCGTAACAAAATAGCCGCGCGGCGGGATCAGTCGTCGCGGCCGAGATGGCGTAGCAACAGCGCGGCCCCGGGAAGGTCGGCGCGCTTCTGCTCCAGCAGGGCCGTGCCGCCGACGGCATAGACGGCGACGGCGGCGAGCAGCTCGCGCAGGCGATCAGGCGCGTTCGCGTCGAACGGCAGCACGCAGCCGCCGGTGCGCCTGGCAAGGTCCTGGAACTGTTCCGCGTCGCGCCGCGCGAGCCAGTCGGCGACATCGTGCAGCACGATCAGGCGGATGCCACGCGCGCCCATCGCGTCGGCAAGCTTGCGGCCGCGCGCGGCGGATTCCTCGAACACGTCGCCGATGTAGGTGACGACGCGCACGCCTGGGCTGGCGAGGGCGCGCGACAGGATGGGCAGAAGCTGCGTGCGGCCGGAGATGCAGCGTATCGCGGCGGCGCGGTCACGCAGGGTGGCGGGGTTGGAAGTGAATTCGGTGAACGTGTGCAGCAGGGAGCCGCCGTGCACCGCGAGCGCCACGTCAAGCTCGCCGGGCAGCGCGCGGAACAGCGAGTCGGTGACCTTGCGCGCGGTCTCCCAGGCCGGCTCACGCGAGGCGGTGGCGTCGAAGCCGAAGATCAGGCGGGGCCGCGTCGGGGTGACGGCGGGCAACGCTTGCTGCCAGGCACCCGGCAGCAAGGCGGTCAGCGGCGCGGCCAGGTCGCGCAGCCAGGTCAGCAGCGAGGCCGGCGCGAGGGCTGGCACCTCGGGCACGTGGGCCTCGGAGGCGTGGTCCTCGGAGGCGGGCGCCTCGGGCTCAGGATCGGGGACGAGGACAAAGTTTGGTTTGTCTTGCACGGGGGATCCCTCGCCACCGGCCATACGGCCTACCACGACGCACTCTACCGCGCCCGGGCGCCGCTGTTGAGCGCGCTCATCATCCGAGCGCGTGTCAGGTGGGCCGTCGCACGCCGTGGCATTGCGGCGCACCAATGCATTCGGCACCGGCGCGCGGTGAGGATGAAGTGGACCGACTCGCCGGCGCCTCGGTAGCATCGCCCAGGCACACAGCGATTGGAGCGGTGGTCGATGGGCAAAAGCAACATCGCGGCGCGGCGCGGCGCAAAGGCCAACCGCCGCAAGGCAATCGTGGCGCAGAAACGCAAGGCCGAGGCGGTGGGGGGAACGCTGGCCGGGCAGGTCGCCCGTGCCGCGGAGGCGCCGATCTACTGCTGCCTGCTCACCGAGTGCCTGTTTGAAACCGGGATCGGAACACTGCTCCTCGCGCGCGGCAGTGGGGCCGGCCAGTTCGTCGTCGGCGTATTTCTGCTCGATACGTTTTGCCTCGGCATCAAGGATATCGTGCTCCGACCAATGGCGGCGGCACAACTGGATGACGACCTCGACATGCTGAGTGCCGCGACACTGATGGTGCCGGTCGATCCCGGCTACGCGCGCAAGCTGGTGCGCGACCTGGCGCAGTGGTCCGGCTCGCTCGGCTTCCAACCACACGCGGACTTTGCCATGGCGGAGCGGCTGTTCGGCGATATAGACCCGCAAGCCTGCGAAACGACCTTCAAGTTCGGACAGGGAGGCAAGCCCTTGTACATGGCCGGCCCCTCGGAGTCGCCGCCATTGGTCCGTCACCGGATGGATCAATTGAGCACGCAGCTCGGGTCGGACGGTTTCGATTACATCGTCCCGGTGCACGAAGCGGCTGAGTGAGCGACGCTGTTTGGTGGGCACTGCAAGGTTGACCATGCCCGCCCCCCGCACCGATCGAGGCTTGCCCCTTACGGCTACGCGGTTTGCGTCATGTCCTGCCCGACGCACGGTCCGACACTGACGGACAATTCCACCTCCACACTGATCGAGGTCGGTCAATACAGCCCTCGTTCCCGCACCTTCACCCGGATCAGCGCCGCCAGGACCTCCAGCGTCGGCATCGGCACGCCCGCCGCTTGCGCCATCTGCAGCGGCACCGAATAGAGCGCGTCGATCTCCATCCGCCGCCCGGCCTCCAGGTCCTGCAGGATGCTCGGCCGGTGCGCGAGCTTGGTATTCGTCGCCACCACCTGCTCGATCTCCAGCTCCACCGGAAATCCCATCGCGCTCGCCAGCGCCAGCGCCTCCCGCAGCAGCGCGCGCGACGCCGCGACCAGGGCCGGCTCGGTCTGCGTCTCCTTCACCGCGGCCTCGGTCAGCACACATATCGGCCCGGCGCTCAGGTTGAACACCAGCTTCTGCCAGATCAGCGCACGGATCCGATCGCTGAGCGTCACCGGCAGCCCGGCGGCGTGGAAGGCGCCCGCCAGCACCTCCAGCCGCCCAGAGGCCGACCCATCCGGCTCGCCCAGCGCGGTCCCACGCCCGGCCCCGGTCAGCAGCCGCACCACGCCGGGACGCGGCACCGAGCAGGCCGGCCAGAACACGCCGCCGATCGCCCGACGCACGCCGACCGACCGCGCCAGCCCACCGCCGGGATCGAGCAGCGGGATCGCCTCGCCGTCCGGCGCGCCGCCCGGGGCGCTGTCTCGTGCGCTGCCCAGGCCATGAAAATACCACCAGGGGATGCCGTTCATCACGAAGGTGACCGCGGTCTGCGGACCCAGCAGCGGGCCGATGCGCGCCGCGACGTCTGCCAGCGCGGGCGCCTTCACCGTCACCAGCACCGCGTCCTGCGGCCCGAGCGCCGCTGGGTCATCGCTGGCCGCCACGCGCACGGTGACCGCGTCATCGGGTGTTTCGACCCGCAGCCCATCGGCGCGGATCGCCGCCAGGTGCGCACCGCGCGCGACGACGGACACCTCGGCGCCGCCGCGGGCCAGAAAACCCGCCAGATAGCCGCCGACCGCGCCGGCGCCGAACACGCAGAGCCTCACGGGGCGAGAATCTCCAGCGCCGCGCGCGACAGCGCCTGCACGCCGAGGCCGATGCAGCGCTCGTCCGGCTGGTAGTCGGAGTTGTGCAGCTTGTCCGCCCGGCCCGGCGCGCCAGAGCCGACTCGAAGCTGGAAGCCCGGCACCAGCTCGGACAGCAGAGCAAAATCCTCGCCGCCGAGGCTGGGCTGGCCTTCGTCCGCGACCTCGCCGAACTGCTTGCGCACCGCGGCGATAGTGGGCTCCAGCACCGCGTCGTCGTTCACCAGCGACGGCACGCCGCGCTGGTAATCGACCGCGCACGTGACGCGCATGCCGGCCTCGATCCCGCGCGCCAGGCGGGCGATCGCGGCCTCGACGATGTCGCGCGCCGGGGCGTTCAACGTGCGGACGGTGCCCTTGATGGCGCAACTGTCGGGGATGATGTTGTAGGTCGTGCCCCCCTGGATCATCCCCACCGTCAGCACGGCGGGAAACATCGGCGGCACCTCGCGCGAGACGATGGTCTGCAACTGCACGACCAGCGTCGCGGCGGCGACCAGCGGATCGATCGTCACATGCGGCCAGGCGGCGTGGCCGGAGCGGCCGTGCACGACGATGTCGAACCGGTCGGCGGCGGCCAGGCAGGGGCCGTGGACGTAGCCGAACCGGCCCACCGGCATGTCCGGATGGTTGTGGAAGCCCAGCGCCAGGTCGATCCTTGGCGCGTCCAGCAGCCCGTCCGCCAGCAGCCCGTCGGCCAGCATCGCACGCATGCCGCCGATGCCTTCCTCGGCCGGCTGGAACACCAGCTTGACCGTGCCGGCGAGCTGCGGCGCCAGGTCCTTCAGCACCGCGGCAACGCCGAGCAGTGTCGTGGTGTGGATGTCGTGCCCACAGGCGTGCATCAGGCCGCGCGTCTGGCTGGCGAACGGCAGGCCGGTGCGTTCCTCGATCGGCAGCGCGTCCATGTCGGCGCGGATCGCCAGCACCTTGCCGGGGCGGCCGCCCTGGATCACCCCGACGATGCCGGTCTTGCCGATGCCGGTCTGGTGCTTGATCCCCAAGCGGGTCAGCTCGCGCGCCACAACGCCCGCGGTGCGCACCTCCTCGAAGCCCAGCTCGGGATGAGCGTGGATGTCTCGCCGGATCTCGATCAGGTCGTGCTCGATCCGCTCGGTGGCCGTGCGGATGGCGGTGGTGGGATCGTTGGGGAGGCTTTGGGGCATTGGCAGCTCGCTTGTGACAATCCATCATCATAGCGGCCCAAGCCCGCCCCTCGGCAACACCCGGCGTTCGTCGAGCAAGTCCCGGCGTGCGCAACGATGTTGCTCTACCGTCATGGTCGTCGCCGCGCATCTCGACCCGAGCAAGACAGCAGGGACACACAACGGCGCTGCGAACGGTGGCGAAGTGAAGAAGGATTTTAACCGCAAATGAACGCAAATGGGTCCGTGCTGAACTGGCCTTCCGAGCTAAATTTCAGCGTCGGCTTGGCCAGCTGTTCAACCTCTGCAACCCGCACGCGAAAATTGAATGCATCGCTCGGTGCCTGTGCGGCCGCCGGCCCATTTGCGTTCATTTGCGGTTAAAATCCTTCTTCATTGACGCCGCGCTGCCTCGTGGTCAGCAGCCGGATCACCGTCGGCTCGCTCCCCCATTCATCGATCAACTGCATCACGATATTGCCCCCCGCGGTCGCTGCAAACGATGGCGACGCAACGAAATTTGCACCGCGTGGGGTCACATAATAGCGCGTCGGGGCGCCCAGGAAGGTTGGGAGCAGCGCGCCCGAGGGTGAACGGCCGCAGCGGCTCAACCCGTTGAACCGTAGGCCCGCCCTGGCAACGCCCGCTCCGCTGCAACGGCCCCGCCCTGCAAGCCCGGGAACCCGCAGGCACAAGGCGGCCCCCGGCGACCGGCGTGCCGCATAAGGTCGTATCTGGCTGCCACCGACACGCAGCAGGCACCGCGGCGCTGCTGGAGCGGGAGGTCAGACGAGGGTGCCGAGCACTTCCTCGTCCGTCGGGAATCGGCCGGTTGCCTTCTTCGAGTAGCGCAACCCGCCGTCCACCATGATCTCGAACACCCCGCCGCCGGATTTGCGTAGCCGCACCTCGGCCGTCGGGGTGGTTCGCAGGATCATGTCCCGCGCCTGCCTGGCGCGCGGCTCATAGCCTCACATGCCGCAATATTCGATTTCGATCTGCATCGGTTGAGAGCTCCTGTGGTCGCGGATCTCCACGCTCGCACCCGCAGGTTGTACATGCAAGCACTTGTGGAGAGACTTTCCGGGGCGCCAGACATTGTTGTGCCACCTGTGGCGACCATTCAGGCGGTTGCGCTTTTGCCCCGGCGCTGCCGCGGATCGTGCCGCCGTGCCGCGGTGACATTCCGTGACGCGATTGCGCAACGAACAGGCGCAATCCGTCGGGCATCTGGCGTTGCTGCGGACCTCGGCGATTACGCAACGTCACCCTTGGCCGCAGCTTGCTGTTCGAGCGCCGCTGCGCCCGCGTTCACGCGCCGCCGCGCGGCATTTGGAGCCGCGTCGCATCGCCGCGCGCCCCCCCCACCGGCGCCGCGCATCAGAACGGAATCTCGACCTCCACGCGCCAGCGCAGTGTCCCGGTGGCGGTCGCTTGAGTTGCGCCGAACAGCCAGCCGATTTCGTATTTCAGCGCTCCCGCATTGCCGAGGCCGAGCTCATGCAGCTTGAGCTCACCTACCGCCACCGGCCCGGCGAGCAGTTGCTGGCGGGAAAACCCCGGCGCGCTGCCCAGCGTCCCGGTGTCGCCGTAGATCTCGATCGCCGGCGACAGCGGTGCCCACAGGTTCCAGCGGCTTTGCCATGCGTAGCTGAAATCCAGTCCCTGGCTGGTCTGGTCCGGTCCCAGTTGCCGCGTGAGGAACAAATTGACGGTGTGCGTAGTGCGGCCGATATCCTTGGCGATCACCGGGCCGAAGGTGATCTGATTGGATGTGGCGGCGGCGCCGCGCGTCGTGGACTGGCCGTACTCGACGTAGAAACCCAGATCGGCGAAATATTCGCCCGGCTCGGTCAGCTCGAAGGTGTTTTCGCTCACCACCTGGGTCAGCACGGTGGGCTGCCCCATGCTTGGATCGTTGTCGAAACCGAGCTCGATCTCGCTGTGCCACCACGAGGTCAGCCCGGTGCCAAGTTCCAGCGTGTAGCTCTGCTGCCCACCGATGAAGGGCCGATGATCGACGCTGTCGGAACCATTGTGCTCGATCTCCAGCTCGCCAAGGTCGATCTCGTAGGGCGACACCACGTGGAAATCGGCGTGCGCCGCAAGCGATGCCAGCAGCACGACCGCTGCGGCCAGTCCACCGAGCAGCCGGGTCATTTCGCCACCAGCACGCCCTGGGCGGTGTCCTGATGAAAGTCGCCAAAGAACTTGTATTCGCCGGCAGGCAGCGGGCCGAGGAACACGGTGATGGTCTGGCCCGGCGCCACCAGCTTCTCGCGATTAAGGTCGGCACTCTCGAACTCGTCGGCGGTGTCGTCGGTGTTCTTCACGTGCAGTCGGAATTTTGCGCCCGCCGGCACCTGGATGCGGTCGGGCTCGAAACGGTGGTTGTGGAACACCAGGGTGGGCAGGTCATCGGCGCGGGCCGGTGGGCCGCCGGTCACCACCGCCGCCAGCAGCACCGCCGCGGCGAGCCGGCGGGTGCGCGGCCGGCTTATAGCGCGCGAGCAGATCACCAGGACCAGCAGCGTGGCGCTCCACGCCGCAAGCTGGACGCCCGACGGCCGGGCCGAGTAGCCCATCAGCGCGTGCAGGCTGCGCCCGACGAAACTGCCGTCGGCCAGGATGAAGCTGGTGTTCCACACCTGCTCGCCCCAGCCCGGTAGCAGATCGGCCGAATGCAGGATGGCGGCCGCCTGCCCGGCCATGCCGGCAGCCAGCAGCGCGATCAGCCCGTTGGTCACGCCGAACAGCCGATGCAGAGGGATGATGACCAGCCCGCGATACAGCAGCCAGGAAACGACGCAGGCCAGCCCCAGTCCGGCCACGCCGCCGGCGGCCATCGCTAAAGGTGCGGTGTCCGAGGCAGCGGCGATGCCATACAGGAACAGCACGACCTCCGCCCCCTCGCGCAGCACCGCGACGGCGACGACGACGGCCAGGGCGGCAAGCGAGCGCTGGCCAAGCCGCACGGCGTGGCCCACCTGCCGCATTTCGGCGGCCATGGCGCTGGCGTGGCGCGACATCCACAGGATGTGCCAGCTCAGCATCACCACCGCGAAGCACAGGATCGCCGCGGTGAAGACTTCCTGGCCGGCGCCTTCGAACGCATTGGACAGCGACGCGGCGAACGCCGCGGTCAGGCTGGCCCCCCCGACCCCTGCCGCGATCCCGCCGGCGATCCAGCGCCCGCGGCGGGCGACCCCGTTGGTCGCCGCCAGGACGATGCCGACGATCAGCCCAGCCTCCATGGCCTCGCGGAAAACGATGATCAGGCTGACGAACATGCGGCGCCTTCCGTTGGTATGCAAATGCGAGTGACTTGCATCTACATCCCCAATACGCGACGCAAGGAGATAGCGCAAGAGGGCATGCGGCCGCGGTCGGTTTGAACTCGCCTACGCCAAAGCAGCCATGCGCGCCGCCGCTTCCCCGCGGGACCCGTGGGTTTGAGTGACCGCGTCGCGGCGGTCGGGATGGAACGCTGATCGCAGGGCAGAGCTGGCAATGCTCAGTCCGGTCAATCGCCTTCGAGGTCGCCTCGGACGGCGCGGCCGGCACTGTGGATCAGGGCCGGCCAGCATCTCCCGCGACGGGACCCGGGCGCCGTGCTATGGTCACGCACGATGAATGAGAAGGACGCGATCATCGCCCGTTTGCGCGCGGCGCTGCCCGACTTGCGGCGGAGATGGCCGATCCGGTCGCTCGCGCTGTTCGGCTCGGTGGTGCGCGACGAGGCGACGGCGGAGAGCGATCTGGATGTACTGGTGGAGTTCGCTAAGGCGACGCCCAAAGACAACCGAATCGCGTGAGGTCACCTGGTCTGGAACTTCGGCGAGGGAGATTCCGGCGCGGGCAGGTGTTCGTTAGATTCTCGGGATGATAGACACATCAGTGATTCGCGAACGGTTCA
>PLXO01000320.1 GCA_003151425.1 Acetobacteraceae bacterium
GGCGGAGCCCTGACCTTCCTTCGTTGACCCGATTGCCCTGGGATATGGCCCGCCGGACGCTGGCCAGCGGCCCGTGCGGGCTGCTATGGACGCGGCGATGAGCGACGACGATCAGACGACCCCGGAAAGCCTGCTGCCGTACGAGACGTGGACGGAGGACGCGCTGCGCCGGGTGGTGGCGCGCGCGGTCGCGCATGCCGGCGCGCATGGACTGCCCGGCCAGCACCATTTCTACATCACCTTCCGCACCGACCATCCCGGCGTGGTGATCCCGCCGCGGTTGCGCGCTCAGTATCCACAGGAGATGACCATCGTTCTGCAGCACCAGTTCTGGGACCTGAAGGTGGACGAGGCGGCGGGTCTGTTCAGCGTCGGCCTGACGTTTGGCGGCACGCCGGCCTCACTGGTGGTCCCGCTCGAGGCGATGACGGCGTTTGCCGATCCGGCGGTGCGATTCGGCCTCGGCTTCCACCCGGTGATGCCGGAGGGGGCACCGGCCAAGGCGGAGGCATCACCCGCGCCCGCGGAGGAGGATGCCGCGCCGCAAGACGAGGCGGAGTCCGAGACGCCGCAGGTGGTCAGCCTCGACGCCTTCCGGCGCCGGCCGCCACCGAAAACGTGACGTTCCAGGACCGACTGACTGGACCTGACCGAAAGGACCGCTCGATGGATGCCCCGATGCCGCTTCCGTCCGGCCCCCGGGTCGATCGCCCCGGGGCAGGTTTCCTGTATTCGCCGATGTATCCGCTGGGCCCGGATCAAACGGCGTGGAAGAAGCTGCCGATCGGTGGGGTCAGCACGTCCACCTGCGACGGCCACAGTGTTCTGCGCGTGGCGCCGGATGCACTGTCGGAACTCGCATTCCAGGCCTATCACGAGGTCTCGCACCTGCTGCGCCCCGGGCATCTGAAGCAGTTGCGCGCGATCCTGGACGATCCGGAGGCGAGCGCGAACGACCGTTTCGTCGCACTCGATCTGTTGAAGAACGCCAACATCGCCGCCGGCGGCGTGCTGCCGATGTGCCAGGACACCGGCACCGCGATCGTGTTCGGCAAGAAGGGCCAGCGCGTCTGGGTGGACGGCGATGAGGAGGAGGCGCTGGCCTGGGGCGTACATCGCACCTATACCGAAACAAACTTGCGCTACTCGCAGATGGCGGCACTGTCGATGTTCGAGGAGGTGAACACCGGCAACAACCTGCCGGTGCAGTTCGACATCATGGCCGCGCCCGGCGAGCACCACGCTGACGAGTTCCACCTGATGTTCGTTGCCAAAGGCGGTGGCTCGGCGAACAAGAGCTTCCTGTTCCAGGAGACGCGGGCGATCCTGACGCCAGAGAAGCTGTTGGGGTTCCTCGAAACCAAGATGAAGACGCTCGGCACCTCGGCTTGCCCGCCGTACCATTTGGCGATTGTCGTAGGGGGCACCTCGGCGGAGATGACGCTGAAGACGGTGAAGCTGGCGTCGTGCCGCTGGCTGGACACGCTGCCGACCTCGGGCAGCAAGGCCGGGCACGCGTTTCGCGATGTGGAGATGGAGGCGAAGGTGCTGGACCTGTCGCGCCGGATCGGCATCGGCGCGCAGTTCGGGGGAAAATACTTCTGCCATGACGTGCGGGTGATCCGGCTGCCGCGGCATGGTGCGTCGCTGCCGGTGGGGATCGGGGTTTCTTGTAGTGCTGATCGACAGGTTCTGGCGAAGATCACGCCGGATGGGGTGTTCCTGGAGCAGTTGGAGACCGAGCCGGCGAAATACCTGCCGGAGACGACCGACGATCATCTCGGGGGCGACGCGATCACGGTGAACCTGGACCGGCCGATGCCGGAGATTTTGCGGCAGCTCTCGGCGTATCCGGTGAAGACGCGGGTGATGTTGAATGGCACGATGGTGGTGGCGCGCGACATCGCGCACGCCAAGCTGAAGGAGCGGCTGGATCGCGGCGAGGGCCTGCCGGCGTATTTGAAGGACCATCCGGTTTATTACGCAGGCCCAGCGAAGACACCGGCGGGCTATGCGACCGGCAGCTTCGGCCCGACCACCGCGGGGCGCATGGACAGCTACGTGGCGGAGTTCCAGAAGGCGGGCGGGTCGCTGGTGATGCTGGCGAAGGGCAATCGCTCGCGCGCGGTGAAGGATGCGTGCAAGGCGAATGGCGGGTTTTACCTGGGTAGCGTCGGCGGCCCGGCGGCGCGGCTGGCGCTGGACTGCATCCGCAAGGTCGAGGTGCTGGAATATCCCGAGCTGGGGATGGAAGCGGTGTGGCGGATCAAGGTGGCGGATTTTCCGGCGTTCATCGTGATCGACGACAAGGGGAACGATTTCTACGAGGGGATGGGGTAACCTTGCCTCCAATCTGGTCCGAAATTCGTGCTTACAATCGATAGGGATCTGCTGTGGCTCTCATAACACACATTGAAGCTGGCTCTGCTCCGAGCGGGAGGCTTCATGACAAGATAGATAACGCCAGAAGTTTCTATTTTGACAAAGATGGGGATACTATATTCCAAATCGATACGTCCGGCCGAGACACCAGAAAGATTCCTGGCAAGAAGAGCCAGACGATCCAGCTAAGCCGAGATGCTGCGCGTGAACTTATTCTCCAGCTACGGGAGGCGTTCCCAGGAATTTTGGACTAAACGAAGGTTGACGCGGTACTCAGCGGAAGGGGTTCTCAACGTTTTGGTGGCCGGCGACAAATCCGGGGGCAGCCAGGGGCGCTTCTACCGCCGATTGATCGCACAGGTCGACCTGCGTTACGTGGCACATCTGGAACGGTTACGCGCGATGCGGACGAAGGAAGGATAGCCGGAATGGACCGAACACTGAGAGAAATGCTCGATACCCTGCCGAAGGAAGGCCGCGAGCACGTCGACGGACGATATCGGGAGCTCAACGAGGAGGTGGAGACCCTGAGTGCGCTCCGGCTAGTTGCCGGCAAGGCGCAAGCGGACGTTGCGTCGGCGCGGCATATCAACCAGCCGTCGGTATCCAAAATCGAAAGTCAGGCAGACATGTATCTCTCCACACTCCGAAGCTACATTGAAGCCATCGGCGATAAATTGGAGCTGATCGTACGGCTGCCCTCGCCGCCGGCAATGCGGCTACACCACCTTGGCGACGTGTTTGCCACGCCGCGAGCTACGACACGGCCCCGCGCCACTCGGTCGGGACCGGCCAAACTAGCAAGTACGAGGACATAGACAGATGCGCTTCACCATCGACCGCATCGACCATGTGGTGCTGAACGTGAGCGACGTAGAAATCTCCGCGGCCTGGTATCAGCGCGTGCTCGGCATGGAGCGCGAGGATTTTGGCGCCGACAACCGCACGGCACTGAAATTCGGCGGCCAGAAGCTGAACCTGCGCCCGACCGATGCCGACAAGCACAAATGGATCGCCGCCACCGACACCGCGCCCGGCACCGCCGATCTCTGCTTCATCACCGCCAGCATGGCCGAGGGTGTGATCACCCATCTGCACGAGCACGGCGTCGCGAACGAGCTGGGCCCGGTGGCGCGCACCGGTGCGCTGGGACCGATCCGCTCGGTCTATTGCCGCGATCCCGACGGCAACCTGGTGGAAATCGCATCCTACCTCCCGCTGTGATGGCGCCCGCGCGTCGTCTCGGGTGGGTGGCCTTCGCGGCCTTCCTCGCCCTGGTCCCCCTGGCCAACTGGATGATCCAGCATGTCGGCACCGCGTGCGTCCCGCAGGGACCATGCCTGGTGCCGGTGGCGCCCGGCCTGATGGCGCCCTCGGGGGTGCTGACGGTCGGCGTCGCGCTGGTGCTGCGCGACGTGGTGCAGCGCTGCCTCGGCCTGACGTTTGGGCTGCTCGCGATCGTCATCGGCACCGGTGCCTCGATGCTGGTGGCGCCGGCGAGCCTGGTCGTCGCCTCGGGGCTGGCGTTCCTGATCAGCGAGTTCGCCGACTTCGCCGTCTACACGCCGCTGCAGCAGCGCCGGCTGGTGCTGGCAGTGGTTGCCTCGTCCTGTCTTGGCCTGGTCGTCGATTCCGTGGTGTTCCTGTGGCTCGCGTTCGGCAGCCTGGCATTCCTGCCGGGCCAGGTGGTCGGCAAGCTGTGGGCGGTGCTGTTCAGCATCCCGTTCATCCGCCTGCTGCGCCGCGCCGCCCCAACGCAAGCCTGACCTTGCGTCTGTCGGCGTTCGATTTCGTCCTGCCGCCGGAGCGGATCGCGCAGCATCCGGCGCAACCGCGCGATGCGGCGCGGCTGCTGCATGTCCGTCCGGACGGGCTGGCGGACCGCACGGTGCGCGATCTGCCGTCGCTGCTGCGGCCGGGTGACGTGCTGGTGGTCAACGACACGCGCGTCATTCCCGCGCAGTTGGAGGCGCGGCGTGGCGGCGCGCGCATTGGCATTACGCTCGATCGGCCGCGCCCGGACGGGGCGTGGCAGGCGCTGGCCCGCAACGCGCGCCGTCTGCGCAGCGGCGATCGGCTGACGTTCGAGGGTGATGCGACGCTGGAGGCATCGGTGCTGGCGCGCGAGGCGGACGGCAGTGTCGCGCTGCGGTTCAACCGCTCGGGTGCCGACTTCGCTTCTGCCCTGCGGCGCGCCGGCGCGCTGGCGCTGCCGCCTTATATCGATCGGCCCGCCGGCCCGCGCGCAGAGGATGCGGACGATTACCAGACAATGTTCGCCGCGCACGACGGCGCGGTGGCCGCGCCAACGGCTGGGCTGCATTTCACGCCGGCGTTGCGAGAGGCGCTGGAACGGATGGGTGTCTCGCTGGTGACGGTGACGCTGCATGTCGGCGTCGGCACGTTTCTGCCGGTGCGGACCGACGACGTGTCACAGCACCATATGCACAGGGAGCGCGGCGAGATCACCGCTGCGGCCGCGCAGACGATCAATAACCGGGATGGCAATGTCCGGGATGGACGCCTGATCGCAGTCGGAACCACCAGCCTGCGCCTGCTGGAGGGTGCCGCCGATGACACCGGGGTGATCCGGCCGTTTGCCGGCGAGACCGACCTGTTCATCCTGCCCGGCTACCGGTTCCGCGCGGTGGATGTGCTGATGACCAACTTCCATCTGCCGCGCTCGACCTTGTTCATGTTGGTCTGCGCCTTCGCCGGTGCCGAACGTATGCGCGCCACCTATGCGCACGCGATCGAAGCAGGTTACCGCTTCTACTCCTATGGCGATGGCTGCTTGCTGGAGCGATGAGCGACGCACGGCCTTCCGAGGGTGGCTTGGCGGCGAGGCCAGCCTCACCCCCGGGTCAAGCGCCCGGGGGCAAGCCCCTTTGCGGGGCTACGGGGTTGACCCTGGCCTCGCCGCCAAGCAAGCCGCAATGATGCCGTGTATGGATCGAAGCGCGTCATCTGATGGAACTTTGGCATGACATTCATGGCACCAATGCCACACCTCCTGGCGGCGCGGCCGGGTCAACCCCCGAAGCCCCGAAGGGGTCCGCGCAGCGGAGGGGTTGAGGCGGGCGCGCGGCCAGGAGCACAATGAAAAGCGCCATGAGTTCCTTCGCCTATCGCACGATCGTAACCGACGGCCCCGCGCGCGCCGGCGTGATCTCGACCGCGCACGGCGAGATCGAGACGCCCGTCTTCATGCCGGTCGGCACCGCCGGCACGGTAAAGGCAATGACCGCCGACGCGGTGCGCGCGACCGGAGCCTCGATCGTGCTCGGCAACACCTACCACCTGATGCTGCGCCCCGGCGCGGACCGCATCGCTTCGCTCGGCGGACTGCACCGGTTCATGGACTGGCCCGGCCCGATCCTGACCGATTCCGGCGGGTTCCAGATCATGTCTCTGGCGAAACTTCGAAAGCTCGACGCCGACGGCGTTACGTTCCAGTCGCATATCGACGGCGCAGCGCATCGCCTGACGCCGGCACGCTCCATCGAGATCCAGCATCTGCTCGACGCCACCATCAGCATGACGCTGGACGAGTGCACCGCATTCCCCGCAACGCCGGATCAGGCACGCGCCTCGATGCAGCTCTCCATGCGCTGGGCCGCCGCCTCGAAGCAGGCATTCGTTCCGCGCCCCGGCTATGGCCTGTTCGGCATCGTCCAAGGCAGCATCTTCGCCGACCTGCGCCGCGCATCGGTCGAGGCGCTGACCGAGATCGGCTTCGACGGCTACGCCATCGGCGGCCTCGCGGTCGGCGAAGGCCAGGCGACGATGCTGGCGGTGCTGGACACCACCGTCGCGATTCTGCCGCGCGACCGTCCACGCTACCTGATGGGTGTTGGCACGCCGGACGACCTGATCGGCGCGGTGCAGCGCGGCATCGACATGTTCGACTGCGTGATCCCGACCCGCGGCGGGCGTACCGCCCGCGCCTTCACCTCGCACGGCATCCTCAACCTGCGCAACGCCCGCTTCGCCGACGACGCGGGCCCGCTCGATCCGGCGTGCGACTGCCCGGCCTGCACGCGCCATCCCCGCGCCTACCTGCACCATTTGTTCAAATGCGCGGAGATGCTGGGGCCGATGCTGCTGACCTGGCACAACCTGGCCTATTATCAGCGTCTGATGCGCGACATGCGCGCCGCCATCGTCGCGCGCAGGCTGCACGACTTCGCCGCTTCAGCCCGCGCCGCCTGGCAGGCACCGGAGGATGAGGCATGACCGCGGAGAACCCAGCATGACCCCGGAGGACACAGCGTGACCCCGGAGGACACAGCGTGACAGAGGAGATTGACGACCGCCTGACCCAGCTCGGCCAACCCACCAGTCTGCCGGCCGACCCGGACGCGGCGACACTCGAACGCGTGCACAATCCCGCCGCCGGCGCGCACTACGTCGTGCGCTTCACCTGCCCGGAGTTCACCTCGCTCTGCCCGCTGACCGGCCAGCCGGACTTCGCCCACATCGTGGTCGACTACATACCGCGCGACTGGATCGTCGAAAGCAAGTCGTTCAAGCTTTTCCTCGGATCGTTTCGCAACCATGGCGCCTTCCACGAGGCCTGTACCATGCTGATCGCGCAACGGCTGGTCGCGGCGCTCGATCCGGTGTGGCTGCGCATCGGTGGCTACTGGTACCCGCGCGGCGGCATGCCGATCGACGTGTTCTACCAGACCGCCGTGCCGCCCGAGGGGACCTGGATCCCGCCCCAGGAGGTGGCGCCCTACCGTGGCCGCGGCTAAGGATCCTCGATCCCTGATCCGCGATCGCGCCCTCACGCTCGGGTTCGACGCGATCGGCTTCTGCCCCGCCGAGCTCGGTCCGGAAACCCGCCAGCGCCTGGTTGATTTCCTCGCCGCCGGCCAGCACGGCGAGATGGACTGGCTGGCACGACGCAGCGAGCAACGCGCCCAGCCGCGCGCGTTGTGGCCGGAGGCGCGCAGCGTGATCGCGCTGGGCCTGTCGTATGCGCCGGAAGACGATCCATTTGCCTCGCTAGCGTTGCACGATCGCGGAACGATCTCGGTCTATGCACGCAATCGTGACTATCACGCCATTTTGAAAGGTAAACTGAAGACGCTTGCGCAGTTCGTCGTCGCGCGCTTCGGGCCGGAGGTGAAGGTGTTCGTCGACACCGCACCGGTGATGGAGAAGCCGCTCGCGGCGCAGGCCGGAATCGGCTGGCAGGGCAAGCACACGAATCTGGTCTCGCGCCGGCACGGCTCATGGCTGTTCCTCGGCGAAATTTACACCACGCTCGAACTCGCCGCCGATGCGCCGCACCAGGACCGTTGCGGAACCTGCTCGCGCTGCCTCGATGTTTGCCCGACCAATGCGTTCCCTGCGCCATACCGGCTCGATGCGACGCGCTGCATCTCGTATCTGACGATCGAGCACGCCGGCCCGATACCGCACGAACTGCGGCCATTGATGGGCAACCGGATCTACGGATGCGACGACTGCCTCGCGGTCTGCCCGTGGAATCGTTTCGCTCACGCCGCGACGAATCCCGGGCTGCGGCCTCGCGCCGAGCTCACCGCGCCCTATCTGGCGGAACTCGCGGCCCTGGACGATTCCGGCTTTCGCACCATGTTCAGCGCGTCGCCGATCAAGCGCATCGGCCGCGGCCGCTTCGTGCGCAACGTGCTGATCGCGATCGGCAACGGCGGCGACCTGACCTTGCTGCCAGCGGCGGCGGCGCGGGTGGGCGATCCCGATCCCGTGGTGGCCGAGGCAGCCTCCTGGGCGGTGCGACGGCTGGAAGGAGACGACGGGGTGAGCGGCCTGACCAAGCGAAGCTTTTCGCTCGCCGGCCATCGCACGTCGGTCGCGCTGGAGGAGCAGTTCTGGGCGGCGCTGCTCGCGATCGCCGCCGAGCGCGGACAACCGCTGTCGGCGTTGGTGACCTCGGTGGATGCGGCGCGCACGCCGGACCAGACGCTTGCCTCCGCGCTGCGAGTGGTAGCTCTTGAGCACTACCTCCCACCGCGTTAACCATTGCGTAAGATTTTGCTGGCCAGTCTTCTAGCGTGGCCCAAAAAATCGCCACGTCAAGGGGAAAACCACATGACTCCGCAGCAAATTGTCTCGATCGCCCGTTGGCCCAAATCCAGCCCGCTGATGCTGTCCGACCATCTCATCACACTGGCCAAGGAGGCCGACCGCGCCGGCTATCCCAACACTGCAAGCCGTCTGGTGGGCTTGGCTTGCACGGTGTTCGACGAGGTCGCAAAGCTGCCGCACTGAGACGACAGCTAGCGAATGAAGGAAGGCCAGGGGCTCCGCCCCTGGACCCCGCCAAGGGGCTTTGC
>PLXO01000137.1 GCA_003151425.1 Acetobacteraceae bacterium
TCGCCGGTCTCCCGGCGCACCTGCGTTAAATTCTTCCTTGCTTGCTGGCTTGCCTACACAGATGCGAGCGCCTAGGTCCTGTCACCAGAGTTCCCGATCGCGTCAGGCAGCGATGCGGGAATGCCGTAGCGGCAAGCCCGGCCGTGATGGCGGGACGCAGCTCGGATCAGGGGGTAAGGTGGGGGAGCGTGAGGGCAGCCGTGTCGCGTTCATCCTGAACGGCACCCGCGCGGTGTTCCATCGGCCGCACTCTCGGCCGACCGCGAGCAAGGGTGTGGTGGACGCGGTGCGCCGCTTCCTGGTGCCAGCGAGAGTGAAGCCATGATGACCTACAAGGGGTACACTGCCGGCCCGATCGATTTCGATCCGCAGGACAGCCTGTTCTCCGCCACGGTGGCCGACCTGAAGGACGTGATCCATTTCGAGGGGCGGACCGCGAAGGAGCTCGAGAAGTCCTTCCGCGGCAGCATCGACGACTACCTCGCGCTGTGTGCCGAGCGTGGCGAGGCGCCGGATCGGCTGTTCAACGGAAAGATTCTGGTGCGCACCGCGCCGGAGCTGCATCGCAAGGCGGTGTTGAGCGCGACCGCCGAAGGTATCAGTCTGAGCCAATGGATTTCGCGACAGATCGAGCTGGCGTAGCGCCGTGGCGGGCATGATCTAACGCCCGCCCTACGTCCATCAGCGATGTCCAACCGTCGCACCTGGATGGACGTGGCCGCGCCGTGCCATCCTGCCCATCGCACCACAGTCGGGAGGTCGTTCCATGTCCGAGGGTCGTCTGGTCATCGGCAATCGCCGCTATTCGTCCTGGTCGCTACGCGGCTGGCTGGCCGTCCGTTTGGCCGGGCTGGACGTGGAGGTGGAGCTGATCCCGTTCAGCCGGCCGGGCCCGACCGCGGCGATCGGCCGCCTCTCGCCCAACGGGTTGGTGCCGTATCTGGAACATCGCGGCGCGCGCGTCTGGGAGTCGTTGTCGGTCTGCGAATACTGCGCCGAGGTGACCCCGGCGCTGTGGCCGGTGGACCGGTTGGCGCGCGCACAGGCCCGCTCGATCGCGGCGGAGATGCACGCCGGATTCCTTGGGCTGCGCCAGGCGATGTGGATGAATCTCGGGCGCGATTTCGCCGGGCTTGGCCGCACGCCGGCGGCGCTGGCCGATCTCGCGCGGATCGAGGCGGCGTGGGCGGAGACACGCGAGCGCTTCGGCGATGGCGGCCCGTTCCTGTTCGGCACCAATTTCGGTGCGGTGGATGCGATGTATGCCCCGGTGGTGACGCGGTTGCTGACCTGGAAGCCGGAGATCTCGGCCGCGACCCAGGCCTATTGCAACGCGGTGCGCGCCTCTCCGCTGGTCGCCGCCTGGTACGACGCGGCGGCGGCCGAGCCGGACGACTGGCTGTTGCCGGATTACGAAACGGCGACATGAACGGGATGGTGACATGAGCCGGACGGCGCGATGAACCAGACGGCAAGATGAGCCAGGCGGTCGCATGAGCCAGGCGGTCGCGCTCGATCATGTCGGCGTGGTCGGTCGCGACCTGGCAGCGCTGGCGGCGCAGTACGAACGGCTCGGCTTCGCCCTGACCCCGATTGCGCTCGCCGGCGGCGGGCGCATCGCCAATCGTTGCGCGATGCTGCGCCAGGGGTATCTGGAGCTGATGGCGCTGGCGCCCGGTGGCAGCAGTGCCACGCTCGCGCGGATGCTGGCGCATCACGCCGGCGCGCATGTCATTGCGCTGGCGGTCGATAACACGGCGGCGGCCATCGCGCGGCTGCGTCTCGCCGGGATCGACTGTCCTGGGGTGGAACAATCCGAACGCGCGATCGATGCGGCCGATCCGTCCGGACCGCACGCCCGCTTCGCGCATCTGTCGGTGCCTGAGCAGCCGGAAGCCCGGATCAACCTGATCCTGCACCTGACGCCGGAAGCGCTGTGGCAGGAACGTTTCATGAGCCATCCGAATCATGCCGTCGCGCTTGAGGAGGTCGTGCTGGCCGTTCCGGCCCCGGCCGAGAGCGCCGCGCGTTTCTCGCGCCTCGCGGGCCGTCCGGTGGTGCCGGACCGGTCCGGCGGTTTCGCGCTGATACTGCCGCACGGGCGTATCCGGTTGCTGCCTCCGGACGCGGGCGAGACGGCGTCGTTTTCAGTGCCGTCGATCGTCGGCATTACGCTGCGCACCGACGACGCGCGCGCGGCGATCACTCGCCTGCTGACCGGAGCCGGCATTCCGTTTGTTGTTACCGATCATGCAGTAACCACGTGGCACGTATCATCCGGAGGTGTAGCGCTGTGTTTCACCTAGAGCGTGTTCACGCAGACTGGCCGCGCCACCTGTCATTGCGAGGAGCGCAGCGACGGAGCAATCCCCACCTGCGGGAGATTGCTTCGTCGCTGCGCTCCTCGCAATGACAGGTGGGGCATGACAGGTGGGGCATGGCAGGTGGAGCGGACGCCAACGCCGCTACTGATCCACGACCGACCCGTCCTCGTGCGGGCGCATGCGGATCGGCCGCGGGCGATAGGGGAAGCGGCGTTCCACGTCGTCCACCAGCGCCACCCCGATCCCCGGCGCGCCCGGAATCGCAATGAACCCGCCTTCTTGTTCGGCCAGCCCGGTGGCGAGATCGTTGCCTAACAGGGCCGACCCACCATCCAGGTCCGGTGTGCGCGAGGGATATTCCTGGATCGCAAAGTTCGGAATGCAGGCGGCGATCTGCAGGCAGGCGGCGGTGCTGACCGGCGACAGAGGGTTGTGCGGCACCACCCAGGCGTCGTGCGCCTCGGCGATCGCGGCGATCTTCTTCGCCCCGGTGATGCCGCCGCAGAGGCACACGTCCGGACGCAGGTACTGCACCGCGTTGCGTGTCAGTAACGTCTGGAACTGGTACAGGCTGGTGAAGCGCTCGCCGGTGGCGATCGGGATGTCGATGTGCTGCGCCACCAGCGCCATGGCGTCGAAGCTGTTCGGGCGCAGCGGGTCCTCGAAGAACATCGGTGTGTATTTCTCGATCCCGCGCCCCAGCGCGATCGCCTCCGGCGGGGTCAGCCGGCGGTGGATCTCGATGCAGAGATCGACTTTTGGCCCGACCGCCTCGCGCAGCCGGCGGACGTTGTCGATGGCCTCCTCGATCTTGGCCGCGTGCGGCTTGTAGTAGGGGGTGGTCTCGTCCTCATCCAGCAGCGGGTTGAGGTGACCCAGCGCGGTGAAGCCGGCTTCCTTCAGCCGCACTGCTTCCTCGACCAGCTTGTCGATCGTGCGGCCCTTCACGTGACCATAGAGCCGCGCCTTGTGGCGCATCTTGCCGCCCAGCAGCTCGTAGACGGGGACGTTGAAGTATTTGCCCTTGATGTCCCACAGCGCGATGTCGATCGCGGACACCGCGCCGGTGATCGCGCCGCCAGTGAAATGATTGGCGCGCAGCATGACGTTCCAATGGTGCTCGATCGGGAACGGGTCCTTGCCGACGAGATACTCGCCGTACTTGGCAATCGACGCGGCCGAGGCCTCGAGCTGGCCCCAGGTGCCGGACTCGCCCAGCCCGACGATGCCGGCATCGGTGTGCACGCGAACGTAGAGAAAACGATCCAACAGCAACGGTTCGACTTTGGTGATCTTCATATCGGTTCCCTTTCGACTTCCGTACACCTCTCCCGCGTGCGCGAGGTCGTGGAGCGGAGCGACACGGGTGAGGGTCGGGCCGCGCGCACCACCCTCACCCGCATCGCTTCGCTCGCGACCTCTCCCGCGAAAAGCGGGAGAGGTGTACTTATCCCTCCACGCGCTCCAACTTCCCCACCACAAAAATATACGAACACACCCCCAGCGCCGCGACGCACGCAATGAACGTCAGCGGCCGGGTAAAATCCCCACCGCGCAGCAGCCAGCCGATGATGATCGGGCCGCTGATCCCGGCCAGTCCGCCGACCCCATTGAACACGCCGCTGGTCAGGCCGATCAACCGCTCCGGCGCCGCCGCCGAGACCAGCGACCAATGGATCGAGGCCAGCCCGTTGGCAAAAAACGCCAGCGACAGGAACGCAATGATCAACCCCGGATCGTCGACGAAATTCGCGCCGACAATCGTGGTGGACAGTGCCAGCCCGCCGATGATCGGCGTCTTGCGCGCGACACTCAGCGAACAGCCGAACCGCACCAGCGCGTCCGACGCCAGGCCCGAGCAAAGCACGCCGACAAACGCGGCGAGGAACGGCAGCGACGCCAGGAACCCCGCCTTGATGAAGTCCAGGTGCCGATACGTCACCAGATACGTCGGAAACCACGTCAGGAAGAACGTCGAGGTCATTCCCCAGGCGTAATGCCCGAAATAGATGCCCCACAGCTTGCGGCGGCCCAGCACCACGGCGAAGTCGCGCCATAGCGTGGGGCGGCGCGCCGTCCGCCGCGCGACGATGCGCTCCGACAGGTCGGGGATGCCGCCCTCGGCGCGGATCTGCGCGATCTCCGCCGCGTTCACCCCGGGGAACGTCGCCGGATCGTGGTAGCTCCGGCGGAACGCCACCGCCCACACCAACCCCAGCACACCGGTCGCGAGGAAGATCGACGGCCAGCCGAAGGTGACCTTCAGCCACGCCAGCACCGGCGTCAGGAACGCCAGCCCGACGAACTCCGCGGCGGTGTAGACGGCGATGCAGGTCGCCCGCTCCTTCTCGCCGAACCAGGTGGTGGCGATGCGGTTGTTCATCAGGAAGCTCGGCACCTCGAACAGCCCGACCGTCATGCGCAGGACGATCAGCAGGGTCAGCCCGTTGGCGAGGCCCAGCGACAGCGTCGCCAGCGACCAGAACAGGATGGTCAGCGGATACAGCACCCGCGGATGCACCCGGTCGACCAGCCAGCCGCCGGGGATCTGCAGCGGGGTGTAGGTCCAGCCGAAGGCGGAGAACACCAGGCCCATGTGCACCGGGTCGATGGCGAACTGGCTGGCGAGGCCGGGGGCGGCGATCGACAGGTTGCTGCGGTCCAGATAGTTGATGACCACCGTCACGAACAGCAGCGCCATGACGACGAATCGCCGGCGCGAGGCGGGCGCGGCCGTCGACGATGCTGCGTGCGGTGACGGGGCGGTGCGCTGCATGGTTTCGGACCCGACCGTTCCACCCTATTGTCCGCTCGCGGGCCGGCGGCCGCCGGGTTGACCGGAGCTACGTACACCTCTCCCGCGTTTTGCGGGAGAGGTGTACGGCGTGTCGACGCACCCAGCCCCTCCCGGCTGGGTCAATCGTGTTGGCGCAACCAGACGTGATTACCCACGCCGGCCAATTCGTCTAGAATGCGCGACGATAGGGGGAATTTGGGCGGGGCCATAGTGGCGTTGAAACGCAAGTCGGGGCGGCAGCGCTGTCACCTGCCGTCGGTCAGTCGTTCGCTTCAGGTCGCGGCCATCACCGTTACCCTGCTGATCATTGCCGCCACGGCACAGCAGCTCGCACGCGTCCGGGACACCATGATCGCGAACACCGAGCGGCAGATGGCCCGCCTCGACATGGTGTTCGCCGAGCAGACCGGCCGCGCCGCCGAGACCGTCGACTTCATCCTGCGCAACACGATCGATGCGGTGCGCCAGTTGCCGCCCGGCACCCCGCCGCAGGCCGCCGCGATGGACGACCTGATGCGCCATTGGGTCGAGGGGGTGCGGCAGGTCCGAGGCGTCTGCGTCACCGACAAGGACGGCACCATCATCTTCGCCTCGGGCCCGCCGATGCAGGGCAACGTGCCCGGTGCGCTGCATGCAGCCGTGCTCTGGCATGCGGCGCATCCCGACGCCGGCCTGCGGATCAGCGACCCGCTGCGCGAGACCGATGGCGTGTGGACCGCGCTGATGACGCGGCGGATCGACGCGCCGGACGGCAGTTTCGCCGGGGTCGCCTCGGCCCGGATGGACATGCGCTACTTCGAGGAGTTCTACCAGGCGATCGAGCTGCGCGAAGGCGGCGTGATCCTGCTGCACCTGCGCGACGGCACGGTGCTGGCGCGCTACCCGCACAACGACGCCATCATGGGCACGAGCTACGCCGACCTGCCGCCGTTCAAGGACATCCTGTCGCAGGCGATGGCCGGGACCGTGATCATGGCCAGCCCGCTGGACGGCGGTGAGCGCGTGCTGGCGATCCGCGCCCTGAAGGCATTCCCGCTGGCCGTCAACGTCTCGGTGGACGAGGACCAGGTGCTGGCCGGCTGGCGGGCGCAGGCCTGGGTATTCGGCATCGGCGCGTTCGTCGTCTGCTGGCTCCTCATGGCCCTGATGTTCCTGCTCGCCCGCCGCTCGCGCGAGGTCGAGCGGCTGTTGGTCGAGTTCCGTAATGCCAAGGAGGCGACGGAGCTGGCCAACCGCCGCCTGATCGAGCAGATGGAGGAGCGCGAACGCGCCGAGGCGGCGCTGCGCCAGGCGCAGCGGATCGAGGTGGTCGGGCGGCTGACCGGCGGCGTGGCACACGACTTCAACAATCTGCTGACCGTGGTGCGGGGCAACATCGAGCTGCTGTCGCAGGCCCCGTCACTGGACCAGCGCGAGCGTGACCTGCTGGGTGCCATGCGCGCGGCGGCCGAGCGCGGCGCCACGCTGACCGGGCAGTTGCTCGCCTTCGCGCGGCGTCAGCCGCTGGTGCCGCGCTCCGTCGATCTGAACGCGGTGATCACCGGGATGCACGACCTGCTGAAGAGCGCGCTCGGCAGCGCGGTCGCGATCGAGACCTGGCCGGCGGCCGATCTGTGGTCGGCCATGGCCGACGTGACGCAGATCGAGCTTGTGGTGCTGAACCTGACGATCAACGCGCGCGACGCCATGCCGCGCGGCGGGGTGCTGACGATCGAGACCGCCAACGCGCTGGTTGGTCCGCCGCACCGCCCGGGCGAGCCGGAAGCGGGCGAGTACGTTGCGATCACGGTGCGC
Source organism: Acetobacteraceae bacterium (assembly GCA_003151425.1). Classification (GTDB taxonomy): domain Bacteria; phylum Pseudomonadota; class Alphaproteobacteria; order Acetobacterales; family Acetobacteraceae; genus Palsa-883. The sequence goes on from PLXO01000137.1 coordinate 6,916, forward strand.
GACAACGGCATCGGCATGACCGCGGACGTCCTGGCCCGGGCGTTCGAGCCTTTCTTCACCACCAAGGTGCCCGGGGCAGGGTCCGGGCTCGGCCTGTCGCAGGTCTACGGGACGGCGCGGCAGTCCGGTGGCGGGGTGCGGATCGACAGCGACCCGGGCGTCGGCACCTCCGTCACGATCTACCTGCCTCGGGCCAGCGAGATGGCGGACCCGACGCCGCTGCCGGCGTCCGTTGTCCCGTCCGCCGCCGGCCCCGGTGCGAGCCAGCGGGGGGCCAGCCAGGGCGCCGTGCTGCTGGTGGACGACGATCCGGCGGTGCGTGTCACGGTCGCGGCCGTGCTGGGGGATCTCGGCTACCAGGTGCGCCAAGCCAGCGGCGGAGCGGAGGCGCTCGAGCTGCTGCGGCGCGACGGCGGGATCGAGGTGCTGCTGACCGACGTGGTCATGCCGGGGATGAGCGGGGCCGAACTGGCACGCCACGCGGCGGAGGTGCGGCCGCGACTGACCATCCTGTTCATGTCGGGCTACGCCGCCCCCGAGGAGATCACCGGCGCGCTGCAGCGGCATCGGCTGGTGCGCAAGCCGTTCCTGCCCGCCGAGCTGGCCCGCCAGATCGAGGCGGCGCTGGCGGAAAACCGGGCTCTCGCCTGCTGACCGGCGGGGTTTCGGCGCTGCCGCGAGATAGCGAGGTGCATCCCGGGTCGGCAGCAATTCTCGTTTTGGTCGGGCGGTACGGCCTTTCAACGTCATGGCCGCGCCGTACAGCCTTTCATCGTCATGGCCGGACTTGTTCCGGCCATCCCCGCAGCACGGTGCCGCGATAGATCGCCGGAACTGATCCCCGGAACCAGTCCGGGGACGGCCATGACGATGTGGCAACCAGATGGACCAAAATGAGAATTGCTGCCGGGTCGGGACCTTGCACGCGCCGCGGCGCAAGACCATCCACGGGGGAATCTTGTGACTGGGGAAGGGGGTTTGGCGCGACTGGCGAAAACCGCGGCGTGGTGCCTTGATTTGGCGTGTTCGTGCGCAGCGGTCGTTTCTGGGTCGTCCTGGGCTGTTGGACCCGGAGTCGTATCCGGCGCGGGGCGCGTTCGACATGCGAATCGCGCGCGCCTGACTTTCGATGCTGCTGTGGCGCCTGTGGGGTTGTGGGCAATCTCGTCCCCGCCCCGACCGCGCAACCAACGCGCGCGAGGTTGTCCACAAATCCACCGGCGTGCGCACGCACAGGGAGTGCGTCAGTTTGGATGTCCCCTGCCGACGATTCAGGCGCGCACGCCGGCCAGGCGCGCAAGCCCGCCAGGTGCACAAGCCGACGGCGGTGTAACACGAAAATGACACCTGACGGCGCAGGATATTTCGAGTAGTCTGGAAGCATGGAAATTGACTCCGCCGTCGCAATCCTGGCCGCCCTGGCGCAGGAAAGCCGCTTGGCCGCGCTACGGCTGCTGATCGAACGCGGGCCGAACGGACTGCCGGCCGGGACGATCGCCGACCGGCTCGGCCTGCCGGCCTCGACCACGTCGTTCCATCTCAGCGCGCTGGAGCGGGCCGGGCTGGTGCTGTCCACCCGCCAGGGCCGGCAAATGATTTACGCCGTCCGGTTCGTGACACTGCGCGCGCTGCTCGCCTTCCTGACCGAGTCGTGCTGTGCCGGCCAGCCGGAGCTGTGCGGCGACCTTGCGCGCCTGCTGTCACCGATCCCCGAGGAGAGCTCCGCCATGACCCCGGCCTTCACCGTGCTGTTCTTGTGCACGCGCAACTCGGCGCGCTCGATCATGGCCGAGGCGATCCTCGCGCGGGTCGGCGCCGGCCGTTTCCACGCCTATTCCGCCGGATCCGACCCGGCGGCGGTGCCGATGCCGGAGGTCGTCGCCAAGCTGCAGGCGCTCGGCCACGACGTGTCGGCGTTGCGCTGCAAGTCGTGGGACGTGTTTACCGGGCGTGACGCGCCTCGGGTGGATTTCGTCATCGCGCTGTGTGACACGCTGGACAACCAGACCTGCCCGGACTTCGGCGACAAGGCGGTGACCGGCGCCTGGCCGATGCCTGATCCCGCCAAGTTCAGCGGCGGCGCGGCCGAGCGCTCGACCATGCTGAACGAGCTCTACGCCAGCCTGCGCCGCCGCATCGAGATTTTCATCAGCCTGCCGTTCGCGACGCTGGACCGCATGGCGTTGCGCGCGCGGCTGGACGAGATCGGCGAGGGGCCGGTCGGCATGCTGGCGCGCAGCGGCGGCGCCTGAACGATGCGGATCGGCATCAACGGCATGGGCCGGATCGGTCGCCTCGCGCTGCGTGCCGCCTTCGGCGCCATCTATCGTCCGGCGGAGGACCCGCGCGCCGGCAACCGCCTCGACATCGCCCATGTCAACGAAACGAAAGGCGGCGCCGCGACCACGACGCACCTGTTGGAGTTCGACAGCCTGCACGGCCGCTGGCGGGACTCGTTCGGTGTCGAGAACGACCGCGCCATCCGCATCGGCAACCGGCGGATCGGCTTCAGCGCCGCCGCCAGTCCGGGCGAAGTCGCCTGGGGCGACCTCGGTTGCGACATCGTGCTGGAATGCACCGGCAAGTTCCTGACGGCGGACCGGCTCGCGGCCTATTTCGAGCGGGGCGTCCGCCGCGTGATCGTTGCCGCGCCGGTCAAGGACAAGGCGGCGCTCAACGTCGTGGTCGGGGTGAACGACGCCAGCTACGACCCGGCGCGGCACCGCCTGCTGACCGCCGCGTCCTGCACTACCAACTGCCTGGCGCCGGTGGTGAAGGTCGTCCACGAATCGATCGGTATCCGGCACGGCCAGATCACCACGATCCACGACCCGACCAACACCAATGTCGTGGTCGACGCGCCGCACAAGGATCTGCGCCGCGCGCGCTCGGCGATGCTGTCCTTGCAGCCGACCACCACCGGCAGCGCCACCGCCATCGCACTGATCTATCCCGAACTGGCCGGGCGGCTGGACGGCCACGCGGTCCGCGCGCCGGTGCTGAATGCCTCGCTGACCGATTGCGTCTTCGAACTGACCCGACCGACCGACGCGGCCGAGGTGAATGCGCTGTTTCGCGCCGCAGCCGAGGGCCCGCTTGCGGGAATCCTCGGCTTCGAGCCGCGTCCGCTGGTCTCTGTCGACTACGTCAACGACAGCCGTAGCGCGATCATCGATGCGCCGAGTACCCTGGTCACCGACGGCACGCTGCTGAAAGTCTATGCCTGGTATGACAACGAGGTCGGCTATGCCTGCCGCATGGTCGATCTGGCCAACATCGTCATCGCGCGAGGTGCCTGATGTCCGCGGTACGCAACGACGCTCGAAACGAAACCGGCAACAACACCCGCAACTACGCCATCGTCACCAGCGCGTATTTCCTGTTCACCATCACCGACGGCGCGATCCGGATGCTGGTGCTGCTGCACTTCTACAGCCTCGGCTACACGCCGTTCATGCTGGCCTTCCTGTTCCTGCTGTATGAGACCACCGGCATCTTCGCCAATCTCGGCGGCGGCTGGCTGGCGGTGCGCTTCGGCATCCCGCGCATGCTGGCCTCGGGCCTCATCCTGCAGATCGCCGGCCTCGGCATGCTGTCGGCGCTGGATCCGGCCTGGGGCGCGGTTGCCTCGGTCGCCTGGGTGGTGGCCGCGCAGGGCATCGCCGGGGTCGCCAAGGACCTGACCAAAACCGCGTCCAAGAGCGCGATCAAGGCCACGTCGCAGCAGGGCGCCGGACAGTTGTTCCGTTGGGTGGCGTGGTTCACCGGCTCGAAGAACGCCACCAAGGGCGCCGGCTTTTTCATCGGCGGCCTCCTGTTGCAGGTGGTCGGCTTCCGCCCCGCTCTTTGGATGATGGCGGCGATGCTCGCCGTCGTGCTGGCGGGTGTGCTGCTGTCGCTGCCGCGCACGCTGGGCAAGGCGAAGGCGTCGAAGAGTTTTCGTGAGTTGTTCGCCAAGACGCGGGCCATCAACCTGATGGCGGCGGCGCGCGTGTTCATGTTCGGCTCGCGCGACGTGTGGTTCGTGGTCGGCCTGCCGGTGTTCCTGTACGGCTATGGCTGGAAATACATGCAGGTCGCCGGGTTTGTCGCGGCGTGGACGATCGCCTATGGCGCTATCCAGGCGATCGCGCCAGCAGTCGTCACCCGAAGCCGCGACGGTCTGAGCCGTGAGGTTCCCGCCGCGAAATTGTGGGGCGCGATCCTGACGGCGATTCCGGTCGCACTCGCGCTGCTGGTGACGGCGCCGGGCGTGCCGCGGCCGGATCTTGTCCTGGTTGTCGGCCTGCTGATCTTCGGCTTCGCGTTTGCCGTGATCTCCTCGCTGCACTCCTACCTGATCCTGGCCTACGCGGGGTCCGAGAAGGCGGCCGAGGATGTCGGCTTTTACTATGCCGCGAATGCCGCGGGACGGCTGATGGGTATTCTTCTTTCTGGCGTCCTGACGCAGAGCGGCGGGATGCCAGCCTGCCTCTGGGGGTCCGCCATCATGCTGGCGATTTGCCTCGCGATCACGGTCCTGCTGCCGACCGGCGCCGGGGCGCGGCGCGTGCCCGCCTGAGCTGCCCGTCGCCACCTGTCATTGCGAGAAGCGAAGCGACGAAGCAAGCTCTTGCCCCTGGGGTAAGAGCTTGCTTCGTCGCTTCGCTTCTCGCAATGACAGGCTGCGGCGAGCCCGGCGATCAGCTTGGGACCTTGTACTCCTGGGTCTTGAACGACAGGTGACGCGTCACCTGCGGCGCGTCCGCGAGCTTGCGGATATTTCCCCAGGTCTGTTTGTAGTTCGGAAGGATCAGCTCGTTCACGCCTTTGCTGACCACATTGCCGACTGCGCCGGTGGGGTGGGCGAACAGCATGAACGTCTCGTTCCGCCGCGCTCGGCGTTGGCCAGACCATCGCCTGGGTGCTGCCATTGTCGTTGTAGACCTCGACCAGATCGCCTTGGTTCAACTTCAGTTCGGCGATGTCCTGGGGGTTCATCTGAAGATAGGCGAACGGGAAGCGATCCCAGACGAAATCGTTGTGCTGGTCGAGATAGACCGACTGCCAGACCTGGTTCGAGCGGCCGTTGTTGATCAGGAAACGGAACTTGTCTTTCTCTGCCTGCTTGCCCGGGGCCTGCAGACCTCGCCACTGTGCGGTGGCGAACTTCGCCTTGCCGTCCGGCGTCTTGAACTTGCCGTCGGTGAACAGCCGCTTGGTCCCGATGATCTTGCCATCCTGAAAACCGGTCGCCGGCTCCTGGAAGCCATTCGTCCCCATGGCCCGCAACCGCTCGTAGGTCACAAATTGTCCGCCATCTGCGTTCTTGTTGTAGCCATCCATGAACGCATCTTCCTCGGTCTTCCAGTCGTACCCTTTGAACTTGTCGGCAACATCCGCCTTCCCGGCCGCGCGCCAGCTTCGTTCCAGCGCCTGCGCGATCCTGGCGACGATCAGCGAGTCCGGCAGGGCGTCGCCCGGGGGATCCATGTAGCGTTCGGTCAGGCGCATGCGCCGCTCGCCGTTCATGCTCGTCAGGTTGGCCTCGCCGGATGTGGCGGCGGCGAGCATCACGTGCGCGCAGCCTCCGATCTGGGTCGGTACGAGATCCACGTCCACGACGAACAGGCCGCCCTGGCCGATCGCGTCCATGATCGCCTTGATCTGGCCTTCGCGGTCGCCTGCCGGCACCGAGTCCATAGCGGCCTTCACCAGATCCGTGCGCCGCTTGTAAACGCGCTTGAACTCGGTCGCGTTCAGCGTGGTCTTGAAGTGATCGCAACCCCAGATGTGGTGCACGCCGCCCTTCCCGCCGATCAGAAGCAGGTCGACGTACGGCGCCGGCTTCCCACCGGGATAGTCGGGCCGCACATAGCCCTCCTGATGCCCGCCCATCCGCACGCAACCGCCGCCCGGTCTGCCGACATTGCCCGTCGCGAGTGCGACGTTCACCAGCGCCTGGTTGGTGCGGTAGTTGTCGTTGCCCCAGATCAGACCCTTCTCGTAGGCGAACATTGTCCGCCGCCGTGCGTTGCCCTGTTTCGGCTGGGCGATCCACTCCGCCGCCTTGCGGATATCGTCCGGCTTCAGGCCGGTGATCTGCGCCGCCTGTTCGATCGTGGTATGATTCGCTTTGACAGCATCATCGTAGCCGCTTGTGCTGGCGGCGATGAAGGCGCGATCGACCCAGCCCTTGGCGGCGACCTCGGTGAACAGCGCGTTGAACAGCGCGAGATCGGTCCCCGGGTTGATAGCGAGATGGAGTACGTTGGCTGGGCCGGCCTCCGCCTCGCAGGCTGCAATGGTCGGTGTCCGGCGGGGATCGACAAAGATGATCCTGGCCGGCCCGGTGGGCTCGGTGCCGAACTCTGCCTTCTTCTTGTCGGCGCTGGTGCCGCGCAGGTTCGGCACCCAATGGTTCAGAAAGTAGTTGGTCTGCGTCTCCAGTGAGTTGGTGCCAACCGCCATGATCGTATCGGCGAGCTCGGCGTCTTCGTAGCAATTGTTCAGCTCGCCCACACCCATGTCGCGCGTGCCGTGCACTTCGCTGTTGTACGCGGGACGATTATGGATGCGGATGTTCTTGATCTTCATGCTCTCGAAATAGAGCTTGCCGGTCGCCCAGGTGTTCTCGTAGCCGCCGCCAGCACCGCCGTGATCGTACGCCGAAACGATCACGCCGTCCTCGCCCTGGGTTTCCACCACGCGCCGCGTCACCTCGGCCACCAGGCCGATCGCGTCGTCCCACGCGGTCGGCGTCAGGGTGCCATAGCGCCAGACGAGCGGTTCGGTCAGCCGCTCGGCCTGCGTGCCGGTGACGGTGGAATACGAGAGTTCCGCGATCTTCGCGCCGCGCGTGGAGCCGAGCCCCGAGTTCACCACGCAGTCGTGGTCGGGCTTGACGACCAGATGCACATCCTGCCCGTTCTGCTTGACGATGTTGTACATCGACGGGCTGAACCACGCCGTCGTCATCGCGGGTTGTTGCTTCGTCAGGTCCGTGTCGAAGGCGTTCTGTCCGGGCTGCACGCCGCCCTGGCGATCGACCGGCCATGACAGGGCATGATAGCCGCACCCGACGATGCAATAATGACAGACGACGTTGTGCACCTGGGCATCCTTCGGCGGGATGGGCAGGCGGTCGATGTTGCGCTTGTAGGCCATGGCGCGCGTCCTATGCCGTCAGGACGTTGGAGAGACGGCCGTAGATCAGCTCGTCGACGGCCACGGCGTAGATGTCGCCCTTCGGATCCACGACCAGCCGGAACTGCGGCAGGTTCTGTGTGGCGTGCCCGAAGATCTGCAGGCCGCCCTTTTCGACATCGAACCGGCTGTAATGACCGGGACAGCTCAGCGACTTGTCGCCGGCGCCGTAGACGAGCGAGAAGCCCTTGTGCGGGCACAGCGTGCTGAAGGCGACGATGTCGCCGTCCGGGCCCACCCCGCCCTCGACGCGATGGCCGAGTTTTAGCAGCACGCCCGGGCTGTCCCCGTCGGGATACGTAATGTCCTGCGGCACGTCGGGCTTCAGGTCGCTGACGTTGGCGAGCTTATTTGACGGGTAGGTGACCAGGGCGAGGGACGGTGCGGCGCGCAGGGCAACCGACGGGACCGCAACGGTTGCCGCTGCCCCGGCGGCCACGGCCGCCGTCCGCGCGAAGAAGGCCCGCCGGCCCGCATCCACGAGCTTGTCACATCGCTTCATGGGTTCCCCCCCTGTGCTTCCATGATTCTGGAACTATTGGCAGAAACCATAACGCCCATGCCTGAACCATGGCAAGGGGTTAATTCCAGGATTCCAGATGAATGGAATTAAGGTTGAGGGGGCCTGACGCAATCCGCCATCGCAACCCATAGCGTAACGAGACCATGCGGCAGGCTGAGACGATGGCGCGCGCTGCATGCAACACGCAGCAGGACACTCGGGCAGGAGACCTCGCGAGCGCGTCTCGGGCGGCTCGAGCGGTTGCTGACCGTCTGGGTGGCGCTGTGCATCGCCGCGGGGATCCTGCTCGGCCTTCTGGTGCCAGCGCCATTCCAGACGCTACTTCCTTACCTGCCGCCGTCGCCCGCACACCGGGGATGAATGCTAGTTGGCGTTCGGCGCATAGTTAATATATATGACTTCCAAAGTCAGCCAATCGCCGCGGGTCAAGGGCATATCAGCCCGCCGCCAGCCTGGCCGATCGTCGCCGCGGGGACGCCTTGGCGTCGAGGGGGGCATCCAAGGGGGCGGCCACGGGGGCGACCGCTGCCGCCGGCGCGAGTTCCAGCCACGCCGCCCGGCGCGTCGTCGCCTGTGCCGCCAGCGTGTAGTGCGCCGCAACCGCGGTGTGCGCGCCCGCGGCCAGACGTTGGCGCGCCGGCCCATTGCGAATCAGCTCGCTTAGCGCGCGAAACCAAGCCGCCTCGGTGTTCGCCACGAGCATGCCGCCGGGGGGGGCGGCCGCGGTAACGTTGGCCCCGGTGTTGGCGGACCTCGTCCCGTCAGCCTCGATCCTGTGCGCCCCCGTGCCGTCGGCCAGCGAGCCTCGATAGGCCGGCACGTCGGACGCCAGCACCGCCAGCCCGAGCGCGGCATAATCCAAGGTCTTGATCGGCGATTTGCAGCGATTGAACGGCGTATCGGCCAGCGGGGCGATGCCGATGTCCCAGGGATGCTGGCGGGTGATCCAGTTCACGAAGCCGGGATAGGAGGCCATGCCATTGTGCGAGGGCGACACCCGGTGGACCCAGGCGGGCAGCGTCACCGCGCCGACCACGCCGATCATGTCGAACGAGACGCTGTGCCCGAACGAAACCGCCACCCGCTCCATCGCCGTCGCCACGACCGCCCAATCGCCACCATGCGTGGCGCTGCCCATGAACAGCAGGCGCACCGGGCCGGGCCGGGGTCGGGTTTCCTGCGGCGGCGTGCCCCACAGACGTTCATCGAGCCCGTTCGGGACCAGTCGAATCGTCGGCCGCACCGCGGGGCGTGCCGCGCGCAATGCCTCGGCCAGGCCCGGTGTGGGAACCCAGACCGCGTCGGCGTGATGCAGCATGCGCGCGACCGTCCGCGCGTGCGGGCGCAGCGCCTTGGCCTCCGGGTGGTCACGCGGGATGTTCAGCAGATCGTCGTCGATGTCGTAGATCAGCCGCGCCCCGATCTCGCGGCAGTGCGCGGCCAACGCGTCGGCGGTCGCGATATCGGGGACCGCATAGCGCTGGGTGGCGACGATGTCGGCGCGAAAGCGCGACACCTCGTGCGCCTCGGCCATCACCACGTCGAACCCGCCCGAGAGTCGGTTCGCGATTGCCGGAGGTCCGTCGGCGATTCCGCCCGCGATTCCCCGACGCCCGCCGTCGCTCGCCGGATGGCCGCCCGTGATCGCCGGATGATCCAGCGGTTGCAGCAATCGTATGTAGGCACAGGGGCTGAGCGCGCCGTTCGGCAACCGCTCCGGGACGACGAGGACACTGACCCGACCGGGCCGGCGCAGGTCGATCTCGCGGCGCTGGACGGCGGGTGCGTGCAGCGAGGCGGCGGACGCGTGCAGCGGAGCGGCATAATCGCGTGCATAAAAATCCTCGACCGGCCGCCGCGGGGCCGGCGGTGGAGCCCCGCGCCCGAGCGCGGTCCGCACCGTGCGGAATACCGCCAGCCAGTCCTCCGTCGTGGCAGCCGGGTCGACCAGCCAGGTCAACGGCCGGCCCTCCAGGCGCTCGGGGAAGGCGCCGATGCGCGTTGCGACGATCGGCAGCTTCGCCTCGATCGCCGCGCTCAGCGTGTAGCTGTAGGTCTCCGGCCACGGCGCCGGAAACCACGCGACGTGCGGCTTCACGCTGGCCAGCAGGCCGGGCAGCGCCGGCTCCTGATATTTCCCGGTCACCTGCATCCGCGCCGCGACGGTCGGCGGGAGGTCGTGCTCGGCATAGCCGATCAGATGCAGGGCGATCTCGGTGGCGGGCGCCGCCTCGGCCAGCGTGACGACGCTGACCTCGCCCTTGTGCGCCGCCAGCACGCCGATCACCGCGACCCGCAGCGGCCCGCCCTCACGCAGCGGCGGCGGGCGGACGATCCACGCGGTGTCGGTTACCGCGCCGGGCGCTGCCCCGGGCACCGACTCATGCGGCGCCAGCACGGCATTGCGCGCCAGGCCATAGCGGGCGAGCCGGGCACGCACGTCCTCGCTCGGGCACAGCACCCGCTCGGCCTCGAGCAGCAGCCTGGCCCACGAGCGTCGCCAGGACAGGATTTCGCGCGCGCCGTAGCTGGGCCGCTGCGCGATGCAGGCATTGCAGGTGGCCGGGCCCGGCTCGCCACAATACGGAAGATTCGGCCCTTGTACCAGATTCACCTGCGGGCAGATCGCGAAGTAGTCATGCACCGTCAGATCGAATCCGACGCCCAGGCGCCGCGCCAGCGCCGGCGCATCCAGATCGAGCCCGAGCACATGGTGCACATGCATGCGCCGTGGGTTCGTCGTGCGCAGAAAGGTCACCAGATCGTCGAGCCGGTCGGCCGGCAGCGTCAGGACTGAATGCCCCGGCAACACCGGCACCGACAGGCTGACGCCGCGCGCGGAGGCGCCCAGCAGCAGCACGTTGGCCGTCTGATCGAGCTGCGCGACCAGCTCGTCGATCTGCCGCTCCACGCCGCCGCCAAGCCGGTGCGAGACCATCAGCACGCTCGGCTTGCCCGAGGCGCGCAGCAGCGCCGCCGTCAGGGCGAAGCGTGCCGGTCCGGCGGCATCGAGGCGGACATGCCGGTGGATCACGCTCTCGTAGTCGGGGTAGCGTGCGATCAGCGCCTTGAGGCTGCGTTGCTTGCGTTGCGTGGCGGCCGCACCGAAGCTGACGTTGCCTTCGTGGAACACATAGGTGTCGCAGGCCAGCATATGACGCCAGCCGCGGGCGCCGGCGCGCAGGCAGAAATCGTTCTCCTCGCCATAGCCGAGGCCGAACGTTTTGGTATCGAACATGCCGACATCGTTCAGCGCCGCGCGGCGGATGTACATGCAGAACCCGACCGTCGTCGGCACCTCGACGCTGCGCCCGACATTCACCGCGCGGCATGCGGCGTCGATGCTGTGCACGTCGAGGCCGAACGCCGGCGATACGCCTGCGATACTGGGATAGCCGCAGATCGTGGCGTTGTTCGAGAACGGCGAGACCGAGGCCACGCGCGGCACCGCATAGGCCTGCGCGGCAAGCCGGCGCAGCCAGCCGTGCGGCACCACCGTGTCGCTGTTCAGCAGCGCGACGTCGTTGCTGCCGGCCGCCTGCATGCCGCGATTGACCGAGGCGACGAACCCGAGGTTGCGGGCGTTGTGCAGCAGCACGATGCGCCCGGCGTTCGCCAGCGTGCGCAGCCAGGCGACCAGTTTCGGCTCGGGCGAGCAATCCTCGATCACGACCACGTGGCCCGGCGGACGATCGGGATCCTCCAGCACCGAATTGAGACAGTGCTGGGTTTCCCGCAATCCGCGATAGACGGCGATGATGACATCGGCCACGACGCCGTCCGGACAGGAACGCGCCAGGGCCCCCGAGGGCAGGCAGCCGCTTATGTCGATCGGTTTCTCGGTCTGCCAGCGACGGCTGGCCCCGTACCGGAGGTGGTGCAGCAGCGGATTGGACGCGGCCTCCGGATGCATCTCGACGTAGTAGGCGGTATCGAAGCGCGGGTGCGGATCGCGCAGCTCGGCGGCACCCCAGGTCAGGTAATGCAGCAGCGAGGGAAATCCGGATGATGCGACCTCCGGATAGCGGGCGGCGTACCAGGTGCTGTCGAAGAAACGGTTCGGATCGCGCCCCTCGCCCGCGCCGTACAGGATGTAGTGCGTTAGCGGATCGATATTGATCGCGCGCAACTCCGGGTACTTTGTCAGATACCAGTCCGCGTCGAAGAACGCGCGCAACTGCTCGGCGGCTTGTGGGTCCACGAGGTCGGTGGGCGTGGGACCGTCGTTCTTCGGTGCCTTCATCGCGCCGACAATAGCAGGTTTCGGAGGTCGTTCCATTCTGGGTTGCAATTTCTTCTGCGTCACCCGTCTTTCAACAGGACCCACGGGTCAAAACCCCGTGTCGCCGAAGATGGCGCGCAGCGCGGCATAGACCAGGCCGCCCACCAGGAAGCCGACTAGCGTGCCGTTGACCCGGACATATTGCAGGTCCTTTCCGACCGACAGCTCCAGCCGCTCGGTGATGGTCGAGGCGTCCCAGCCGCCCACCACGCCGGCAATGAAATCCGAAAGCTGGGCCTGCGCCGACGGCAGCAGCGTGGCGACGAGGCCCTCGACCGCGCGCCCCACGCCGGCCCGCGCCGCGGGATCGTTCTCCAGCAACGCACCGAGATTGGCGAGCGCGCCGGAGAAGAACGCGACGGTGTGCCCGGAGGGGCGGGCCGCGTCGGCCTCCAGCGCGAGGCGAAGGCGCGACCATACGTCCCATAGCCAGGCCTGGACCGTGTCGTGCGCGACCACGCGGCGGATCGCCAGGCCGATCTCCGCCGCCCGCGCCGGGTCCTGTTCCATGCGGGTGATCTCGCGGCGGACCCACTCGTCGAACGCGGCGCGCAGCTCGGAGCCGTCGGGACCGATGCGGTCCAGCTCGGCGTTCAGCGTCGTCAGCACGCGCTTTGCGATGGTCGCGCCCAGCGCCCAGCCGACGAGGCGGCCGCCCTGTTCGCGGACACGCTCCTCGATCGTGGCGCGCAACGCTTCCTCCCGCCCGGCCATCAGCGTCTTGATCTGGCCGATCACGAAGCCGAGCACCTCCTGATGGCGGCCGCCTTCCACCAGGCCGTGCAGGGCGCGCGCCACCGCCGCGCCGGCACCCGGGCCGCCCAGGATGCGCGGGATGATGCGCGCGACGACGCGCCGCGCCCGACCGTCCTGCACACTGGACAGCAGCCGCGGCAGCATGGCGGCCAGGGCGTGAGCGGACGGCGCCGTGGCGACCGGGTCGGCCAGGAAACGATGCAGAATGCGCGGCACGTCGAGCCGGTGCAGCACGCCGGACACTTCTGCCCCGGTCACCACATGGTTGGCGACGAAGCGACCCAGCGCGCGGCCGAGGCGGGCCTTCTGCGCCGGGATGATCGCGGTGTGCGGGATGGGGATGCCGAGCGGATGGCGGAACAGCGCGGTGACGGCGAACCAGTCGGCGATGCCGCCGATGAAGCCAGCCTTCGCGGCGGCCCGCAGGAGGTCGGTCACGTAGCCGGGCGGCAGCGCGTAGCTGGCCAGCGCCAGTGCCCCCATCAGCGCGAGCAGGCCGGTCGCGAAGGCGCGATGCTGGGACAGGGCACGGCGCGCCGCGTGGTCCTGGGGGGAGTCGATCATGCGAGCATGTCATACGGGCAAGTGGCCTGGGGCGCACGCCCGTCCCGGACGGGGTGGCGTTCCTGCGTCGGACTTCGACGCTTGGTGCCCGGGTGACCGAGGCGGGGTCAGCCGGCGGATTGACAGACCGAAAGCCAAACGCCGGATCGCGAGGCAGGACTTGCCGCGATCTGTTTCATGCCATCGCTGCGGCCACCGGCGAGTCTGCGGTGCGTGGGCTGTGTCTCAGTTTGAGTGTCTGCAATGGGTGGATAGCGCGCATCCGCTTTGCGCTGGCGCTCAGCCTTGTCGCACGAACTTGTCCACGCTGCGGTCCACCGTCAATCCGGCGTAGATGTCGCCGCGCGAGTCCACGCCCACGCCGTGAACATGGCGGCTCTCCATGCGGGCGAGCACTTTTCCCCCCGCATCGCGTACGCAGACATACGCGGGCTGGTCGCCGTCTTCCTGCTCGGCGATGGTAAACGTGCCGTCCTTGCCGCGCGTGATGTCGTTCGGCCCGCCCATGCCCGTCCACATGCCGAGGAAGTCGCCGTCGGGGGAAAAAATCTGGATGCGCTTGTTCGCCCGGTCGGCGACGTAGAGCTTGCCGTCAGGGTCGATCGCGATGCTGTGCGGCAGGTGGAATTCTCCTGGTGCCTTGCCCGGCGTGCCCCACGACGTAATCAGCCGACCGTCGCGCGTGAAGCGGTGCACTCGGGCGTTGCGGTAGCCGTCGGTGACGTAAATGTCGCCGTTGGGGTGGGCGATCATCTCGGTGGGGTAATTGAACGGCCCCGCCGCGCGCAACGCGAGCCAGGGGGAGCCGGTGCAGCCGGTGTCGGAATGCACGCCGCGCTGGCCGAGAGCCAGCAGGGGTTTGCCGTCCAGCGTGAACGATTTTGCCACCGAGTCGGAGCGATCGGTGGTCTAGACGACGTCATCGACGATTTTCAGCCCGTGCGGGTCCGTGACCTCGCCGGTGCCCCAGGCGGTGAGGTAGTTCCCGTCGCGGTCGAAGACCACCACCGGGGGGTCCTTGCGCTGGAATACGTAGACGCGGTCCTGCGAATCGGTCGCCACCCGGCTGACCAGGCCGAAGGATTCTCCGTTGGGTGGTTTGAGGAAATCGCGGATTAGTTCGTAGGTGTGGTTGCCTGTGCTGGCCTGTGTCATTGCTGTGTTCCTCCCGGGAAAATGAGTACGTATGGTGATCGAGACTCGTTTAACCCCGGACCCTTCCCATGTGCTAGTGAGTAGCATGTGTTTCGCCGCCGTCCGCCGGCTAACATGCCGCGGCCATCAGCAATCCGGCGCACCATCGCTGTGTGTGTCGACTGGATCGCCAGCATCAGCGAGACGCCCCCCTGAAGCCCCGGCCACCTAGAGGGCAAGGGCCTGCTTGCAGCCTTCGCCGGAGCGGGCTCTAGCGCACTTCTGGTGCCAACACATTCTCATCGACCTCTTCCAAGATTCCGGCCCCAAGCGCATTGAGCACGGTGAACGCGCAGCCGATCACGCGTCCCGACAAACCATTCAGCCTGTCGCTATCTGCGTGTTCTGCATGCATCTGCCCTCATATCGCGGTAGAGACACATGTCA
>PLXO01000032.1:0-6659 GCA_003151425.1 Acetobacteraceae bacterium
GTCTTTGGGCGTCGCCTAAGAGAGAGTCTCCCCTTGGAACGGCCATCCGGCCGGAGGTGAGACATGACCAACACGCGGAAGCGGCACGGCGGTGATTTCAAGGCGAAAGTCGCCCTGGCGGCGGTACGGGAGGAAGGCACTGTGGCCGAGCTGTCAAGCCGGTTCGGGGTGCATGCCAGCCAGATCCATGCGTGGAAGAAGACGCTGCTGGATGGCACGGCCTCGCTGTTCGTGCGGAGCCACGCCAACGGGAAGGACGGCGCGGCGGCGGACGAGG
The DNA here is from genome assembly GCA_003151425.1 of Acetobacteraceae bacterium. Classification (GTDB taxonomy): domain Bacteria; phylum Pseudomonadota; class Alphaproteobacteria; order Acetobacterales; family Acetobacteraceae; genus Palsa-883. Next base: position 278 of record PLXO01000032.1, read on the forward strand.
CGCAGCTCGCCCCGCTGTACGAGAAGATCGGCCAATTGACGGTGGAGCGCGATTTTTTTCGCAAAAGGTCTGGGCCATGAGCCCCCCGGATCGGCTTGCGCTGGTGGACCATGCTGACCCGGTCCTGCCGATCGTGGCGCAATGCCGGCTGCTGAAGGTGGCGCGCTCGACACTGTATTACCGGCCGGCGCCAGTGAGCGATGACGACCTGGCGGTGATGCGGCGGATGGACGAGCTGCATCTGGCGTGGCCGTTCTATGGCTCGCGGCGGCTGGCGGCGGTGCTGCGGCACGACGGCTGGGCGGTGAACCGCAAACGGGTCAAGCGGTTGATGCGGGTGATGGCGATCGAGGCCATCTACCAGAAACCCAATACCAGCCGGGGTCATCCCGGCCACGAGGTGTATCCTTATCTGTTACGGGGTTTGGTGATTGACCGGCCGAATCAGGTGTGGTGCGCGGACATCACGTATATCCCGATGGCGAAGGGGTTTGTGTATCTGGTGGCTGTGATGGACTGGTTCAGCCGGCGGGTTCTGGCGTGGCGACTGTCCATCACCATGGACACGGGGTTTTGCGTCGAGGCGCTGCAAGAGGCGATGGAGCGGTATGGTCAACCGGAGATCTTCAACACGGATCAGGGCGTTCAGTTCACCAGCGCGGGGTTCGTGGCTGAACTGCAGACCCGGGGCGTGCGGATCAGCATGGACGGCAGGGGACGGTATCTGGACAACATCTTCATCGAGCGGCTGTGGCGGAGCCTGAAATACGAGGAGGTGTTCATCAAGGCGTATGGTACGGTGGCCGAGGCGCGTCAGGGCATCGGCGGATGGCTGACGTTCTACAACGACGAGCGGCCGCACCAGGCGCTGCGCTATCACACACCGCGTGAGGTGTTCGAGGGTGTTGCCTGTGTATATGTGGACAATGCCTCCGCTTCGCTGCGCTGCGCTCACGCATTGCCCACATATACACAGGCACAACAGCAACAGAAGGGTATTGACTGATATAGAAGAAGGTCTATACTAAAGATCGGATATCCCCTCGGATCGGCAGGGGCGTTGGAACCCGGCGGGACTCTCTCTTAAGTCGCCCCGATTCCTGTCCAACCGATGGGGTCCACCTCACTCGCAAAAGCTCTGGGCGTAGGACGGGATCGGCCGTCGCTTATCCCACTGGACGATCAATCTCTCCCGCAGCGGCCTGTTTCGGTGGGCGACGCGGACGATTCTCAGGTTGTAGCGATTCGTGGTCAAGATTGAGGGAATAATCGCCACGCCATGCCCGTCCTCCGCGAGCGCGAGCAGCGTATGCGGTGCCCGGCTCTCGACCAGAATTTTCGGCTCGATCTCGGCGAGACGGCAGGCTGCATCGAACATCTTGCGGACCGAGTACCCCGAGTCGAGCAACAGCAACGGATAACGCACGAGGCTGCCAATATCGATCATGCCGGCGCCGCCAAGCTGCAACGATGGAGCGCACGCCGCCAAAACCTCATCCGTTGACAATGCGCGGCTCTCGAAGCGGCGATCGCTGCCCTGGTCGTGTCTGATACCGAGGTGAACCTCGCCGTGCTCCAATAACACCAATTGTTCGTGCCCCAGAGCCTCGGTCAATCTCACGCGCACATCGGGAAACCGCTGTGTGTATCGCGGCAGGAATCGTGACAGAACACTTTCGATTGTCTGCGGTGGGGCCGCAACCCGCAGCACCCCGCTGCCGCCCCGCCGGAGCAGATCTACCCGCGCGCCAAGCGAGTCGACCTGACCCAATACCGTGCGGCAATCTTCGAGCAACTGCTCGCCTATCGCGGTCAGCATGACACGGCGCCCCACACGATCAAAAAGCCTGAGGCCGAATTCCTGCTCGAGGTCTTTGATCCGGCGCGAAAGGGCCGGCTGGCTGATATGCAGACGCAACGCCGCCCGTGACACCGTGCCCAACTCGGCGATGGCGACGAATGTCCGTAGGCGCCTGAGGTCCATGTCTCTGCTTATATCAAAATCGCATAAGAAATAGGAGAAATTATGCATTGGACGCCGAGAGCGAGGCGAATCTACCGTCCCTCATGTCCGCCAGGGCGTGCCGGGCAGGAGAACATTGATCTGACCGTCCGCGTCGGGGCGAGTGCAGCAACGGGGGCTCAAATGACAACTCGTATCGCAGGTGGGCGGCGCAACCACGACACACGGGCCATAACGGCTATTGCGCTGTGGTGTCTTGTAATTGCGTTTTCTGCCGGCGGCGCCGCTGCCCAGTCGGCTGGATTGGAAAAGATTGAGCACGTCATCGTCATTTATGAGGAGAATTGGAGCTTTGACGGTCTGTATGGCAAATTCCCCGGGGTAGACGGCATCGCCAATGCGGCTGAACACACTCGGCAGATAAAAAAGGACGGCACGCCGTACACGACGCTTCCGCAGCCACTCGATACGTCGAAGAAGCCGCCGATCCCCGACACCCGATTCCCGACGGATTTACCGGTCGGCCCGTATGACATTGCTTTGTACGTTCCGCCGCACCAGAAGATCGGCGACATCGTCAATCGCGCGCTGCAGGAGAAGCGTCAGATTAACGGCGGCCGAATGGACGGGTTCGTCGCCTGGAGCGAGAACGGCGGATTGGCGATGGGCTATTACGATGCGACCGACCTGCCGGTTGGCCGCTTGGCTCAGCAGTACACGCTGGCCGATCGTTTCTTCCACTCGGCATTCGATGGCTCGCTGATTAATCATCTATGGTTGATCTGCGCCTGCACGCCGAGCTGGCCGGACGCACCAGCGAACTTGAGAATAGAAATCGATGCGCAGGGCAATGTGGTCAAGGATGGATCGGTGACCCCGGACGGCTACGTGGTTCATACCGTATATCCCGCGAATCGCCCTTATCCCGCGAGCATCAAAGATCCTACCCAGCTTTTGCAACTGCTGAAGGTGCCGACAATTGGGGACCGGCTGAGCGAGAAGGGCATCTCCTGGGCCTGGTACTCAGGCGGCTGGAATGACGCCGTTGCGGGCCGTCCTGATATGCTCTTTCAATTCCATCATCAACCATTCAACTACTTCTCCTCTTATGCCGAAGGGAAGGTTGCCCGGACTCAGCACCTGAAGGATATCGAGGACTTCCTTGCCGCCCTCCGCGCCGGCAGCCTGCCGGCCGTGGCTTTTGTCAAGCCCATCGGCGCCGACAACGAACACCCAGGTTACTCGGAGTTGCTGCGAGGTCAGCAGTACGTGGCAACCTTGGTCAACGCTGTGCAGGAGAGTGCCGTTTGGAAGGACAGCGTGATCATCATCACTTACGACGAGGGCGGTGGACGTTGGGATCACGTCCCGCCACCGTCCGGCGATCGCTGGGGTCCAGGGGTTCGCGTTCCGGCCATCATCATCTCGCCCTATGCTAAACGCCGCTTCGTCGATCACACGAGCTACGAGACCACCTCGATTTTGAAGCTCATCGAAACCCGCTGGCACTTGGCGCCTCTCGGTCCTCGAGACGCTGCGGCCAACAATCTCCTCAACGCCTTCGATTTCTCTCAGAACCCTTGAGAGCGGGAGGGAGCTGACCGGACTCGCCGCTCGATGGGGATGTCCGCTTCTGGCACATCTGTGCCGCCGGGCAAAGCGACTCGAAGGTCCGGAATCCACCCATTGCGGACTCCCCGGTTGCTCAATTGGTGCCCACCGCAGCCTTGATGGGTCGGCTTTCGCCCTTCAATCCGTTCCGTCCGCCAGGCGCAGCAAGATGATCTGGTGGCCGAACTGGCACGCCCTGATGAAGCACCTATCGCCGTTGCCCTTTGATCAGCGTCCGGATCGGGCTGCGCCGGAAATGGAACGCCGGTGCCTCAGACGGAGTGCGCCGAGCGCGCCGACCTCACGTGCCGCTCGCCCTGGGGCGCCATGGCGGGCGAAGCGTCATGCTTCCCTTCTTCGTTGACCTCCGTGCCTTCGCCCGCCTCCTTCGTGCTACAAACTTGCTTGCCTGCCGGGGAACGAGCACCCGGATCGCCGCCCCCCGCGCGCGTCGGTGGCCGGGTGGGCGTCACGCTCCCCCTGGCGGGTGGCTGGCGCCACCAGGGCACCGCGGCCGGTCGCCCGCGAGCTCCGCGGCGCTCCGCGCGGATGCTTGCTGGCTTGCGGACGTCTGGAGGCAAGCAGGGGCCGGCCTGCCGGTTGCCGGCGCGGACACCGACTCCCGTGACGGTTTACCTGGCGCGGGTGGGCCGCCGCTACGAGCACCCTTGATCTCCGACCGCTCTCTCTTGAAGCGTGGCCTCCGACAGAGTACGGATATGATGCGTTTCCGGAGACGGCGATGGATCGAGACCAGGTGATCGCGAGGCTTCGTGCCCATGCAGCCGATCTTCATCGGGTCGGGGTCGCTCGCCTTTACCTTTTCGGTTCGGTTGCAAGGCGGGAAGCCCGGCCGGACAGCGACGTCGATCTTTTCTTCGATACCGACAACCCGCGCTTCAGTCTGATTGAGCTGGTCGACGTCCAGGATCGTGTCAGCGGTATCCTCGGCACGGAAACCGACGTGATGACGCGGGCCAGCCTGCATCCAATGCTTCGGCCGCAAATCGAAGCGGAAGCGCTTCGCGTTTTCTGACGTGCCGCGCAGCGTGCTTCTTCGCCTGGTTGATATTCGCGACGCGATCGGCGGCATTCAGAATGTGGTCGTCCGCGCCACCTTCGACGGGTTCGCCAAAAGCTGGGGAATGCAACGCGCGGTCGAGCGCGGGCTGGAAATCATCTCCGAGGCCAGTCGCCATGTGCCTGACGAGCTAAGGCGACGCCCAACAATGAACGAATCGACTGCGGTTTGTGGGTAGCGGTGAATCTCGTCCGTATCGCGGCCCTGCTTCGGAGCAAGCAAGCAAGTAATCCATTAAAACACAGAGTTTCACAGAGTATCCACAGAGTTTCACAGAGAGTAAGCATATGCGCTGCGCGCAAGGCGTTTTGACCGGTGCACCTGTCGTCAGCGTGAAGCGCCAAAAGAATCTACTCTGTGAAACTCTGTGGACACTCTGTGAAACTCGGTGTTTTAATGGATTACTTGCTTGCTGTCCGCTTGATTGCTTTGCCGCGGTCCGCACAGGCCCCGGACATGCTCACCTCACCGGCATCAGATCGTGACCTCCGGACTGGAATTGTCTGCGGCGAGGTCGTCACTTCGAAGCGGCAATTGTTGGGCGTCGCCTAAAGGCACTTGCTCCGGACATTCCCTGGCGTCAGATCGCCGCGATTGGCAATTTGTTCCGCCACGATTATCAGCGCGCCGACGTCATGGCCACGTGGAACATCATCGAGGAACACCTGCCACCTCTCGCCGTCGCGATCGAGCGATTGATCGTGGCGGCGGAACCGCGAGAGAGAGGCTGAGCCACAAGCTGGCTGCCTGCCGGGGAACGAGCACCCGGATCGCCGCCCCCCGTGCGCGTCGGTGGCCGGATGGGCGTCACGCTCCCCCTGGCGGGTGGCTGGCGCCACCAGGGCACCGCGGCCGGTCGCCGGCGAGCTCCGCGGCGCTCCGCGTGGATGCTTGCTGGCTTGTGGACGTCTGGAGGCAAGCAGGGGCCGACCTGCCGGTTGCCGGCGCCGACTCCCGTGACGGTTTTGTCTGGCGCAGGCGGGCCGGTATGGTGTAGTATGAATAACTGACTTTTGACCCACCAGGATCGCAGATGCAACGCATTAAATCCCGCGCCCGCCTCACCGCCACGGACGCCGTTGTCGCGTTGCCGCGGAACATACGCCTCGGCTTGCGTTCGCCTGGGCGGGGTCTGGTACAGCATCCGGCAGCCGCGCGCGACCGGGTCCTGGTGGCAGGGGGATGCGGTGGGAGCCGTCGTGTCTGTCGGGCGACATCCGGCTCTGGTCCGGTGGCGACGTTGAAAACCGGGCGGGATCGAGGTGAAGGCATGACAACCGACGCGGCGCTTGAGGCCGGCTCTCTGCGAGGCGCGGAACCGCGGAGGGAAGGGATGTGCGCCCCGGACGGGTCGGCTGGGGTGTGGCCGGCGGCGGAATGCGATTTCCGCGCGACGATGCCATACGGAGCCTGCCACCGGGCGCTTGACCCGGTGGTGGAGCGGGCCGGGTGGACGGTGGGAAATCTGCCGCACGGAACGACCCGGCTGGCGGGGCGCGGCCTGCGGCGGAATGCGATTCCGCGCAACGATGGCATACAACGTGAAGAGGGCGGGCGGATCGTGGGGAACCCTGCCGTAGCGGATGGCGCGGCTAGCGGGTGTGGCGCGGCGGAGAATGCGATTTCGCGCAGCTACCCTATGCGATGGGGAGCGGGCCAGCGGAGCCGGGTTGGACGGGGTCGGACCGGATGGCACGGCTGGCGGTTGCGACGCGGCGCAGAATGCG
>PLXO01000032.1:6675-6924 GCA_003151425.1 Acetobacteraceae bacterium
GCGATTTCGCGCAGCTACCCTATGCAATGGGGGCGCGGCAATCGGGAGCCGCAGCAATTCTCATTATGGCGCGACGACGTTGCCACATCGTCATGGCCGGGCTTGACCCGGCCATCCCCGCCGGCACGGGACGCGAGAATTGTGCAACTGACCGCAGGTACGGCGGTTGCGGGGATGGCCGGGTCAAGCCCGGCCATGACGATGAGGGGACCCATGCCGGCCAAAATGAGAATTGGTGCGCCAGGAAGC
>PLXO01000174.1 GCA_003151425.1 Acetobacteraceae bacterium
TGACATGTGCGCATGCCCTAGCCTCAAGGGGAGGGGGAGAGCATGGCGGGAGAAAATGCAGACATCGATCCCATGAACCGTGAGAGCGCGCCCGAGGCGACAGCGGCGCAGAACGTGGGGGTGGCGCCATGATTGCGTGCGACAGCCCCTCGCCGGCCCGGCCCGCCGACCCACCGGCCGCGCGGGCCGGGGGTGGGCCCGGGAGTGGGAACGGTCCGCTGCGGAACGGCAACCCTCGGGGGAACCCGAACCTGGCGGCTCGTTGCGGCGCGCGGGCGCGCTCGGGCAATCCGTGCCGGGCGCCGGCGATGGCGAACGGGCGATGCAGGACACATGGGGGCAAATGCACCGGGCCTCGAACACCGGAGGGGAAGGCGCGGTCGATCGCCGCGCACACCACGCACGGGCGGGCGACGGCGGCGAAGCGGGCGATGCAGCGGTACGTCAGCACGCTGTCCACACGGATGCGGCTGTTTGGCGCGGCGCTGCGGCTGCGGGAGTATTTGCCGGCGGAGATGGCGGCGCGACTGGCGCTCGGGCCGGCGGAGCTGAAGGCGCCGGACCATCCGTCCCAGGTGGCGTTTTCGAAAAACACCGATCCGAATGCATGGACCGTGAGAAATGGCGGCGGGGCTACGGGCCGCGCGGCTGCCTCCGGAAGGGCTGGCGGGGCGGCGCGCCTGGCGCTGCGCGTCCGGGAGGTTGAGCGGCGGGCGGCGCTGGCGGAGGCGGCCGGCCAGGCGCCGTGGCGGCAGGCTATTGCGTTCGCGCGGGCGGCGATGCGCGCGGCACGGGTTGCGCGCGGACAGGTTTTGGCCGCGCGGCGGGCGGAGCGGGCGCGGGCGGCGGGGGGTGCGACGCGAATCCCGCGATCCGATGCCATGAAGCCTGAGGATCGGCGTGGTTGAGGCGGTTTGGGGAATGGCGAAGGGGGGCAACGGGCGCAGGGCGCTTACCACCTGATCGAGCATCCCCCCGGGCGCTCGACCCGGGGGTACTGGGGCATGGCTTTGCCGCCGTTGCCGCGGCAGGCCCTGGTTTGCGATTCGGGGTCCAAGCCCGCCGGGCCGACGAGGTGCAATCTGCACATCGCGCGCTTCAATGCCATGAAGCGTGAGGAAGGCGGTGTGCCGGGGCTGTCGCGACTGAACCCGACCAAGGCCTTGGCGCCGCGTGGCACGACGCCGGCAGGGCCGCGGGGGCCGAGCGTGCTCGCGACACTGGAGGCGCTGTTAGGGCGCGCGGCGCCGCCGACCGGAGCGGGTACTCCTCTCCCGCTTGTCGCGGGCTTGGGCCGCGAAGAGCGGGAGGGGTGTACGAGGTTCCAGTCAGCTTGAAACTGCTCTAGCTGCTACACTGCCCCGCCACACACGGAGACACCTGCATGAATGACCTGCCCCGCGCCGTCCTGGCGGACGTGATCGCCGCGGTGCACGACGGCGGGCGCATGCTGGCGGCGGAATTCAGCCGTCCCGAGGGTCCGCGCGGCGGCGAGCACAAGGCGCCGATCGACCTCGAGATCGAGCTGATGCTGCGCCCGCGGCTGCTCGCGCTGATCCCGGGCCGCTTCATCGGCGAGGAGGACGGCACCATCGAGGCCCCCGCCGGATCCCACCACGCCGACTATGCCTGGGCGGTCGATCCGCAGGACGGCACCAAGGCGTTCGGCGAGGGCCGCCGCGGCAGCGCGGTCTCGGTTGGGCTGCTGCATCGCGGCGTGCCGGTGCTGGGCGTGGTGTTCGCGCCGACCTCACCCGATCGCGGCCCCGACATGATCGCCTGGGCGGACGGCTGCTCCGCCATCCTGCGCAACGGCGCCCCGGTCACACACGACCTTACCCAGATGGACCTCGCCCCTGGGGCGATCGTGCTGCTGAACCACACCAGCGGGCTGCGGCCGATGACCGCGAGCATCCGGGTCGCGCCGGCGGGGTTCGTGCCGATGCCCTCGATCGCCTATCGCCTGGCGCGCATCGCGGTCGGCGACGCGGTGGCGACGATGTCGCTCAACACGATCTCGGCGCTCGACTACGCGGCCGGGCACGCGCTGCTGCGTGGCGCGGGCGGGGTCCTGACCGACGGCGCGGGTCGCGCGGTGACCTACACGGACCTCGGCGACAGCGAGGCGGTCGGCTGCTTCGGCGGCGCGCCCAAGGCGGTGGCGGCGATGCTGGGTCGGACCTGGCGCGGCAGCTCGGAGCCTCGGCGCGACTGGCGGGTGAAGCTGGGCTGGCCGCGCGCGACCGAGGACGCCGCGCTGGATCGCGCGGTCGGCGCGATGATGGGGATGCTGATCGCCGACAGCGCACGCTCCGAGCCCGGGCTTCCCGGCCAGCCCGGCCGGCGCGGTGAGGCGGCACTGGCCTGTGCGCGTGCCCTGGCCGCGGGCACGACCCCATTTCCAGGCCGCCCATCGTCAGACGGCCTGCCTTCGGATGGCGCGTTGGGCGCGGTGCCGCTGGGGATCATCGGCGGCGGCAGCGACGGCGTCGCCGCCGCGATCTCCGCCGGGATCGTCGGCGCCGATCATGCGACCGTGCGGCGCCTCGCCGGTGACCCGCGCGACCCCGCTCTGGCCGGCGCGCTGCTCGGCGCCACCGCCGGACGCCAGGCCTTCGCGGCGCGCGACGGGCTGGCACTGATGGCCTGCCGCCCGGACGAGGCGCTGGGTGTCGCCCGGCCGCGACCGGACACGCTGTGGCCCGACGACGTCGTCGACCTGACCGAGGCGCTGCTACTGCGGCGCGATCCGTGCTAAGCGGCGCGCCGCATCATGTAAGAGGGCACGCGTGAGGGGGTATCACATCCGACTGGACTATGCCGCGGTGCGTGACACCCCAGTCGCCACCGACCCGTTCGCGCACGTGGTAGTCCCGAATTTCGTGCCGCCCGCCAGCCTGCGCGCGGTGCTGGCCGACCTGCCGCCGCTGAACAAGCGCGGCTCCTTCCCGGCCGACGCGGTCCGCTCCGGCCCGGCGGCGCAGGCGCTGATGCACGCGATGGAGGGCCCCGAGCTGCGCCAGGCGATCGCCGAGAAGTTCGACCTGGACCTGGCCCGCTCCCCCACCATGCTGACGGTCCGCGGCTGGACCACCGACCGCGACGGCCACATCCACACCGACAGCACCGCCAAGCGCGTCACCGTGCTGCTGTATCTCAACCAGGACACCGGCGCGTTCGGCGCGCACGAGGGCTGCCTGCGTCTGTTACGAGGTCCGCACGATCTGGACGACTACGCGGTCGAGGTGCCGCCGGTGAACGGCACGCTGCTGGTCTTTCCCAACTCGCCGACAAGCTGGCACGGCCACAAGACGTTCGAGGGCCGGCGCTACAGCCTGCAGCTCAATTACATGACCACTGGCCAGAAGGCGCGCTCGGAGCTGCGGCGGCATCGGTTTTCCGCGTTCATCAAGCGGCTGACCCGGGCGGCATGAAACCCCAACACGGCATGAAACCGTTGTCATCCAACTGTCGCCGCCCCGTCACGGGCGGTTCATAGTCCAGCCTCTATCAGTGCTGCCGCAACCGACCGTGGACCCCGTGAGCAGCACCACCGCCCAAGCCGTCGTTATTCCGACAACGCGCGCCGCCGCTCGCAGCCTTCGCCGCCCTCGTGTCACCGCCTACGCGTTGTTGGCGCCCTCGGCGGTGTTCCTGCTCGGCTTCACCTACTGGCCGGTCGTGCAGGTGCTGGCCGGCTCGCTGACGGTGCACGTGTTCGGCGGCATTGCGCATTGGGGCGTCGGCAATTTTTCGCGCCTGCTTGCCGATCCGCACTTCACCCGAGCCGTTCAGAACAACCTGATCTACGCCGCCGGAACGATCGTGCCGAGCCTGCTGCTGGCGCTCGCCCTGGCGCTGGGACTGCGGGAGACCACGCGGCTGAACGCTACGTTGCGCACGCTGCTGGTGCTGCCGCTGCTGATCCCGCTGGTCGCCGCCGCGTCGCTGTTCGTGTTCATCTTCCTGCCGGGCGCCGGGCTGTTGGATTACTACCTGGCGCGGCTCGGACCCCCGTTCGTCCATTGGGCGCAGACCAACTGGCTGGGCAATCCGTCGCTGGCGCTGGGTTCGATCATTGCGATCACGGTGTGGAAGAACACCGGCTACTACATGCTGTTCTTCCTGGCCGGACTCGCCGGCATCCCGCAGGAGCTGCTGGACGCGGCGCGCATCGACGGTGCCGGCGCATGGGCGCGGTTGCGCCACGTGACATTGCCGTTGCTGGGGCCGACGCTGGCCTTCGTGCTGGTCATCGCCGTGCTCAACGCGCTGACCCAGGTGGACCACGTCGTGGTGATGACGCAGGGCGGGCCGTCGGATTCGACGATGCTGTTGCTATACTACATCTACCAGCAGGCAGCGCAGAACTACGATATTGGTTTGGCCTCCGCTGCCACGGTGGTAACGGTGGCGGTGCTGTTCGTGCTGTCCGTGGTCTCGCTGCACAGCCTGGAACGAGGCATCCATTATGAGGCGTGACGCGCGGTTCCTGGTAGCGCTGCTGCTGTGCGCCGCAGCGCTGTTCTGGGCGATCCCGTTCGCCTGGATGGCGGTGGCCAGCCTGCGCCCGGGTCAGGCCGGCGCGATGGACCTTGCCTCGCTGCTGCCCGCAGGTCCGTTCGGCTGGAGCAATTTTTCCGACGCCTGGAGCGAGGGACATTTTCCGTTGTGGTACTTGAATACCGTGCTGCTGTGCGGCGGCATCCTGGCGGTGCAGTGCGTCACGATCAGTCTGGCCGGCTACGCCTTCGCCCGCCTGCGCTTCCGCGGTCGCGAGCTGCTGTTCCATGCATTTCTGCTGCAGCTCATGCTGGTGCCGCCGATCCTGATCGTGCCGAACATGACGACGCTGGTCACGCTGCACCTGTACGACACGCTGCCCGGCGTAATGGCGCCCTATTTCGCCTCGGCCTTCGGCGTGTTCCTGATGCGTCAGACGTTCCGCACCATTCCGCGCGAGTACGAAGAAGCCGCACTGGTCGATGGTGCGGGCCCGCTGACCATCATCACGCGCGTGCTGCTGCCGTTGGCGCGGCCCGGGCTGGCGGCCTTCGCCATCGTCTCGATCACCGCGCATTGGAACGAGTTCCTGTGGCCGCTGATGGCGATCTCCTCGCCGCGCAACCAGGTGCTGACGGTGGGGCTGGCATCGTTCACCTCGGGCGCCGAGGCGGGGTCGGAGTGGGGCGTGATCGCCGCCGGAACGTTCCTGGTCGCTGCGCCGCTGTTGCTGATGTTCGTGCTGTTCCAGCGTCGTTTCGTCTCCAGCTTCGTGTTTTCCGGCATCAAGTAGGCCGCCATCAAAAAGGGAGTTCCGCCATGCGCCTGGTCCCAGCCTTCACCCACACGCTTGCCCTGCGCGCCACGCTTGCCCTGACCGCCGCGCTCGCCGTGTCCGCGTGTGAGGCGCACGCCGCGACCGAGATCGACCTGTATTTCCCGGTGCCCGTGCAGGGCAAGCTCGCCGTGGAGATGCAACGGCTGGTCGAGCAGTTCGACGCGACACATCCCGACATCCACGCCACCGCCGTCTATACCGGCAGTTACGACGATACCAACCTCAAAACCCGTGCCGCGATCCAGGCTGGGCGCCCGCCGGCGGCGGTAATTATGAGCGCCAACTTCGTGCGCGAATACGTCATCAACAATGAGGTCATCGCCTTCGACGACCTGATCCGCCACGACGGCCGGACGCCGGACCAGTTCATGGCCGAGTTCTGGCCGGCGTTGAAGCTGAACGCAACGGAGAATGGTCGTGTCTATGGCGTGCCGTTCCAGAACTCCACGCCGCTGCTGTATTACAGCGTCGATGCGTTCAAGGATGCCGGCCTGGACCCGGACAAGCCGCCGGTGACCTGGCAGGACTGGGTCGATGACCTGCGCAAAGTGACGAAACGCACCGGCAGCGAGACGACACGCTGGGGCCTGATGTTTCCGGGGACGTACGACTACCTCGGCTGGCTCACCAGCGCCTTCGCCATGTCGAACGGCGGCGAATACTACAACCCTGGCTACGGCGGCGAGGTCTACTACACCGAACCGACCACCATCGGTGCGGTCCGGCTGATCGATGCGTTCGTGCACAAATGGCACGTGATGCCGGAAGGCGTAACGGACGCAAACGCGGTGACCACGGCGTTCTTCCAGGGCCGCACGGCGATGATGGTCCTGTCGACCGGATCGCTGTCCTTCGTGCGCGACAACATGAAGACCCCGTATCGCGTGGCGTTTCTGCCGCGCTCGGTGGTGAATGCCGCGCCGATCGGCGGCGCCAGCCTGATCCTGCCGAACGGCAACTCGGCGGAGCGCCAGGCGGCGGCATGGACGTTGATCAACTGGCTGGTCAGCCCGGAGATCGCCGGCGGCTGGAGCCGCTTCACCGGCTATTTTGCACCGCGCATCGCGGCCTATGACCTGCCGGACATGAAATCCTACCTGGCGGCGCACCCGGACGCCAAGGTCGCGCTGGATCAGTTGCAATATGCGCGCGGCTGGTTCGCCACCTACAACACGGTCGGCGTGCGCAAGGCGCTGGAGGACGGCGTGCAGGCGGTGCTGTCAGGGAAGATGACGCCGGAGGCCGCGATGGAGGCGGCACAGAAGCAGGCGGATGCGATGATGCGGCCCTATGTGGAGCAGACGGCGCTGAAGCTGCCGGAGTAAGCGGCGGGCGCATCCTCTGGCAACAGCGGCCTCCGGTGTCTAAACTTATGCCATGGCGAGACGTCCCCCATCGCGGACCAAGTTGCTCACGACGTTGCGCGCGCACGAGGCGGAGTTGCGCGCGCGGGGGATCGAGGCAATCACGCTGTTTGGTTCTGTCGCCCGCGGCGATGCGGGTGCAAAATCGGATGTGGATCTGGCGATTCGTGCAGGGGCAACTTTCTCCGCCGGCGGGTTCGACTATTTCGGCCAGATCGAGGCGCTGCGGGAACACCTTGTTGCGCTCCTGGGGTGCCACGTCGATCTGGTGGAGGAACCGCCGCGCAATCCACGCCTGAAGCAAGCTATCGAACGGGAAGGTGTACGTGCCTTCTAGCCGCCCACGTTTCTTCGCTCCGATTGCCCGGACAAGCTCCTAGCTCCGCAGATTCTCCCGCATGGTGCGGCCGGCGTACTCCGTGCGGAACACGCCCCGACGCTGCAGTTCCGGCACCACCATCCGTTCGAAGTCCTCGAACATGCCGGGAAAAATCGTCGGTGAAATGACGAACCCGTCGCAACCGCCGGACTCGAACAGATCCTGCATGATGTCGGCGATCATCGCCGGCGTGCCGGTCAACGGGGTTTTCCCGCGCCGTTTCGCCTGCTCGAAGCCGATGCCTTCGGTCTTCGTGATATGCCGCAGCCGATCCTCCAGCCCCTGGTGCCCCTGCGCCTTCTTGGCAGCCGCGATATCGCCCGCATCGTGCACCCGACTGAGATCCGCACCGATCATTGCGGAGTTAGTCGCCATCTCCAGCTCCGGGCTGCTCAGCGAATTGAGCTGGTCGAGCCGCTCGCGCGCGATCGACTCCGTCTCGCCGAGCACGACAGTCATCCACGGTAGCACGACGCAGTCTTCCGGCGCGCGACCGCGCTTCGCCATGCGGGACTTGATGTCGGTATACAGCGCGATAGCCGCTTCCTTGTCGGCGGGCGAGCAGAAGATCGCCTCGGCCCAGCGAGCGGCGAATTCGCGTCCGCGCGGCGAGGCGCCGGCCTGCATCAGCACCGGCCGCCCCTGCCGGCTGCGCGGGATCGACAGCGGCCCGCGAGTCTTGACGTGCACGCCTTCATAGCTGGCATAGCGCACCTTGTCGGGGTCGATGAACAACCCGCGCGCCCGGTCCATCACCAGCGCGTCTTCGTCCCAGCAGTCCCACAGCGCGCAGCACGCCTCGACCACCTCGTCGCCGTGGTCGTAGCGCAGGTCCTTGTCCGGCAGCTCGCTCATGCCGAAGTTGCGCGCCTCGAAATCGGTGCTGGAGGTAACGATGTTCCAGCAGGCCCGGCCGCCTGACAGCATGTCGAGCGAGGCCAATGTGCGCGCCAGATGGTACGGATGGTGGAACGTCGTCGACAGCGTGGCACCAAGCCCGAGATGCTGCGTCGCCGCGGCCATGATCGGCAGGATCGTCAGCGGGTCGAGGTAAGAAATCTGCCCGCCGTGTTGGAGGTACGTCCGAAAACTGCCCTGGTAGAGATCCGGGATGCCCTGGGTGTCGGCGTAAAAGCAACCGTCGAATCGGGCGGCCTCCAGCACGCGCGCGATGTGGGTGTAGCGGCTGGGACTGAAAATGTCGTGCAGGTCAGACTGCGGATGCCGCCAGGCGCCGGTGTGCATGGCGGTAGGCCCAGTCTTCAAATACGCGAGCAGGTGCATCTGGCGCTGCATCTTGTGGGTCTCCTGCGGATCGGGTCACCGCGGCGATGGTGTTCGACATTATGCAAGACCGGGTGCACCACCGCCAATTGGCGCAGAGGTTGGATAGGGCCCGGGAAGCTGGAAATCTCCGTCCGACATTGACGCCAGGCGGGGCGGCGGCGCGTATTTCAGCCGCTTGTCCGCCCCCAAGCGGCCTGCCTTGTCTGCCCCCACGCGGCTTGCCGCCAACAAGCGGATCGGCTCAGATCGCACCGCCTGATTACGGGGAGGACCGCATGGCCGAAATCCGCACCACGCACCTGTTCAAGATGACGCTCGACGTCGCCGGGATGCAGCCGATCGGCGCCACACCGGCGGGCAACCGGCGCATCGGCCTGGTTGCCGGCGGCACGTTCGAGGGCGCGCGGCTGCGCGGCAACGTGCTGCAAGGCGGGGCGGATTGGATCGTTGTTCGCCCGGACGGAGTGACCACGCTGGACGTGCGCCTGGTGCTGGAGACCGACGACGGTGCCGCGATCGGCATGACCTATCGCGGCCTGCGGCACGGCCCGCCCGAGGTGATGGACAAGCTCAATCGCGGCGAACCCGTCGATCCGAGCACGTATTATTTCCGCATCGCCGTCGCGTTCGAAACGGCGGCGGCGAAATACGCCTGGCTGAACAGCGCGGCTTTCATCGGCACCGGCGATCGCACGCCCACCGGGCCGATCTACGACGTGTTCGAGGTTCTCTGAGCCATGGCGAAGATCGGCTTCATCGGCCTGGGCAACATGGGCGCGCCGATGGCGGCGAACCTGCTCAAGGCGGGGCACCAGGTGACCGGCTACGACGTGAACGCCGCGGCCGTGACCGCGCTCGCCGTCGCCGGCGGCACCGCGGCCGCCAGCGCGGCGGAGGCGGCGAGCGGCGCCGAGATCATCATCACCATGCTGCCCGCCGGCGAGCATGTGCGCGAGGTCTGGCTGAACCAGGGCGGCCTGATCGAGGCGGCGCAAACCTCCGGTCCCCAGCCCCTGCTAATCGACTGTTCCACCATCGATGTCGCCAGCGCACGCACCGTGGAGACCGCCGCGCGCGGCGCCGGACTGGAGATGCTGGACGCGCCGGTATCCGGCGGCACGGTCGGCGCCGCTTCCGGCACGTTGACCTTCATGGTCGGCGGCTCGGAGGCCGCCTTCGCGCGTGGCACACCGATCCTGCAGGCGATGGGCAAGAACATCTTCCACGCCGGCGCCGCCGGGGCCGGCCAGGCGGCGAAGATCTGCAACAACATGATGCTGGCGATCAACATGATCGGCGTCAGCGAGGGCTTCCTGCTGGCGAAAAGCCTAGGCCTCGACTGGGACAAGCTGCATCAGATCACCACCACCGCGACGGCGCAGTCCTGGGCGCTGTCCAATTATTGCCCGGCACCCGGCCCGGTGCCGGCCGCGCCGTCCAACCGCGACTACGCCCCCGGCTTCATGGCGGCGCTGATGCTGAAGGACATCAAGCTGTCGCAGGCGGCGGCCGAGGCCGGTGGCGTCCCGACGCCGCTCGCCGCACACGCGCTGGAATTCTATCAGGCGGCGGTCGATGCGGGTGATGGCGCCAAGGATTTTTCCGTGGTATTCCGTCTGCTAAGCCAACGAAAGCGAGCGGCAACATAGGGGTACACCTCTCCCGCTCTTCGCGGGAGAGGTCGGCGAGCGATGCAAGCCGGGTGAGGGTCGTGCCGCGTGCTCCACCCTCACCCGCGTCGCAAGAGCTCCGCGACCTCTCCCGCGAAATGCGGGAGAGGTGTAGTTCGCTGCCGCGGGCGTCACGAAGGAGGCAACCATGGGCACAGCAGCGTTCAAAATGGCACGCGATTTCCTGTTCACCAACCGCACCAACTACCGTGCCGCGCACGCAGGCTTCCAGTGGCCGAAGCTGGATACCTTCAACTACGCGCTGGACTGGTTCGACGCCGAACTATCCCGCGGCGAGAGCGCGAATCGGACAGCCCTGAAGATCGTCGGCGACGGCGCCGGAACGTCAACCTTCGCGGAGCTGTCGGCCAGCTCGAACCGCATCGCCAACGGCCTGCGCACGCTGGGCGTAAAGCGCGGCGAGCGCATCCTGCTGATGCTCGGCAACGTCGTCCCGCTGTGGGAGGTGATGCTGGCGGCGATGAAGCTCGGCGCCGTGGTCATCCCGGCGAGCACGCTGTTGACCTCCTACGATCTGAAAGACCGCTTCGACCGAGGCCGGGTGCGCCACCTGATCGCCAACGCCGCCGACGCGGCGAAGTTCGACGGACTTGACCCCACGGTGACGCGCATCGCGCTGGGCGACGCACCGGCAGGCTGGCATCACTACGACACACTGCTTCAGGGCGCCCCGACCTTCACGCCGGACGGTCCCACCAAGGCTACCGATCCGCTGCTGCTTTATTTCACATCAGGTACGACCTCGCGGCCCAAGCTGGTCGAGCACAGCCATGAAAGCTATCCGGTCGGCCACCTGATCACGATGTACTGGATCGGCCTGCAACCCGGCGACATGCACCTGAACATTTCGTCGCCGGGCTGGGCGAAGCACGCCTATAGCTGCTTCTTCGCGCCCTGGAACGCCGGCGCAACGGTGTTCATCGCCAACCAGCCGCGGTTCAATGCGCGCGGCATGCTGGACTCCATTGTGGCGAACAATGTCACGACGATCTGCGCCCCGCCCACGGTCTGGCGCATGTTCGTGCAGGAGGATCTGAAATCCTGGCACACGTCATTGCGCGAAGTTGTCTCCGCCGGCGAACCGCTGAACCCCGAAATCATTGAGCAGGTGCAGGAAATCTGGGGCAAGACCGTGCGCGAGGGCTACGGTCAGACCGAGACCACGCTGCAGGTCGGCTGCTTCCCCGGTGAACTCGTAAAACCCGGCTCGATGGGCCACGAATCGCCAGGCTATCGCATCCGCCTGCTCGATCCAGACGATCAGGTGGCTGAGGAAGGCGAGGTCTGCATCATGCTCGATCCAGCGCCGACCGGACTGATGCGCGGCTACCAGAACGATGACGGATCATTCGCACCCCTGGGGAAAGCCGCCTATCGAACCGGTGACATAGCGAACCGCGACGCGGACGGCTACCTGACCTATGTCGGCCGTGCCGATGACGTATTCAAAGCCTCCGACTACCGGATCAGCCCGTTCGAGCTCGAAAGCGCGCTGATCGAACACCCCGCGATCGCCGAGGCCGCGGTGGTGCCGGCGCCCAACGCGCTGCGCATGGCGGTGCCGAAGGCGTATCTGGTGTTGGCCACGGGCGCGACGGCCGATCGCGCCACGGTGCTGTCGATTTTCCGTCACCTGCGCGAACGGCTGGCACCGTTCAAACGGGTGCGCCGGCTCGAATTTGCCGACCTGCCGAAGACCATCTCCGGCAAGATTCGCCGCGTCGAACTGCGCCAGACGGAGGAGCGGCTGGCGAAAGAGCACAAGCGTGCGGCAGGGGAATTCCGCGAGGAGGATTTTCCAGAGCTTGCATCACGGTAGTCCGATCGGTGATGCGCTGCCCATGGAAGCTGACACGATGCCTTGCCGCGCTCCTGTCCGTCTCGACTGTTGCGGGATGCGATCGCAGCGGTGGAACGACGGCAGTCACTCCGAGGACCTGCTCGGTCGAGCAGGCGACGGTGCTGCCAGTGCGCTTCGTTCAGGGGCATATCCTCGTGCCAGGTTCCGTCAACCACACGCCGGTCCAGTTGCCGGTCGATACCGGCGCTTCGGCCTCTATGTTGACGCCGGATGCCGCCGCGATACTGCGCCTGCCACCGGACCTAAATCGCACCACAACCGTGCATGGGACAGGTGGCGCCGTCGTCACACGCAACGTGTTGATCCAGTCCTTCGAGGTCGGCGGCAACGGCGTCTTGGTACGCAGTGTCGCAACGGGCAAGCTGGGCCAACAGTATCATGTGGATCCGCCGGTCGCCGGATTACTGGGCGTGGATTATCTCGACGATTTCGATATCGAGCTCGATGTGCCGAACCATCGGATGGCGCTCTGGCGGTTGCAGAATTGCACGCGGGACTCTCTTACCTGGCAAGTTCCGCATTTCACCATCCCTCTCCTGCTCTACCAGCCCAACCGGCTTGTCGCGCATGTCAGGATCGATGGGCACCCGGTCACGGCGTTGATAGATTGGGGCGCGCGCGCCACCACGATAACCAGCGCAACCGCAACTAATCTTGGCGTGACCCCGGACATGCTGGCGCTTGATCGGTCCGGGACCAGCCATGGTGTCGATCAGACCGAGGTGCCATTTCGCCTGCACCGGTTCGGCGAAGTGTCGATAGGCGCGGCCACGTTCCGGAATGCACCTCTCGAGGTGGCCGATCTGCGCGTGTCCGATGTTGGCATGCTGCTGGGCGCCGACTATTTTAGCCCGACTTTCGCAACTCACCCT
>PLXO01000324.1 GCA_003151425.1 Acetobacteraceae bacterium
GAAGCGATAATTCTTGGGCGTCGCCTAACGCCGCGGAACAGGTGCTGATTGACCATGCTCGCGCTCTACGTGCGGACGGCGCCACCCTCCATGCCATCCAGGGTGTGTTGGAAGCGCAGCACGGCAGGAAGCTGTCGCTGGACACGCTGCACCGTGTGCTCGCCGACTCCGCGCGACCGCCAAAAGCGAAGCCGAACGATGACGTTGCCGGTGTCAGACCGGCTTCGGAGGTGCCACATGTCGGCTGAAAAGCGCTGGATCATCTTGACGCCGGATGGCGGACACGTCTCGATCGGCCGTCACACCGATCCGTCCGACGATGACACGCATTAGAATCGGCGCAATGTTGGCAGGTAGCAAAATGACTGGCCCAGCCGTACTGCCGACCGGTGGTTCAAGCGGCGGCTCGTTCCGCAGCACACCGCCCGACCAGCGCGCGCCGCCATCAATTCCGCCCCGCTGACGATCAACCGCGCGCAGCCGAACGCCTCCTACATCCGCGCAGCGTAATCCGAATACACCCGGATCGGCGCCGGCCTCTATCGACCTGTGGCTTCACCCCGATCCGACGTGCACGGCATGGCCGATGCGCCTCAGTCGTCGCGCCGCCACGCGACTTTCAGGTAATACCCGTCGTCATCGTACTTCAACGCGAGGTCGCCGTGGGACGCGCCCTCCAGCGCCTCGCCGAGCCGTCGCGGCAGGTGGATGTCGGTCGTCGTGACAACGGTCCGCTCCCCATCCTGCGCGATGTTCATGATGCGGTTGAACGGGTGTTCCGCCTTCTCGAGCTCTTCCTGGCGCCGGACGATGTGCAGGATCTCGTCCCTGTGCTGGTCCAGGAATTTGCCGCCCAGGGTTACCTTGCCCGCGGGAAAGTTGTCGTTGGTCCGGTGGCAGGCTTGGCAGAGCTCTTCATGCGCGCCGGCGCGTCGCTCGGCCCAGTGCCAGCGCCCCTCGTGGTAGACCGTGCCGCACTGCGGGCAGACCGTCGGCTCGTGCGGCTTCTTCATTTGCTTGTAGGGATCGGTGACGAACCGGTCTTGGGGCCGCCCCCATCGGCGGGGACCTGATGTGGGGCCGGGATTGGCGGTGGATGTCATGGCACACCCCTGCTGCATCGGTCGACCGTCGCGTTGCCGCCGCCTGACAAGATGGCCGGCGTAAGGCGGTCGAAGCCGGCAAGCATGATCGCAGCAGTCTTTTTCGCCGACCTTGATTTGCATCAAGGAAGACTGCCTCGCCTCCTGCAATCGTTCGCGTGCCTGTCGGTAACATGGGGTCGCATGATGGCAGTATGGACACTCACGCCGGTGGATTCGAATGACCCGAGCTGGGCGGCCAGCTCCCATCGCGGCCCCGCTGTGGTGCGCGCGCGCAACGAGGTGGAGGCGCGGGCAGTGGCCGCGCGGGCTTTCGACATCAAGACCGGATTCGCGCCGGGGCAAGGCGTGTATTTCCCACGGTGGACGCGCGCCGCGCTGGTCAGGGCCGAGCATCTCAATGATCCGCGTTTCGCAGCGGAAGGCCCGGCGGAGCTGCTGGAGCCCAGCTTCTGACCGGCGTCACGACGCGGCGCATTCGCCCAGGATCGACACTCCCCCATTGTCGGCTGGTGCGTGGCGCACTCCGTCGTGCCAGCAGCGGTGGCCAGATGCCGGCTTGACCTGGATCAATGACGCAACGATGCCGGCCGACGAAAGTTCTCGCGTTTCTACGCCGCTCGTACTGCCGGAGATGGCAGGGCGCCTCCCGGTCGTCGTGCACGAGGAGTATCGGCGATGCAGCATCTCGTCGTCATCTGCCATCCGAAGCAACGCAGCTTCACGCAGACGGCAGCGCACGCATACGCAACTTCCGTCGAGGCATTGGGCCACGAGGTCGTCGTGCGGGACCTCTATCATCTGCAATTCGATCCGGTCCTCGGCGCGGATGAATTGCCGAGCGCGGGCAACCCCGCAATCCCTGCCGCCGTGCGACGCGAGCAGAGCTACCTCGCCGACGCCGGGGCAGTGGCATTCTTCTATCCGCTGTGGTGGGGGTTCATGCCGGCGATGATGAAAGGCTACATCGACCGCGTGTTGTCCTGCGGCTTTGCCTACGCGCTGCAAGGCGATGACATCGTGCCGCTGCTGTCGGGCAAGAAGGCGCTGATCTTCACCAGCTCGGAGGTGTCCATGACCGAGCTGCGGCGCAGCAAGCAGTGGCATGCGATGCGGGTCTTGGAGGAGGACAACATCTTGTCGCTCTGCGGCATTCAACTGCTTGACCATCTGCACCTGCCATCGGTCAAACCAGGTCTGACCGCGCAAACGGTGGAAACCTACCTGGAGGTGGTGCGCAACGCGGTGCAGGAGCATTGGGGCGCGCAGCCAGTGCCGGTGGGGTGACGACCCGCGCCCCCGGGCGTGCGCCGTGCCGTGGGCTCGGCCCGCGCGGCGTCAGACGACATGCCGGCGCGCACCGATCGAAGCGATCAGCCGCGCGGTTGTGCCCGGCTCGCCGGTGATGCCCGTCTCGATGTGGCGCGGTACCGCCGGTTGTTCCGCACACAATTGTATTGGAGACTATGATGAGCACGACAGGTCTCGACGTGTTCGACAAGACCCTGCAGACGACCAACATCTGGCTCGACGAGGTGATGCAGACCGTCGGGCCCGACCGCAAGGTCGCTTGGCACGTGTTGGGCGCCGTGCTGCGAACCTTGCGCGATCGACTGCCGCCGGAACTCGCCGCCCATCTGGGGGCGCAATTGCCGCTGCTGGTGCGCGGGGCGTACTACGACGCGTACCGTCCGGGTCATGGACCGGACCGGCTGCATACCGAGGACGAATTCCTCACCCATGTCGCGCAGGATTTTGGCGGCATCCGACCGGTCAACGTCCGAACCGCGACGGGCAGCGTTCTCGCCGTGTTGCAGCGGCACGTCGCGCCCGGATTGGCCGAGAAGGTGAAGGTCGCCTTGCCAACACGCATTCGTGCGCTGTGGCCTGCCACGGGTGAAGCCGTCGAACCGTGATCCCCGCCGCCACAGCCGCCGGCTGCGACGGCCCGCGCCGCTGCCTCCCCTGGCGATGGCGCGACCCCTCAGCCAGCTTCGACCGCGAGGCTTTGCCGGTGCTCGTGTGATTGACACGACGTTGCGCCTGACCAGGGCGGCGAACCTTGATCTCGATCAATGCACGGCCGACGAGCGCTTCGATTGCTCAAATGAAAATCGGGGTCACGCCCATGCCAGGGCATCGTACCGTGTCAGTTACTCTGCCGCCGCATGGTGGCGAAGGACGGCTTGGCCTGCCTGCCACCCAAGCAGCGGGGATTGTGCTGTTTGCGCACGGCAGTGGCAGCAGCCGGTTCAGTCCCCGCAACGCCATGGTCGCGGACGCGCTGCAAAGAGCAGGCTTTCCGGTCACGGGCGGGCAACTCCCGCGGCGGCGCGGGCCGGCGGTCAGTGACCCGTGCGTCCGCCGCCATGCGGAGGTCCGCCGCCATGAGGAGGCGGCCCGCCATGGGGCGGAGGTCCGCCGCCATGCGGAGGCGGTCCGCCATGGTAGGGAGGGCCGACCCACCGCCGACCCCAGCCGCCGCCGTAGAAAAAGTCGAACCCGAAATCCGGGTAAACGTAATACGGCGGCGGATAGAAATAGCCGGGCGGCACACAGCCGTAGTTGGGGTAGTAGTAATATCCGGGTGGACACGAATACGCATACGGATACCCGTACTGATATACGTACTGGGCGCGAGCGGGCGCAGGCAGCACGACCCCGGCGGAGGCGAGGCCAACGCCCGAGAGAATAAGGATTGCGCTGACCAAAGTTCTGTCCCGACTCATGGCAACCTCCGGAAGCCTTCCTCCACGGCAAGAGCGGTGGCCGTCGAGGGTCGATACGCGAACGCTATTTGGAATTGGGAGGGACAGGCCGCTCCGCGAACTGCTGGAACATCGTGTCGGCGATCTTCTGTTGACTATCCGACATAGCCGCATAGAGCGCCGCGAATGCCGGCACGAACTTCTCCAAGGCCGCGGCGTGGGTATCGGTGAGCCGCTCGTACCAACGCAGTGCGTCAACCGCGGTGCTGCCGGTGTCCCGGGCCCGTTCGGCGAGAAGGGCCTGCATCGAATGCGCGTTGGCGCGCATGACCTCGGCGACAACGGTGAATTGTGCCTCCTCCGCCGCGGTGATCTGCAGCTTGGTGCGAAGGTCCGTGATCCGGGCCTCAGCCACCTCGATTGGACTTGGCGGGCTCGGCGCCGCAGCGGTGCCGCCGGGCGGCGTCTGCGGTGTCGGGCTCGACACGGCGGGCGCCGACGTGGCCTGGGCGAAATCGCGTGGCGATGCGCTCGCCGAAGGCGCTGCCAGAGCGAGCGCACTGAGGCGACGCCCAAAGACAACC
>PLXO01000030.1 GCA_003151425.1 Acetobacteraceae bacterium
GGTTGTCTTTGGGCGTCGCCTAAGCCCCAGATACATGCGGTGATGCACGTAGTGTTCACAGAAACGGACCTCGGTCTCGCGGGTAAGCAGGTCGTGGCTACGCTCCGCGATTTCGCGCGCTCGACGACAAAGATCATCGGTCTCTTTGATCACACCTGACGCGGCCGGCCTGTCACGCGGTATCTGGTTACTCACCTGGCGTCTTTTTGTCAAGTATATAATTAGGAAGATAATCCTTGCGTCGCCGCCGTGTTCCTGTTATGTTCGGATATCCCTCCAACTCCCGCCACTCGCCCTCGACCGCGCCACCCGCAGCACCCTGCTGCAAACCATCGTCGACACCCTGCCGTACATTCCAAACTCCTCCGCCATGGAGAGAGCCGCCCTGCGCGATACCGCCTTTGCCCTCGTCGCCCAACTGGATCCGCGCGATTCGGTGCAGGCCATGTTGGCGATCCACGTCGTCGCCGCCCACCACGCTGCCATGAACGCCTACCGCTGTGCCGCGCGGCCCGATCTGACCTACGCCGTGCACCTGCGCTACCAGGCCAAGGCCGGCGCCTCGAGCCGGCTGGTGACTGCCAAGCTGCGCGAGCTCAGGCGCCTCCAGGCCGCCACGACGCTGCCGGCCTCGGCGGCGGCGTCGGTCCCTGGCCCACGCGCGCCGCAAGCGTCGGCCATCGCGCCGGGCGCGCTCGTGCGGCAGGCCAATTCCGCGCCGCGGCCGGAGACCGCTGCCGCCGGACAGCAGCCCGGCAGTGCGGCGCCGGCTGATTCCGAGGCCGACACCGAAGCCAGCCCGGGCGAGGCCACAGGCGATCAGCTTCTGGCCGAGGTCGCGGCGCGTCTGGCGGCCGCCGGCGTGGCGCTCGCCGCGTAATCGGTAGGCAAGACCCCATGTCCAGTGAGAGCACCGCCGATGCATCGGCCCCGGAGATGGGGATGGTCCCGTGTAGGACCCGCACCGGGGCCAGCCCGGACGATCCCGCGGGTGTGCGGCTGGTGGCTGAGGTCGCCGCCGGCGTGACGGGCTGCGCTGTCGCGCCAGGCGCGTAATTGGTAGGGGGGACCCTATGCACCAGTGAGAGCGCCGCCGCCGCATTGGTCGCTGAAGGGGGGTGCCAGGCACGCACCGCGCGATCGGAGGGTGGTGTCAGGCGGGGAATCCGTTGACCCTTGGTGTGTTCGGACTGGTGTGACCCGACCATCCTCACCGGTGCGGACCGCGAGAATCGCGCAACTGACCGCAGGTATGGCGGTTGCGGGGATGGCCGGAACAAGTCCGGCCATGACGGGTTGAGCGGGGAACAAGTCCGGCCATGACGGGTTGAGCGGGGAACACGTCCGGCCACGACGGGTTGAGCGGCCTGTGCGAATTTTCGTTACGGTCCAGCGCCCCCCGCATCAGCCAGCACAAGCGCCCGCGTGTAGACCAGCCGGCGCGGCAGTCCGGTCGCCGTCGCCACCAGCGCCGCCGCGTCCTTCACGCTGTGCCCGGCCAGCGCCGCGCGCAGCCGACCGTCCAGATCCTCGGCGTCCGCCTGCTCTGGCGGCGGAGGTCCGACCAGCACGGTGATCTCCCCGCGCGGCGGGGCAGAAGCATAGTGCGCGGCCAGCGCCGGCAGGGCCGCGCGGCGGACCTCCTCGAACCGCTTGGTCAGCTCGCGCGCTACCACGGCCGGCCGGTCACCGAACGCGGCGGCAAGGTCGGCCAGCATCTCGCCCAGCCGGTGCGGCGCCTCGTGCCAGATCAGCGTGGCCGACAGACCTGCCCGCTCGGCCGCGCGCAGCCGCCCGAACTCCGCCCGCCGCGCCGCCGCCCGCGCCGGCGGAAATCCCAGCATCAGGAACGGCAGCGGCGGCAGCCCCGACAGCACCAGCGCGGTCAGCGCCGCGTTCGGCCCCGGGATCGCCGTCACCGCCGCGCCCGCCGCGATCGCGGCACGGGTCAGCCGAAACCCGGGATCGGACAGCAGCGGCGTGCCGGCGTCCGACACCAGGGCGATGCGCTGCCCCTGCGCCAGACGCGCCAGCAGCGCCGGGATGGACGCGTCCTCGTTGTGCTCGTGCAGCGCCTGCATCCGTGCGCTGACGCCGAGGGCCGAGAGCAACCGGGCCGTGTGCCGCGTGTCCTCGCACAGTACGAGGTCCGCCGCGGCCAGGGTCGCGCGTGCACGAATCGTGATATCGCCGAGGTTGCCGATCGGCGTGGAAACCAGCACAAGGCCCGGTGGCGGGACGGCCAATGGGACGGGCAGGCCGTCCGGCTGATCCTCCGGGGGTGGCGCGGCAGATGATTCGTCGGGCATTCGTACTCCTTCTCGGCACGCTGGCGCTAGCAGGCTGCGGCGGCGGCTATAGCGGCGGATACCCCGGAGGCTATTACGGCAGCCCGTATCCGAACGGGTCGCCGATGGCGCTCGTGCCGAACGCGGGACCCTCTCAAGGCGCCGCCGCCGCGCCCGCCGCCGGCCCCGCTGCCGGCAGCGACAAGGTCGCGATCCTACTGCCGCTGTCCGGGCCGCGCGCGGATATCGGCCAGCCGATGCTGCAGGCGGCACAGCTTGCTCTGGACGCCCCCGGCGCGCCGACGCTGATCGTCAAGGACACCGGCGGCACGCCGGAGGGCGCCGCGGCAGCGGCAGGCGCGGCGCTGGCCGAGGGTGCCGGCCTGATGCTTGGCCCGCTGACCTCCGGCGAGACGGCCGCCGTCGCGCCGATCGCGCGGCAGGCCAACGTGGCGGTGCTCGCCTTCACCAACGATCCCGGACAGATCCAGCCCGGCGTCTGGCCGCTGGGCATCACGCCCGGCGAGCAGGTGCGCCGGCTGGTGACCGCGGTCCAGGCCGAGGGCAAGTCGCGCATCGCCGCCATGCTTCCCGACAGCGATTTCGGCCGGGTGATGGCCAACGCGCTGACCCAGGCGGCCACGGTGCGCGGCCTGCCTCCGCCCAACATCCGGCAATACGAACCCAACATGGCCAGCATCAACCAGACCGCCCGCGACCTGTCCGACTTCGCCAATCGCCGCGGGCCGATCGACGCGCGGATCCGTGCGGCCCGCGCCGAGAACACCCCGGACGGCCGCCGCAAGGCGCAGGACCTGGCAAAGGAGGCGATCCCGCCGCCGCCGTTCGACGCGCTGCTGCTCGGTGATGTGGGCGATTCGCTCGCCGAGATCGCCGCGGTGCTGCCCTATTACGACATCGACGCCTCGCTGGTGCACATCCTCGGTCCGGCGCTGTGGGCAAATGCGGGAGGCCGCGGCGGGCAGATCGTCGGCGCCTGGTATGCCGCTCCCGATCCCGGCGCGCGCGCGGCGTTGGCGCAGGCCTATGCCGCCAAGTACGGCGCGCCGCCGCCGGGGCTGGCCGACCTTGCATTCGACGCCGCGGCGATCGCGCGCGTGCTGGCGGGGCACGGCTACTCGGTCGGCGCACTGACCCAGCCGAACGGCTTCTCCGGCGTCGACGGCTGGCTGGCGCTGGAGCCCGACGGCGAGGTCCGCCGCGGCCTTGCGGTGTTCCAGATCCAACGCGGCGGCGGCGCCAGGATGTTGGCCCCCGCCCCGGAGTCGCCGACCGCGCCGGGCGCGTGAGGGGACCGACGGCGCACGCCGTTCCCTGCCTTCCGCGTCATGCCGGGGTCAACTCCAGGATCCAGGCACCTTCAGGCAGCGACGGGTCGGCGCGCAGCGTCAGTCGGCGCCCGGCGCGGCGCGCGAAATCATCGAGCGCGACCGGATCGCCCTGCAGCGCCGCCACGATCGGCGGGGCAGCGCGCAGGGCCAGAGCGCGGGCCGGGTTGGCGGCGACCTCCGCCGCGGCCTGGCGCAGCGCGGCGAGGCCGGCGGCGTGCGGGCCGGCCAGCATCTCGTGCAGCGGCGGGTGGATGCGGGGGCGCACGATCTCGGCCAGGCCCAGCCGGGTGAACCCCAGCAGGCGCGGGCGCAACGGATCATCGGCCAGGGCCGCGGCCAGCTCATCGGTCAGGACCGCGCGGCGCCGGGCGGGCAGGCCGGCGAGATCGACCAGGATGGCGCCGGACAGGTTGCGCAGGCGGATCTCGGTCGCCAGCGCCGGCAGGACGGCCCGGTTCAGCGCAAGCTGCGCCGCGGCCTTGGACCCGCCCGCGGCGGTCGCGGCGCCGACATCGACGTCGATTGCGGTCAGCGCCGGCGTCGGGTGGATCGACATGCGCGCGCCACCCGGCAGGTCCACCACCGGATCGGCCAAGGCAGCGACGCGCGCGGCCAGCTCCGAGCCGAAGGCGGCGCGCACCACATCGAGCCGGCGACCCAGCGTCGGGCGCAGCGTGGCGGCCAAGGCGGCGTCGTCCACCAGCACCGGCGCGTCGGGGTAGTCCGCGGCGAGGCGCACCAGCGAGCCGGATCCGCGGCGGATCAGCGCCGGCGGGCCGCCGCCAATCAGCGCCCGCTCGGCGGCGTCGAGGATCGCGGTAAGGCGGGGTCCCTTGCCGCCCTGCGCGCCGCGGGTGATCCGCACGCCGAGGATCGTCCCCGCCGTGGCGCCGGCGGCCCCGTCGGTGTCGGGCAGGAAGCCGTCGCCACCGTCCAATGCCACGAACGCCCCTGCCATGGCGGGAATGCGGACGGTGATCCGGCCACGGTGCAGATCGCCGACGCCGTCCGGCTGGCCGGGTCGCCAGATCGCGAAGTCGACCAGGGTGTCGTCGTGCGTAACGGCGATGCGGACCTCGCCCGGGGAGCAAGCGGCGAGGATGGCCATGGTCACGGAATCGGCCAGCCGAGGCCGCGCAGCAGTTGCGCCGTCTCGAACAGCGGTAGGCCGACGACGTTGGAGTAGCTGCCTGACAGGAAGCGGACAAACGACGCGGCGCGGCCCTGAATGGCGTAGCCGCCGGCCTTGCCCTGCCACTCGCCGCTGTCGAGGTACGCGCGGACCTGGCCCGGGGTCAGCCGCGCCAAGCCGACGACGCTCTCGACCAGGCGTTGTGCGTGACGGCCTCCGGGGACAGGGCGGTCGTCGGGGGTATCGGGGCCATTGGGTGCGCGCAGGATGACGGCGGTCATCACGCGGTGGCGGCGACCGGACAGCAGGGTCAGGCAGGCATGGGCCTGCGCTTCGGTCTCGGCCTTCGGCAGGATGCGCCGCCCGGCGGCAACCACCGTGTCGGCCGCCAGCACGAAGCAGCCGGGCGCGTCCACCGCATCCGCCTTGGCGCGCGCCAAGCGTTCCGCGTGCAGGCGCGGCAGCTCGCGGGGCAGCGGGGTCTCGTCGATCTCGGCCGGATGGACGCGGTCGGGCGTGATGCCGATTTGCGCCAGGAGTGCCAGCCGCCGCGGGCTGGCGGATGCCAGGACCAGCCTGTGGTCGCTCACTTGAATCGGAAGGTGATCCGGCCTTTGGACAGGTCGTACGGGGTCATCTCGACATTGACGCGATCGCCGGCCAGCACGCGAATGCGGTTCTTGCGCATCTTGCCGCTGGTGTGCGCCAGGATCTGGTGTTCGTTGTCGAGCTTCACGCGGAACATGGCGTTGGGCAGCAGTTCGGTGACTGTGCCGCTGAACTCGATCATGTCTTCTTTCGGCATCAGGCCTCGATGGGTGGTTGATTGGCGGCGCGGAACATGGGCGCCGGGGTGCGGCAGGTCAAGTTTGGCCGAGGCGGGGGTCGTGGGTCAGCTTGAGTGTCGGCTACCGGCACAAAGCAGCGGCAGCCGGATCGCTTGGCTTAAACCGCCGCTTTCGACCCAAAGCAGCGGTAGCCGGGTTGCTTGGCCTGAACAGCCGGATCCGATCCACAGCGGACGACCGACGCAAATATCAAGCAGACCGTGTGAAAACTCGGTTTCGAGTCCGGCCGGCGTAATATCGATGCGTCTGAGAACCAGTTAGGAAATCATTGTTGCGGCCCGCCGGCCGCATGCGAACCAAAGTTGCGGCGCGCTGATGCGGCGGCGAGTTTTCACACGGTCTGCAAGAATTTCGCACGGCCCGCGAAAGCGGCGCGCTCGGGTCTAACGCATACCAAGGTTCTCGCGATCGAGTTTCGCGGTAGGTCGTTTGAGCGAAGCCAAGCAAATTGGAATGGCCTTCTAAACGCGGCGGTTCGCGAGGCGAATGCCGCGGCAAAGACCCCCACTGAGCTTAAAAGGCTCGTTACCGTGAATTTCGTTGACGGCCAAAAGAACGATGAGGGTTACCGCTATCTACCTGATGTGGGTATTTCCATTCAGGGACAGGATGCCAACGGTGCATGGAAGGCAGCCTGTTACATCGCTCAACAGCTCGGTTTTCCGCTCACCGTCACGTTCGTGTGGAGGGAAAAGGAGGGCGCCGCTTTCCCGGGTGTGACCGGCCGGTTTACGCTTGCGAAGCGTTGACAAGCGCCTGCGATTACAGGAAGCACATGAACCCGCCACCCCGTTCCTCGGCTGCGCCTCAGCCATCATCACTCTACCGGAGTCAATATGAAATCCCTCCCTGTCCTGACGCTCGGGCTCTCAGCGATGCTAGCGGCTGGTGCGGCACGGGCCGCGCCGCCATTCCAGGATTGTCCCTTTGCCGGCCCAATGCCCAACTACGCGCCAACCGAGAAACCGACCTGGGAAAACTGGGATACGCGGACGTTCATCATTACCAAGGACGGCAACAACACGGAGTTTGCACCCGAGGGCGTCGTCTGTATCCAGAATTATTCGGAGACGCCGGGCAAGACAGACGGCAGCACGCTGGAAAACTCGGAGAACTACAAGGAAGCGTGGGAGCAGCTTGGTGCCGAAATCGTCGTTGACCGGAAGGGCTATATATTCGCCCACCTGCGCAAGGACGGCAAAGAGTATTGGCTGAACGAGAGCGGCTCCCGCGATGACGGCTACGCGATCCGCGAAGTCGCGGTGGCGCCACTGCAACGCACTCTGACGGCGCCCAGCGGCAATGATTACCGATTGCTCGGTCATATGCCGGGCTTCGTCGCCGATGCGCCGACCAAGAAGAATTTCGACGAATTCACCATCGCCACCGACAAGGACCCGATCACCGTACGGGGCGCATTCTATCGCGTGAACTATCAGCCCCCGGCCAAGCCACCGGAACGCCCGGTCACGCCGCACGAGATCATGGCGAACTATCGGGCAGCGCTAACGGACCTGCATGTGCAATTCCTGCGCAACGATACCGTCATCACCGCGCGCCTCGAAGACCAGGGCAAGGTCATCTGGATCTCCGTCGGTCCCGGCAGTGTCACCGCGGTCGAGGAGAAACCGTTCAAGCTGACCGTCCAGCCGCCCACCGCGGATGCCATGCGCGACAAGCTGGACAAGGAAGGCCACATCGCCCTCTACATCAACTTCGATTTCGACAAGGCGACGTTGAAGCTGGACGCACAGCCGATCGTCGCGCAAATCGTCGCGCTGCTGAAGAACAACCCCGACCTGAAAGTGTCGATCGACGGCAACACCGACAGCATCGGCGGTCACGACTACAACATGAAGCTGTCGCAGGATCGCGCAGCCGCGGTGGTTGCGGCCATCACCACCGCGGGGATCGATGCAGCGCGGTTGCATTCGGCCGGGTACGGTCCGGACAAGCCGATCGCCGCGAATGACACGGAAGAGGGCCGGGCGAAGAACCGTCGGGTGGAACTCGTCAAGTCCTGACCAAACGAGTTGCCGCGGATCAGAGCGAGGGCAGAGTGCCCACCGAATGCTCAAGCATCCCCTCATTTTTGTCTCATGATTCCAATGCGGTAGAATATAATGCCGACTGATCGCCTCCCGTTCTCGCCAAGCTGCGCAAGTCCCCTGGGTTGCGCGCGGGGGTGACGTGGCCATTCATGAACAACAAGCCGAGTCCAAGCAAATCACGGCCAGCCCGGCCGCAGTAATATGCGGGTCAAAAATGAGGGGAGTCCTGAGCACCGAATGATCATTTTCGGGACAGGGAGCGGGGCCGGATCGCCGGATTTCACGCCGAACTCGCGCGCCGAACGGCCGCTCCCCACCCTTTGCAGACATTCAAACTGCCCCACTACCGGAGCCGCAGCGCGATGCTGCGAGCGTGCGCCTGTAGCCCCTCGGCCTCCGCCAGCGTCACGCCGGCGGGGCCAACCTTCGCCAGCGCATCGGCGTCCGCCCGCACCCAGGTGGTGCGCTTGAGGAAATCGAACACCGACAGGCCCGACGCGAAGCGCGCGGTGCGCCCGGTCGGCAGCACGTGGTTGGGGCCGGCGACGTAGTCCCCCACGGCCTCCGGGCAATAGCGGCCGAGGAACACCGCGCCGGCATGGCGAATCCGGGCGAACACCGGCACCGGCTCGGCCAGCATGAGCTGGACATGCTCGGGCGCGAGGCGGTTGACCAGCTCTGCCGCCTCCACCCAGTCGCGCACGACGATGATCGCGCCGTGGGCGTCCCAGCTCGCCCCGGCGATGGCGGCGCGCGGCAGGGTCGGCAGCTCGGCGGCAACCGTCCGGGCAACGGCATCGCCAAACGCCGCGTTGTCGGTGATCAGGATCGCCTGCGCAGCCTCGTCGTGCTCGGCCTGGGCGAGCAGGTCCACGGCGACCAGGCGCGGATCGTTGGCGGCGTCGGCGAGCACCACGACCTCGGACGGGCCGGCGATGGAATCGATGCCGACATGGCCGAACACCTGGCGCTTCGCCTCGGCGACGTAGGCGTTGCCGGGGCCGACGATGCGGTCGACCGGGGCGATGCTCGCGGTGCCGTAGGCCAGCGCGGCGATCGCCTGGGCGCCGCCGACGCGGTAAACCTCGGAGACCCCGGCACGGCGCGCGGCGGCCAGGACCAGCGGGTTGAGCACGCCACCCGGTGCCGGCACGCACATGGCGATCCGCCCGACGCCGGCGACGCGGGCCGGAACGGCGTTCATCAGCACCGAGGACGGATAGGCCGCCTTGCCGCCCGGCACATACAGCCCGACCGCGTCGAGCGGCGACCAGCGCATGCCGAGGGTCAGGCCCGCCGCGTCGGTCAGCCGAAGGTCGGTGGGGAACTGGGCGCGATGGAAGGCCTCGATCCGGGTGGCGGCCAGATCGAGCGCCGCGAGCTGGTCGGGCGGCACGGTGGTGACAGCAGCGTCGATTTCGACCGCGGTGATGCGCAACGTTTCGGCCGACAGGGTGACGTGGTCGAACCGCGCCGTATAGTCGATCAGCGCCGTGTCGCCGTGGGCGCGAACCTCGGCGATGATCGCGGCGACCGGCCGATCGACCTGCTCGGTGGTCTCGCGCGCCTGGTGCAGCAGCGCGTCGAAGGCGGCGGGGAAGTTGCGGTCCGTGGTGGCGAGACGGATCATGCAAACAGCACAAACCTATACTCCCCCTCCCNNGGGAGGGGGAGTGAGTACTGCATTCCGCCCGCACCTCATCCCGCCGACCCTCACCCCTGCCCCAGCGCCGCACGAAACCGGGCGATCCAGGCGCCGATCGCCTCGGGCTGCGTTTTCAGTGCGGTCCGGTTGACGATCAGCCGGCTGGTCACCTGGGCGATCACCTCGGTCTCCACCAGCCCGTTGGCCTTCAGCGTCGAGCCGGTCTGCACCAGATCGACGATCAGCCGCGACAGGCCCAGCCCCGGCGCCAGCTCCATCGCGCCGCTCAGATGTACCACATCGGCATGCACCCCGCGCGCGGCGTAGTGCCGGCGCGCGATGTTGGGATACTTGGTGGCCACCCGCACGCGCGACCATCGCGTGGGATCGTCGCTGCCCGCGGTTTCCGCCGGCTCGGCGACCGAGACCCGGCAGCGGCCGATGTCGAGATCGAGCGGCGCGTAGATCTCCGGATAGTCGAACTCCATCAGCACGTCGGCGCCGCAGATGCCGAGCTGCGCGGCACCGAAGGCGACGAAGGTGGCGACGTCGAACGGGCGCACCCGCACCACGTCGAGCCGCGGATCGTCGGTCGGGAAGCGTAGCCGGCGGCTGTCCTCGTCGGCGTAGTCGGGCGCCGGGTTGACGCCGGCGCGCGCCAGCAGGGCGCCGCATTCCGACAGGATGCGACCCTTCGGCAACGCGAGGATCAGCGGCGCGGCGAGGTCTGTCCCGGGGTCAAGCCCGGGGACCAGGGCGGCAGTAGGGTAGGGCGCGGTCATGCGCGGCGCCTTACACCAAGCCGCGGCGCATGGGGAGGGCCGGAGCGGTGAAGGTAACGCGCTGTTTTGAATGTCGCCCACCGACCCAATGCAACGGCAGTCGGGTCGCTTGGCCTGAACAGCTGCGTTCGGCCCTGAGCTGGCGTTCGGCGCGGAATGCCGCAGCGTTCGGGATGCGCCAAAGGCGGTCATCCGACAATGCAAATGAGGGTGACCGAAGTCGCGCGCAGCATGGCCGGTTCCGTTGACAATCTCCCCCGGGCGCCATCGACTGGCCGGAGCGCACTCCCGGCGGGACCTTCGACATGACCGCACCAGTTGACGTTCTGATCATTGGCGCCGGTGCCTCCGGTGCAGCCGTGGCCTGGAGTCTCGCCGAGACGAAAATGCACATACTTTGTCTTGAGCAGGGCGACTGGATGAAGCCGTCGGAGTATCCCAGCGCGGGCCGGGATTGGGAGGCACGTCAGCTCAACGATTTCAGCTATAGCCCGAACCGACGCGCGCGCGACACCGACTATCCCATCAACGAGGACAACTCGCCGATCAAGGTCGCCAACTTCAATGGGGTTGGTGGCGGCACGGTGCTGTACGCGGGCCATTTTCCGAGGTTCCATCCGTCGGACTTCCGGGTGCGCACGCTGGACGGGGTCGCAGACGACTGGCCGGTCGACTACGCGACGCTGGAGCCGTTCTACGCGGAGAACGACCGCATGATGGGCGTGTCGGGCCTGGCAGGCGACCCCGCCTATCCGCCACATGAACCAATGATGCCGCCGCTGCCCCTGGGCAGGTCCGGCGCGACGCTGGCGCGCGGGCTCAACAAGCTGGGCTGGCACTGGTGGCCGTCCGACAGCGCCATCGCCTCGGTGGATTACGAAGGAAGGGCGAGATGCATCAATCTCGCCCATTGCACCTCGGGCTGCGCGCAAGGCGCCAAGGCGAGCACCGACATTACTTATTGGCCCGCCGCGATCCGCGCCGGTGTCGAACTGCGGACGCGCTGCCGGGTGCGGGAGATCACCACCAACGAGGACGGAATGGCGTCCGGCGTGGTCTATTACGACGCCGACGGCGTCGAGCAGTTTCAGCCCGCCGAGGTCGTCATCGTCGCCTGCAACGCCGTCGGCACGGCGCGCATCCTGCTGAACTCGGCATCCGCGCGATTCCCGAACGGGCTTGCCAACTCCAGCGGCCTGGTCGGCAAGAATCTGATGTTCCATCCCTATGCGCGAATCGCCGGATATTTCGACGAGACGCTGGATGGCTATCGCGGCCCGGGCAATTGCATCTGGAGCCAGGAGTTCTACGAGACGGATCGGGCGCGGGTTCGTGCGCGGTTACACCTTCGAGTTCTCGCGCGGCCAGGGGCCGGTGATGGCCGCGGTTCATGGCATGCAGATCGGGCGTCTGCCGTGGGGCGCCGATCACCACCGCGCGTTTCGAAAGCTGTTCTGCCACCGCACCGGCATGGTAGCGATCTGCGAGGACCTGCCGGAGGAACACAACACGGTAACGCTCGATCCGGTGCTGAAGGATTCCAACGGCATTCCGGCGCCGAAGATCAACTACACATTGAGCGAGAACAGCCGCCGCATGCTGGATCATGCGGTCGCCCGGGCCACCGACATCCTGCTTGCCGCCGGGGCGCACGACGTTTGGTTCGAGGCGCCACTCGCTGACGGCGGCTGGCATCTGATGGGAACCGCGCGCATGGGCACCGACCCGGCGCGCTCCGTCGTGAACGAGTGGGGTCGCAGCCACGACGTGAAAAATCTGTTCATCGTCGATGGCAGCATCTTCGTCACCTCGGCAGGCGTGAACCCCACGCGAACAATCCAGGCGCTCGCACTCTATGTCGCGGACAGCATCAAGCAGCGCCTGGCCACCTTGTTCGATTGACCACCCTGTTTGATTGACCACCCTGTTTGATTGACCACCCTGTTTGATTGACCACCCTGTTTGATTGAGATGACAATGCAGAACAGTCCTTCGGCCTCTGGCGATCACGCGTTGTCGGCGGATCACTGCCGGTCCTTGCGATGCCTGGCCGAGACGATCATTCCGGCCAGCACCGAATACGGCGTGCCGAGTGCCGGCGATGAGGCGATTTTCGATGACATTCTGCGCAGCCTCGGGCGCGACGCGGACCACGTCGTGGCCGCGCTGCAAACGCTGGACACACTGTCCGGCGGCATCTTTGCTGATCTGGACCCGCCGCACCGGAACGCCGTCGCCACGCGGCTGCGCGAGACCGGCGGGGACGCGCTGATGTACCTGACCCGGATCATTCTGCAATGCTACTATCGCGACGACCGCGTCATGCGGTCGCTGGAGATGGAGGTCCGACCGCCTTTTCCCGAAGGTTTCGAGGTGGAACAAGGCGACTGGTCACTGCTGGAACCGGTGCGCGCGCGGCCGAAGCTGTTCCGGGATGCACCCTGACGGGAGCGCCTTTCTGGCAGACCGACAGGTTGATGACCCGGCGATGGTCGCCTTGGTTGTTTCGGTGGCCACCGCCCTGCCGAACCGGCTTAGCCGCCCATCCGGTCGATGCCCTTTGCGCGTAGTCGTCGATCCGTCGCTTGCTTTGCCGCAAGGCCTCGATTTCGGATCTCGTTAGCGCTGCGGAAGCCGATGAGGTACTGCGCTTGAACGGCGGTGAGCGCCGCGGGATCGATTTGGAAGACTTCTCGGATTGCGTCGCCATGTCGCGTCTCCAGCCGCGCCGTCACGGCGACCATTTATAGACCCGCCGCAACGTCTCCCCCATGAGCGCGGTCCGATCGCTATCGGACAGGCGGTCGGTGACGCGGAACGCCTCGACCCCCTGCTCGTATGTCAACAACGCGACTGCGCGGGTCCAGTCGGTGCCCCACATGCAACGATCGAAGCCAAAGGCGTCGAAGATCCGACCGAGCGGATCCCACAAATCGTTATACGGAAACGGTTGGTGCGACAGCGTGCAGGCCCCGGAGATCTTGACCACGATGTTGTCGTGCGCCGCCAGGGCCAGCACGTCAGGCAGATCGGCGAACGGCGCCGCGGGGGCCGGCGGCTCGAACGGCTGTTGCAGCCCGAGGTGGTCGATCACCAGCGTCGTGTCGGGGTTTCGCGCGGCCAGCGAACCTGCCTGCTCCAGGCGCCCCCAACACAGGAGGTTGACCGGCAGGGCGTGCTTTGCGGCGGCGGCCAGAACCCGGTTGAGGCCCGGGTCGGCGGCGTCGGTCGATGCGCCATGATGCAACATAAGCCGGATGGCGACCGTGCCATCGGTGGCCGCCCAGTCGGCGATTGTGTCGGCGACGCCAGGATCAGTCGGATCAACCGGCTTGATCAGCGCAAAGCGACCTGGATGCGCGGCATGCACCTCGAGGGCGTAGCTGGCGTCGTAACGATACATGGAAAACGGCGACACCAACAGCGCGCCGTCCACATCAACGGCGTCCATGGCAGCCACCATGTCATCGCCCGTGACCTCCGGCGGTCCCTGAAGAACGCCAACCCAGGTTCGGCCCGGGTGATTGCGTTCGTAGGCGTGCACTTGGGCATCGATTGTCAGCATTGTTTCCAACCTTCTTCGCGGCGATCAGGCACCCACGCCCCAGGTGACGGCGTTGCGCAGCAACGTAATGAACGCGTCCGACTCCCACGCGCCGCGAAAAGCGGGGGGCGTCGCATCCGCGGCGTCGGCGGTCCGCGCCGCGCGGATGGCGGGGTTGTGGCAATGGCCAAGAGCGAAGTAGGCCACGCCGCCGTTGCCGACCTTACGCACATAGCCGAGCACGCGCGTCTTTCCGTCGGGTTGCAGCGAGGTGTCGCGGGCGTAGAGCGTTCCGATGCTGGGTGACACGGCACCCGGGCCGTAGTCCGCGCTCAGCAGGATCCGCGTCGAGTCCGGAGCCTGCAGCTCGATGAAATACGGCTCGTCCTCGACCTCGAACGACGTGCCGAGGCCGCGGGTCAGCGGATGCTCGATATCGCTCACCTCAATCCTGATCCTGCAGATTGGCGGATGGGTCAGGAAGTAGCTCCCGAGAAGGGCGTGGTGTTCGGCCTTTACAGTGCGGCGCTGGCGCATGCCCTCCACCCGCTCCGCGCGGCCGCCGCTGGTCCCATGCAAGCCCAGCCAATGGCCGCCCGCCTCCAGCCAATGCTGGATGGCGCGACACTGCGCAGCGTCGGGGTAGGGGCCGGCTACGTAGGTGATCAGCAACTGGCTGACGGGCAGCCATTTCTCAATGTCGGAAAAGTCGTTGGCGACCGAGGCCGGAACGTCGCGTTCGGCCAGCAGCCCCAGCAGCCGCAGGCGGGCATAGTCGTGGTCGTGTCCGGCGGCTGAACCGGGAGGAAAACCGCCGGCAATGAGATGCGCGCGGCCGGATTTCTGGCCCGTCATCAGATCGCCTCCCCTGACGCTCGTCGGTCGCAAAAGGTCAGTGCTGAGTGTCTCACGTTCCCCGCGCTTCGTCTAACGTCAAATGGCCGTTCTCCGCTGATCGCTTGGAGTGGCGGCTTCGGGTCAAAGGACACGACATCCGGGACGGGATCGCTGAAGGACGGCGTTCCACCCCTTGCAGACATTCGAACCGACCCACTGCCGCGGCGAGTGCCACGTTGCAGCGCCAAGCGCCGCCGGCGCAGCGAACCCCGGTCATCCGTCCTCACTCAATTCTTGTCGATATTCCAGTACACAATGACCGGGGAGGTCAGCAGCCCGGTGACATTGGCGCGCAACGCCACCGGCTGATCGTACTGGCCCAGCACGCGATACGGCTCTACCGACGCCAGATACCGATGCAGGCTGTCCAACGCCGCCGGCTGCGCCGCCGCATCGGCATCCAGAAACGCCTGACGCAGCGCCTCGGCGTGTTCGTCGCAGGGCCAGCCGCCAAAGTTCTTGCGGTCGCACGCCATGTTGGTGCCGAGATTGGTCAGCGGATGGTGCATCGTCGCCCCCGACGCCCCCGTAACGAACAGGTTCCATCCCCCAGCGGATGGCGGCCCCTGGTTCGCCAGGTGACCCGTCGTGGTGCCCCAATCGGCCCACACGATGTCGACGTTCATGCCGGCCTGTTTCATTTCGTCGGCAACCACCTCGGCCATTTGCCCGATCCAGGCGATCTCGTGCGTCGAGGGGAACACCAGCTTCTCGCCGTGATAGCCGGCCTCGGCTAACAATGCCTTGGCCTTGGCAAGATCCGGCTTGAAGTCTTCCGTTCCGACCTCGGTGCCATACGGCCCGCCGCAGATATAGTAAGCGTTGCAGCGCCGCCAGAACTGCTGATCGCCGAACGCCGCCGCCATCACATCGGCCTGGTTGATGATATACGCCAACGCCAGCCGCGCCTTGGGATTGTCGAACGGCGGATACAACGAATTCGGTCGCAGCATCGTCTGGTTGCTGAGCTCCGACAGGCGCTGAATCCGCACCCCGGAACGTTTCGCCAGCATCGGCACCAGGTCCAGCGACGGCTGCTCCCAGATATCCACCTCGCCGTTCTGCAACGCCGCGGCGGCGGTAGCGGCATCGGGAATGACGCGCCATTCCACCCGGTCCGCCTTGGCCAGCCGCCCGCCCGCCAGGCCGTCCGCCGGCTCGCTGCGCGGCACATAGTCCGGGTTGCGATCGAACACGGTCAGCGCGCCGCTGACCCGCGCGTCGCGATTGAACCGATACGGGCCCGAGCCGATCGCAGTGGTGATCGGCTTCGACGGATCGCCCTCCAGATCCTTGGCGCGCATGATCACCGGGATCTGCCCGATCGCCGAGCCAAGCGAAAACAGCAGCGCGGGATACGGCTTCTTCAGCTTGATCTCGAAGCTCTTGGCATCGACCGGATCGAGCGACGCAAGCGCGGCGGCCAACTTGATGCCCACCAGATCGCGGCCCATCCACCGTTTCAGTGACGGCACGACATCGGCGCTGGTGACCGGCTGGCCGTCATGGAACTTCAAGCCGTCGCGCAGCGTGAAGCGCCAGGTTAAAGCGTCAGGTGAGGTGGTCCAGCTCGCCACCATTTGCGGCTGCGGTTGCAGCTTGGAGTCCCAGGCGAACAGTTCCTCGTAGACCATCAGCCCGTATTCACGGGTGATCACGATCGAGCTGAAAACCGGATCGAGCAGCGTCAGGTCCGCGTGCGGCACAACGCGCAGCACCTTGTTCTCAGTGGCGGCGGCCTCGGCGGCGGTCGGTAAGCCGGCGAGGGCGAAGCCAAGAATGATCAGGCACAGAGAACGACAGCGTCGCATCATCGTGGGAACCCCCCCTTGGTTGCTTCGGCGACCACGGCCATACACCGCCGGTGGCACGCGTGCCCGGCGGTGGCGTCAGCCCGGCTCGACCTCGCCGCCGGCCGCCACCCAGTCCTTGAAGCCGCCGAGGTTGCGCACGTCGGTGAACCCCAGGTCGCGCAGCGTCTTGCCGGCCAGCGCCGCCCGACCGCCGGAGCCGCAATACAGCAGGATCGGGCGGTCCGTGCGGAATGCCGGATCATGTGTCGGCGCCGCCGGATCGGCGCGGAATTCCAGCAGCCCGCGCGAGACGGCGACGGCGCCCTTCGCCTTGCCGCTGGCCTTGACCTCGGTCCCGTCGCGGACATCGACGATCAGTGCGTCCTTGCTGTGGACCAGTTCGACGGCCTCGGCCGGGGTGATCGCGGGCACCACCGCGCGGGCGGCGGCGAGCATGTCGGTGACGGTCGTTGCCATGGGCTTTTGCCTTCCTGGTTCGGGTGAGCGGACGCAGATCCTACCGCGCCGGGCGATGGACCAGAAGCGGCGCTGATGCCCAGCTTGTCCCAGCGTTGGTCGCCGCGCGCACTCTATCGCACCAGCCACTCTGCCCAAAACGCGATCGCCGCCTCCGACGCCGCGTGGTCGGCGGCTTCAGCGTCGGCGAGATGATGGCCATACAAGGTCAGCGGATGATCCCTCAAGCCGATGAAATTGAACCCGTGTTGCGCGCCTGGATAGACAAAATTACAACCGGCGGAATGATTGATCTTCCCCCTGCCGACGACCATTCCACCCGTCATGGCCGGCCCACGGGCCATGACGCTGGAGAGTCGATCCTTTGGGTGGCTGGTATAAGTTACCAGCGGCCCAAAAGATTGACGTACGGCACGGGCCGCTCAATCCGTCATGGCCGGGCTTGTCCCGGCCATCCCCACACTCTCGACGCCGCGCGCAACTGCTACTTTCGCAAGTTCGGTGCGGGCGGGGATGGCCGGGACAAGCCCGGCCATGACGGATTGAGCGGCCCGTGCGAACGAACCGAGAGTCATTCTTTTCGGCGCCTGGGATAAGTTACCAGCGCGGAAAGGCGATACTGGAGCGGGTCATGTCTGGACTTCGAGGCCGTGGTTTTATTGCAGTCCTCGGCGTGCTGATGGGTGCTTTGCTGTCAGCCGGGGCGATCCACGCGCAGAACGTTGTTGTTGGCGTGAATGTGGTCAATCCGATGCGCGCCAGCATCGCCGACCAGAGCACGCTGCTCGGCCAGCTCAAGGCGGCGCACGTGCACGTCATCCGATGCGGCATCTCGGCCGATGACAAGGGCATCGATTTTGCCAGGCGCGCGGCCGCGCAAGGCATCAAGCTGCAACTCATTCTTGGTCCGCTGTACCAACCGAACGCGCCGACACGACCCTACCGGCCAAGTGAATTTCCGTCGATGTGGAGCGGTCATCCGCTCTCCTCGGCCGATCCGGAGCTTTCGCACCTGTCCTTTCAGAAGTTGCTCGACGCGCTGGATGCCAACGGCATCGTCCTGGCCGGTTTGGAGCTCGGCAACGAGATCAACTGGGCAGCCTTCAATCCGGAGTTTCCACTGCCCGGCGAAGGCAAGATACTCAGT
Source organism: Acetobacteraceae bacterium (assembly GCA_003151425.1). GTDB lineage: Bacteria > Pseudomonadota > Alphaproteobacteria > Acetobacterales > Acetobacteraceae > Palsa-883. Next base: position 17,957 of record PLXO01000030.1, read on the forward strand.
CTGTCCGATCTCTCGCACGATCCCGAGGGCAAGCGGATTGCCGACGGATTTCGCCAATATGTGAAAGTTCTGGCGGCGCTCAAGGAGGTCCGCGACCATTCCCGTTTGAACCGGAACACGCCACTCATCTCCGCCGGCCTGGTCGGCGCGGCGGATGGCGCGAAGCTTTACAACAACAAGCGCGAGGACATGGTCAGCCTGTCGGCGACCATCGCGTTCCTGCGCGCCAACGGCCTCGATTCGTTGGTCGACGCCTATGGCATTCACACCTACCCCTCAAGCGGGCAGCCGGGAAATCCCGTAGCGGCAGCGAACCGAGCCGCGCGCTTCACCAGCGTCGACATCGCCGAATGCCGCGCCGCGGGCAACAGCGGCGGCAAACCATGCTGGATCACCGAATGGGGGTTCCCGAACGCCGAATTTTCCTGCCCGACGTCGGATGCCGCCCGGACCCTTCTGGTGCGGGAGATGCGCGGCGATTTTGCCCAAGCCGCGGCCCAGGGGCGCCTGATGGGGATCACATATTTTGCCTGGAACTCCGACCCATGGGCCAGGCAGCCGGACGCGGACAGCGTGTATCGCTGCGGCGCCCTGACGCCGAGCGGGCGGCTGGCGATCGCGCCGCTCGCCGGCCCGTGAGCCGCTAGCCCGCATTTTTCACACTGTTGCGGGATGATGGCGTAGGGCATTGTCGTGCCAACAGGTTTTCGCGCCGCCGCCAATACCGGGTGTATTCGCAAGGTGCGAAAACCTGTTGGCACGGCAAGGACCAAGCCAGCACCTGCGAGAGTGTGAGAAATGCGGGCTAGGCGGGCATCGACACGCCGGTCAGGCGCTCCGACACCTCCCATAACCGCGCCGCCGCCCGCGTGTCCCGCGCCTGTGGCATGATCTTGGCGCGCTTGGGCGAGCCTTTCAGTTCGTAAAACCAATCCGGTCCGTAATAGGCGCCCCCTGCTGCCTCGGGCGCCGTCGCGGCAAACAGCGTGGGCAGCGCACCCGCCGCGGCGGATTGGCTGACCAGGGGCTGGAACAGCAGGTTCAGCCGCATGAACAGGCCGCCGGTGCCCGGTCCGTTGGGGATCAACTCGGTGCGCGCATAGCCGGGATGGGCGGCGTTGCTCAGCAGCCCCCAGCCGGCGGCGTCGCTATGACGCTGCAATTCCAGGGCGAACATCAGCATCGCCAGCTTCGACTGCGCGTAGGCCGGCCAGGGTTTGTAGGCGTGCTCCCATTGCAGGTCGTCGAAATGGATGGCGCCGCGGCGGTGGGCGATGCTGCTGAGGGCGACCACGCGCGGCGCACGCCCGTTGCGCAACAGCGGCAGCAGCCGCGCGGTCAGCGCGAAATGGCCGAGATAGTTGGTGCCGAACTGCAGCTCGAAGCCGTCCAAGGTCGTCTGCCGCGTGGCGACGGCCATCACCCCGGCATTGTTGATCAGCAGGTCGAGGCCCTGGCGCCCGGCCAGCATCCGCTCGCTGAACGCTTTGACCGACGCCAGGCTGGCAAGGTCGAGCGTTTCGAAGACGATGTGCGCGTCGGGCACTGCCGTCTTGATATGCGCCACCGAGGCCGCACCCTTGCGCGCGTTGCGACCGGCGAGGATGACCTCGGCGCCGGCGCGCGCCAGGGCAAGCGCGGTCTCGTAGCCAAGACCGCCGGTGCCGGTGACGATGGCCGATCGGCCTTGCTGCGGGGGAATGTCGGTAACGGTCCAACCTGGCATTGTGTGCGCTCCCGGACAGGCTGCGGCGGCGCCGATGGGCCCTGCGCGCCAAGTATGTGGGCAATCGCGTGGACGTCGCCAGATATGCAGCGTCGCGGCAGCAATTCTCATTTTGGCCCATCTGGTTGCCACATCGTCATGACCGTCCCCGGACTGGTTCCGGGGATCAGTTCCGGCCATCCATCGCGGCACCGTGCTGCGGGGATGGCCGGAAC
>PLXO01000068.1 GCA_003151425.1 Acetobacteraceae bacterium
CCTGCCGCGGCCGGTGATCGCGGCCGCGCTGCCGGCGGTCCTCGCGCGGCGCGACCTGGCGCGCCTGCTGCGCCACCGCGTCCCGCCGCTCGAGCGTGGGATCGGCGACCGCCTCGCGATCACCCTCGCCGCGGCCCGGCGCCGGGTGTGAGATCACTACTCCCCCTCCCCTTGAGGGCTTGGGCCGCAAAGCGGACCAAGGTTGGGGGGAGGGGTTGGCGCCAGCGTGGCACCAAAGCCCATACCGCGGCGCACCTCCTCCATCCTCACGTTCCATGACATTGGTGCGCGATTTGCTGGAACGTCCGTCGCCACCACCCGCCCGCTTCTGCCCCCGCCCTCGCCGTCATGGCCGGCCCCTGAGCCGGCCATCCGCGGATGTTTGGAGTTCGCATCATGTCCGACACCGCCCGCCCTCGTCTTTCCCGAGCCGAACGCTTCTCGGCTGGTGCGCCGCCCGAGGTCCATGCTCGCGCCGCCGGAGCAGCCCTCACACGCGGGTTTTCGCACTACGCGCTCGGGGTTCTCGGCCGCAACGGCCCGGCAGGCACGCCGAACATCGAATTGTTCGACGAGCCGACCGGTTCGTGCCTCGCCCTGAACGGCCGCTCGCTGCGGCCGGTGAGGCGCAGGTCCTGGAACCGGAAAAACCTCACGGCCTACATCCCGGCCATGACCGTGTAGGGGGCATTCGAAAGGCGGCCCCAAAGATGGGGCCGCGCTCCTGTCGGCCGGGCGTGGATGTCGATGAGGCCACGGATCTTCAACTGCGTTAGTTTCGCGGACCGCGCGGCGATTGCGCAAGGCCACGCGTTCTCAGCTTCTGGCCCACCATCACGCCCCCGCCTCGTCCTCCTCCCCATACCCCACCAGCCGCAACGCCCGCCCCTTGATCCCGCGCGCCGCCACGGCATGGATCAGCGCGTCCTCCTGGCCGTGCGTCACCCACACCTCGGGCGCGCCCACCTCGTCGATCGTTGCATTCAGTTCGTCCCAGTCCGCGTGATCGGAAATCACCAGCGGCAGTTCCACCCCGCGCGACTTCGCCCGCTGGCGCACCCGCATCCACCCCGAGGCCATCGCCACCACCGGATCGGCCAGCCGCCGCGCCCAGCGATCCGCCACCGCCCCCGGCGGCGCCAGCACGATCGCCCCCACCAGCGCCCCCTTCGCCGCCACCGTCGCCGCCGGCAGCTCGCCCAACCGCTGCCCCAACGCCGAGTAGACCTCGCACATCGCCGCCAGCGCGCCATGCAGGTAGATCGGCCGATCCCACCCCGCCTCGCGCAGCAGCGCGATCAGCCGCTGACATTTCCCCAGCGCGTAACAGCCGACAACATGCGTGCGCTCCGGGAACAATGCCACCGAGGCCAACAGCCGCGCGATTTCCTGCCCTGCCGGCGGATGGCGGAACACCGGCAGCGCGAACGTCGCCTCGGTCACGAACACGTCGCATGGCGCCGGCTCGAAGCCGCGGCAGGTGGGATCAGCCTGCCGCTTGTAGTCGCCGCTGACCACGGCGCGGCTGCCACGATACGTCATCGCGACCTGCGCGCTGCCCAGCACATGCCCGGCGGGCAGCAGCCGAACCTCCACCCCGTTGATCCCAAGCACCTCACCCCAGCCAAGCGCCTGCTGCGCCTCCCCTGCCCGCTCGGCGCCCATGCGTGCGCGCATCAGCGCCAGCGTCTCGCGAGTAGCCAGCACGTGGCGATGTCCGGGGCGCGCATGGTCGGAATGCGCATGGGTGATCACCGCGCGATCGACCGCGCGCAGCGGATCGATGAAGAAGCCGCCAGGTTCGCAAAACAGGCCCTGTGGCAACGATCTCATCCAGGTGGCGGGGTGCGGGCCCACGGTTCACCCTCGATCGCGCGGCTGGTCGCGCCCGGCGTCTCGCGCGGCCATGCGGTCAAGTTGCAGCTTCATCGGCGAGGATGGCGGCAGGTGTCGCCCGAACGCAAGCCGTACTCTCCCCCTCCCATTGAGGGCTTGGGCCGCAGCGCGGACCAAGGCTGGGGGGAGGGGTTGGTGCGGCACCCAAGTTTCCAACGGCGTACCGCAACGGTGCCCACCCCCCTTGGACCTCGCCCCACCAGATCGCCTATCATGCGCGCCAACACAGAACGGACCACCGCAATGCCCGACACACACAAGCTTGAACATCGCCAGCTCGGCACCGCGGGCCCGTCGGTCTCCGCCATCGGCCTCGGCTGCATGTCGCTCTCCGGCATCTACGGCGCGGCGGACGACGCCGCCTCGGAGGATTTGATCCGCTACGCGATCGATCAGGGTGTCGATCACCTGGACAGCTCCGACATGTATGGCTGGGGCCACAACGAACTGGTGATCGGTCGCGCGCTGAAAGGCCGCCGCGACCGTGTCGTGCTGGCCAGCAAATTCGGCCAGACCCAGAACCCCGGCGGCCCGAACGGCGTCAACGGCCACCCGGACTACGTCATCCAGGCCTGCGAGGCCAGCCTGAAACGGCTCGGTGTCGACACGATAGACCTTTACTACCAGCACCGCGTCGATCCCGCGGTGCCGGTCGAGGACACGGTCGGCGCGATGGCCCAGCTCGTGGCGCAAGGCAAGGTTCGCCATCTCGGCCTGTCGGAGGCGCATCCGGACCGCATCCGCCGCGCCCACGCGGTGCACCCGATCGCCGCCGTGCAAACCGAATATTCAGTCCTCTACCGCACCGAGGCCGAAGAGACCCGCGCCACCACGCGCGAGCTCGGCATCGGCTTCGTCGCCTACGCCCCGCTCGGCCGCGGTTTCCTGACCGGTGCGATCCAGACTTTTGCTGATGTCGACGGCCGCCGCGCCGCGCATCCGCGCTTCCAGGAGGCGAACTTCGCGCAGAACCGCGCGCTCGTTGCCAGCATCGAGGCGATGGCGGCCGAGAAATCCTGCACGCCGGCGCAGCTCGCCCTCGCCTGGCTGCTGGCGCAGGGCCCGGACGTGGTGGCGATCCCCGGCACGCGTTATCCGCGCCGGCTCGACGAAAACCTCGGCGCGCTGAGCGTCCACCTGACGCAAGCCGAGGTCGCGCGCATCGCGCAAGCGGTGCCGCCCGGCGCAGCCGCCGGCACGCGCTATCCCGCCGGCGGAATGAAAACCGTCTACATCTAGCCCCCATCTGTCATTGCGAGGAGCGCAGCGACGCGGCAATCCCCTGCCGCGGGGGATTGCCGCGTCGCTGCGCTCCTCGCAATGACAGAGCGCGTTTCCAGTCAGCCTGAACCTGCCCTACCCCCGGTCGGCAAACACGCTGGCCATCGCCTCGGGCGCCAGGCTCGGCGCGTCGCGATACTGATGGCACGCCACGGCGCGCCGCGCCTCGGTGCGGAACAGCGGCGGCTTCGTGCCGCGGCACAGCGGCATCACCGCGGGACACCGCGCAGCGAACCGGCATCCGACACCTTCGTCCGCGCCAACGGACGACGGCACCGGCTGCGCCAGCCAATCGCGCTCGGTGCTGACCAGCGGGATCGAGCCAACCAGCAGTTGCGTATACGGATGCAACGGCGCGCGAACCACGTGCTCGACATCGCCCGCCTCGGCGATGGACGCGCGGTACAGCACGACGATATTGTCGCCCACCTGATACGCGGTCGCCAAATCGTGCGTGATATAAATGATCGAGATACCGCGCTCATCGGTCAGCTTACGCAACGACCCCAGGATCGTCGCGCGCAGCGAGGCATCGACCATCGAGACCGGCTCGTCCGCGACAATCAGCTTGGGCTTCAGCAGCAACGCGCGCGCTACCATGGTGCGCTGGCGCTGGCCGCCGCTGAGCTGGTGCGGGAAGCGGCCGAGGATCTCCTCCGGCCGCAGGCCGACGGCACGCAGCGCGTCCTCGATCAGCGCGCGGCCTGCGGATTTCGATGCCGCCAGGCCGAACTTTGCCACCGGGGTCGTCAGCACGTGGTCCACCCGATAGAACGGATTGTAGACGCCATACGGGTCCTGAAAGATCGCCTGCACGTCGACGCGGAACGCGCGCCGCTCACCCGCGGACAACCGCGCAAGGTCTTTCCCCCGATACAAGACCTGGCCCTGCGAAGGCGTCACCAGACCAAGCAGCAGCCGGGCCAACGTTGTCTTGCCACTGCCGCTCTCGCCGACGATCGCGGTGATCGAGGGTTTGTCCGTGTCGATCGGCAACGAAAAATCATCCAGCGCAACGGTGCGGCCGCGATCCATTACGCCGCCGCCAAACACCTTGCCGACGCGGCGCGCCTCCAGCAGCACGGTCATGCGAAATGGCACCCAACCACCACGCCGTCGGCCACCTCACGCAGCTCCGGACGTTCCTCGCGGCAGCGTGGCGCGGCGCGCGGGCAGCGCGGATGGAACGCGCAGCCCGGCGGCAGGTCGCGCAGCAGCGGCGCCAACCCCGGGATGCCCTGCATCATGCCCTTGCCGCGCAGCGACGGCAGGCTGGCGATCAGCATCTGCGTGTAGGGATGCCGCGGCGCACGGATGATCTCGGCGATCGGCGCGACCTCGATAAGCCTTCCGGCGTACATGATGCCGAGCCGGTCGACGAACTGCGCGATCAACCCCATGTCGTGGCCGACCAGGATCACCGCCGCGCCAAGCTCCTGCTGCACCCGCCCGAGCGTCGCCATCACCTGGCGCTGCACCACGACATCCAGCGCGCTGGTCGGCTCGTCGGCGATGATCACGCGTGGGCGCAGGCAGATCGCAATGGCGATGCAGGCGCGCTGCTTCATGCCGCCGGAGAGCTCGTGCGGATACATCCGCGCCACGTCCGCCGGCAGGCCAACGTGGCCGAGCAGGTCTCGCACGTTGGCGTCCAGCGCGCCGGCCAGCGGCATCGCGCCATGATCGGCCAGTGCGTCGGCAATCTGCTCCTGGATGCGCAGCACCGGATTGAGCGCGTTCATCGAACCCTGCGGCACCAGCGCGATGGACGCGAGCCGCAGGCGGCGCATTTCGTCCTCGGACAGCTCGGACAGGTTCGCCCCGTCCAGCCAGACCGATCCGCTATCTATCCGGCCAGGCGGCTTGATCAGCCGCAGCAGCGCCAACGCGATGGTGGATTTGCCGGAGCCCGACTCGCCGGCAAGTCCGAAACGTTCGCCGGCACGCAGGCTGAACGAGACGTCCTCCACCGCGCGCACCGCACCGCGCGGGTGGTCGTACGAGACGCACAGGTTGGCGACCCGCAGCACGACGGTCATGCGGCCTGCCGCAGCCGCGGGTTCGCGATCTCATCGAGCCCGACTGTGACGAAGAACAATCCAAGAAAAACCATCAGGATGATCACGATCGGCGCCGTCCACCACCACCACCAGCCGTTGATGATCGCTCCGTTGAACAGCACCCAGTACAGCGTCATCCCGAGCGTCGGCGATTCCAGTGGGCCGAGCCCCAGCACCTCCAGCCCGATCGAGGCAAGAATCGCCGCCGACACCGCGCTCACCAGCGTCGCGGCGAGATACGGCAGCAGGTTCGGCATCATTTCGCGCACGATGATCTCCGGCCCGCTCATGCCGGACAGCCGTGCCACCTCGATATAACCGCGCTCGCGCAGCGTAAGGACCTGCGCGCGGATGGTGCGCGTCGGGTTGAGCCAGGCGAGCGAGGCGACAATCAGCGCCATCTCGTTCACCGTCAGTCCGCCGCGCACCGAAACGGCGATGATGATCAGCACGAGCAGGCCGGGCACGGTCAGGCCGATATCGGCGACGCCGCGGATCAGCGTGTCGACCAGGCCGCGATAGTAGCCGGCAACGAAGGCCAGCACGGTGCCGATGCCGACGCCGAGGAACCCGGCGATGAAGCCGATCTTCAGCGTCAGCGGCGTGCCGGTGACCAGGGCCGCGAACAGATCGCGGCCCTGCCGGTCGGTGCCGAACGGATAGTCCCAGGATGGCGGACGCAGCGTCGGCACCGACAGCGGGCGGGCATCCGCGGGGTCGATGAACAGGCGGCCAACCGTGATGAACAGCGCCAGCAGCACCAGAAGCGCGGTGCCCAGTACGAGCGAGGGATTGCGGCGAAGGTAGCGGATCATCGCGCGACCGGACCGACCAAAACGACGACCGGACCGGCCGAAACGATGACCGGACCGGCCGAACCGACCAAGCCGACCAAGCGGACCAAGCCGACCAAGCCGACCAAGCCGACCAAGCCGTCATGGCCGGGCTTGTCCCGGCCATCCCCATACCACCGGTGGCGCGGGTATCGCCCGGTCAATCGTTGCCCATGGACACTGACCCCGAGGCCTACCATGACGGACTGACCACGAATCCCTCCGCCCATCAGCTCCGCCGATACGAAATCCGCGGATCGAGCAGCGGATAGAACACATCCAGAATGAATGTCGCCAGCCCCAGCGCGACGATCACGGTAAACACGATGCCCTGGATCAGAAATTGGTCATTCTCCTGGATCGCTTGGAACAGCAGCGCGCCAATGCCCGGATAACCAAAGATCACCTCCACCAGCACCGCGCCGGACAGCACCTGCCCAAGCGCCAGCGCGAGCGCCGTGGTCTGCGGCAGGATCGCGTTGCGCACGCAGTAGCGCAGGAACACGGTGGAGGCGCGCAAGCCCTTCGCCTCGGCGAACACCACGTAGTCCTCGCCCATCGTGGTCACCATCATTCCGCGCATGCCGAGCGCCCAGCCGCCGGTCGCTACAAGAACGATCGACAGCGCCGGCAACGCCGCGTGCGCCAGCACGTCGAGCACGAACCGCAACGACAGCGCGGGCGTCGCGCCGGGCGAATAGCCGCCGAAGATGGGCAGCCAGTCCAACCTGAACGCCAGCAAGTACATCAGGATCAGGCCGAGCAGAAAGAACGGGATGGCATGCAGCGCCCACAGCGGCGGCATCAGATAGCGCAGCCAGCGCGGCGCGCGCGGCCAGGCGAGCAGTGCCCCAAGAAACGTGCCGATAGCGAACGAAAGCAGCGTGGTGGTGCCGAGCAATCCGACGGTCCAGGGAACCGCCTCGGCGATCATGTCGCGCACGGTGCGCGGGTAGTTGGCGATCGAGTAATTGAAATCCAGCCGTCCGGTATCCCCAAGATAGCGCACGTATTGCCGCCACAGCGGCTGGTCCAGGCCGAATTTCTTGTCGTATTCGCGCGCCATCTCCTCGATGCCGGCGTGGGCGTAGCCGCCAAGCTGCGCCTCGGACGCCAGCTTCATGCGCACCGGGTCCTGGCCGGCCAGCTTGGGCAGGAAGAAATTGAGCGTCCCCGCGAGCCAGACGATCAGCAGGAAGACACCGAAGCGCCGGATGACATAAATGGCGTGCATGGAATCAGGCCAATCCCGAGGAAGTCACCCATCGTCGCACCGCCGTAAAGAGCGGCGGAGCTATTGATGCGACATCATTGCGGACCTGCGGTGCTCGATCCACCGCAAGCAAGATCCACCGCGGAGCACGCGGAGCACGCGGAGAAGGCGATTTAGGCGCTACGCGCGAAGCGCATTTCCTATCCTTCCTCCGCGTGCTTCGCGCGCTCCGCGGTGGATCTTGCGGTTTTGCAGCCCGTGCCAGGCTTCGCCCGATTGATCTCGCGTGGCCCACCGCAGGACCGATCAACCGGTCAACGATCCGAGATCGCAACACGCCCCCCTGATCGCGTGCCATCCCCGAGCGCATCACGCCGGCTGCAGATTCCACAGCACGATCGGATACGTCAGGTGCCACGACGCACCGTTGACATACGGATTTTCCGCGGTCGGCCAGTTCTTCCAATACGTCGTGTTCCAGGGGATGCGATGGTAGTTCTGCACCAATTGGATGTCCGGCAAGTCAGGCAGCCAAATTTCCATCGCCTGGTGGAACAGCTCCTTCATCTTCGGAATGTTCGCCGGATCGGTAACGAACATCTCATCCGTGATCTTGTCGAAGTCCGCGTTCCTCCAGCGGGCAAAATTGACCAGATGCGCGCCCGGCACCGCCACGCTGCGCCCCTGATACAGCCGCATCGTGCTGTACGGCTCGTTGATCGACCCACCATGGCCGTAGATCGAGCCGGTGAACTGGCCCTTCTGGAAGCGGTCGTCGAAATCCGGCGGCAGACTCATCGACGCATCGATGCCATGGCGTTTCAGCATCTCCGACAGCACGGGGCCAAGCGCCGCCCCACCGGCACCGAAGCCGATGATCGGCAGCGACAGCCGCGCGCCGTCCTTGGCCCAGTAGCCATCGGCGTCCTTCTTCCAACCCTTGCCGGCCAGCAGCGCGTCGCCCTTCTTCGGATTGAACGCCAGCGTATCGTATTTCGCCAGCAGGTCCTTCACCGCGTCGAAATACGGTTGCAGCGGCGGATAGGCAGGCATCGGCAGCGAGGACACGGTCGCCGCGCCGAGATAGCCCACGTCGATCACCTGCTGGCGATCGATGTAGTTGGAGATCGCCCAGCGCACGTCGCGATCGTCGAACGGCTTCGTTTCGTTGTTGACGTAAAGCGAGATCGGCCACCAGTCGACGTAGCCATATGGCGGCTTCTGTCCGGTATGCGTGATGATCTTCGGATTGCCGCGGAACAGCGTCGGGAACGTCGCGGGCTGCACGCCGAACCCGGCGTCCACCTGGTTGGTGATAATTGCCTGCGCGAGCTGCTGCTCGCCCACCGAGGGCAGCCAGATGGTGCGCTCCAGCTTCGGCAACGGCGCCAGCCCGGCCTTCACTGCCCACCAGTCCGCCCGGCGATCGAACACCTTCTGCTGCAACGACGCTTCCACCACCTTCCACGGCCCGGTGCTGACCGGCCAGCCCTTTGCTACATCGAAATGCTTGAAGCTCGGCCAGTCCTGGCCGGCGAAGATGTGCTTCGGCACGATATAAATGCCGATGTCGTATTTGTAGGTCATGAAGAAGAAGAAGCGCGGCGACGGGACCAGGAAGTCGACCACCACGGTGTTGGCATCCGTCGCGGTGGCCTGCTTCATGTATTGTTGGACATCGACACCCCATTTCACCTTCGGGCCAAGCTCGCGCAGGCTGTTCAACGTGTAGGCCACGTCCTCGGCGCTGAATGGCGTGCCGTCGCTCCAGGAAATGCCGGAGCGGGTCTTGATCGTCAGCTGCTTGAAGTCCGGCATATACTGGTAGGATTCCGCCAGCCACATGTACGTCTTGTCGGCGAAGGCCGAATAGTAGGCCAGCGGCTCGTAGATGATGTTGGGACCGTTCTGGTGGTTCGCGCCGAGGGAGTAGGGATTCCACAGTTCATAATCGACCCAGCGGCCCTCGCGCGAGCCGGACCAGACCAGAATCATGGTCTTGTTCCGCGCAATGGGAGCAAGCTGCGCGGTGGCCAGGCCGATCGGAGTGATCGTGGCGAGGCCGGTCGCCAGTCCCGCCTTGATGATATCGCGCCGCCCTGGGCGACCCCCTGGGCGTCGAGCGGACGGTGCGCCCGTGAAGCTGTCCGACATGTCCGTTTCCCCTGCTCCGGCGTTACGCCGTTGCGGCGCAGTATGCGCGGGCAACGGCGGAATTGCCAATCGTCGGCCGACGCATCGGCCGGCCGCTCTGGCGATGGGACTCGGGCGCTCGATGCGCCCGCAAGGAAAATTCACCACGAAGACACGAAGACACGAAGAAGGCAGTCAAACGCGCTTCGTGCGAGGTGCCCGAAACTCCCTTCTTCGTGCCTTCGTGGTGAATCCTTGCTTACTTGCCGACTTTCGGTCGCTCCAACGGCTCCGTCCTATCCCGCTTGAGCACCACCCCCAACAAGCGGCAAAATGCCGCCACAGTGACACGCACGCCCAACGCAATTGCCACGACCGCGCCGAGACCATCGGTGTGGGACCGGTTCCATCCGGGCGCCGTCGGCGCACGGCCCGCTACGCCCTCCGCCCCGGCGCTGAACCGCTTCGCCGAGACGATGTTCACCCTCGGCGCGCAGGCATTCCTGGCGGGACGCCCGGCGGAGGCCGAGACCCTGCTGCGCCTGTCGATCGGTGCCGGCGGCAATGATTTTGCCGCCCTCGGCGTGCTGGGTCTCATGGCAATCGAGCGCAAGGACTTCGCCGCCGCCGAGGGCTGGCTGCGCGCGGCCCTGGCGATCGACCCTGATGAGCCGACGACGCTGAACAACCTCGGCGAGGTGCTGCGCCGCACCGACCGTTTCGATGCCGCGCTCCCGTGCTACCAGCGCGCGGTGGCCCTCGCGCCCGATTACGCCGAGGCGTACGACAATCACGGCTGTGCCCTGACGCAGGCGGGCCGCGCCGCCGAGGCCCTGCCCTATCACCGGCGCGCCATCGCCCTGAAGCACGACTTCGCGCTGGCGCATGACCGTCTCAGGGGGGCCCTGCTGGATCTCAACCGCCACGAGGAGGCGCTCCGCGACCTGCGGCATGCGACGGCCTGGGAGGCGGACCGGGCAAAGCTGCGGCTGAACGAGGCCTATGTTTTGCTGACGCTGGGGCGGTTTCCACTTGGCTGGAAGGCCTATGAGGCGCGCTGGGACATGCTGGTCGACGGCCTGCCGATCGCCCCCCGTCACGCCGATCGTCCGCGCTGGAATGGTCGGGCCCGGCTGGCCGGGCGAACGCTGCTGCTGCATGCCGAGCAGGGAATTGGCGACACGCTACAATTCGTTCGCTACGTCCCGAAGCTGGCGCGCCAGGGTGCGCGCGTGATCGTCGAGGCGCAGCCATCGCTCGTGCCGCTGCTGCGCAGCCTTGACGGGGCCGCAGAGGTGATGGCGCTGGACGCGCCGCCGCCGGCGTTCGATCTGCAATGCCCGCTGCTCAGCCTGCCGCTGGCCTGCGGCACGACGCTGGCGACGATCCCGGCGGAGGTGCCGTATCTCGCGCCGCCACCGGAACGAGTCGCCATCTGGCGACCGCGCGTGGGGCGCCGCCGCGCGGGACGCCGGCGCATCGGCCTCGCCTGGTCGGGCAACCCGGACTACCCGAACGACCACAACCGATCGATCCGGCTCAGCCGGCTGGAACCATTGCTTACCCGTACGGATTGCGCGCTGCACGTCGTCCAGACACCAATCCGGGCGACCGACCGCGCTGTTCTGGATGGCCTGCCCTCGGTCAAGGATCACAGTGCGGCACTGGGGGATTTCGCCGACACCGCGGCGCTGCTGTCGCTGATGGACCTGGTGATCAGCATCGATACCGCGGTGGCACATCTCGCCGGCGCGCTGGCGCGGCCGACCTGGCTGCTGCTGCCGTTCAGCGCCGAGTGGCGCTGGCTGACGCTGCGCGCGGACAGCCCATGGTATCCGACGATGCGGCTGTTCCGCCAGCCCGCGCCGGGCGACTGGGACGGGGTGCTCGCCGCGGTGGTACGCGCGTTGGACGCATGAGCGCCTTCGCCGATCTGCTGTTCCAGCGGGCGGAGCAGGCCTACGAGCAGGGGCACCTGCCCGAGGCCGAGGGGCTGCGCATGCTGCTCGGCCGGTCGTTGCGTGAGGCGCATGTGACCTATCTGCTGGGTCATCTGCGGCTGCTGCAGGGCGATCCGGCCGAGGCCGAGGCGCTGTTACGGTCTGCTATCGAACTGGATGGCACGCACGCACACGCGCATGACGATCTGGGCCAGGCGCTGACGGCGCTGGGACGCCTGGCGGAGGGACGGGAATTCCGGCTGCGCGGCATGGAGCTGGACCCGGAGATCGCGCGCCAACGCATGGTCAAGTCGTTCAACGCGCTGCGGGAAGGCGATTTCACCACCGGGTGGGAGGAGTACGAGTCCCGTATCATTGCCTCGCCCGGCGTACTGCCCCGCCGCGGCTTCGCGCAGCGGCAATGGTATGGCGACACCGACATCTCGGGAAAAACCATCCTGCTGCACGCCGAGCAGGGCCATGGCGATGCGATCCAGTTCCTGCGCTATGTGCCGATCGTGGCGGCGCGCGGCGCACGAGTCGTTCTGGAGGTCCATCGACCGCTGGTGTCGCTGGCTGCATCGCTTCCCGGGGTGACGGAGCTGCGCCAACTGGGCGAACCGCTGCCCGCGTTTGACCTGCATTCCCCGCTGATGAGCCTGCCGCTGGCGTTCGGCACCCAGCTCGCGACCATTCCGGCGGAGATTCCTTACCTGACGGTGCCGCGCGAACGGCTAGCGCGCTGGTGCCGGCGGTTGGGGCCGCGGCGGCGCATGCGGATCGGCATCGTCTGGTCGGGCAATCCGGATTATGGTGACGACAGCAAGCGATCCATTCCGCTGGCGGATTTTACCCGCATCCTGGACCGTCCGGAATGCGAGCTGCACGTGATCCAGAACGACGTGCGCGACAGTGACAAGCAGGTGCTGGACGGGCTGACGCACCTGGTCGATCACTCGACGTTGTTTGGCGATTTCGCCGATACTGCGGCATTGATTTCGCTGCTGGACTTGGTGATCGCGGTCGATACCTCGGTGGCACACCTGGCCGGCGCGATCGGCTGGCCGACCTGGCTGCTGCTGCCGCATCTGGCCGACTGGCGCTGGCTGGCTGGACGCGACGACAGCCCGTGGTATCCGACGATGTGGTTGTTCCGCCAGGAGACCGAAGGCGACTGGGCCGGCGTGCTGGATCGCGTGGCGCAACAACTGACCGCTTTGCTGGCAGAGGCGCATGACCCCGACGCTGCCTAGGGTTTTCGCCGACTGGTTCGCTACGCGGGGCTGGACCCCGCGGCGCCACCAGCTCGCGATGCTGGCGGCGGCGGACGCGGGCGAGAGCGTGCTGCTGATCGCGCCCACCGGCGGCGGCAAGACGCTGGCGGGGTTCCTGCCGAGCTTGGTCGATCTGCATCTGCAATCACGCGAGGGGCTGCACACGCTCTATGTCAGCCCACTGAAGGCGCTGGCAACCGACATCGCGCGCAACCTGACGGCGCCGGTGCAGGAGATGGGCCTGGCGGTGCGGATCGAGACTCGCACCGGCGACACGCCCGCCAACCGGCGCGCGCGGCAACGGGTGACGCCGCCGCAGATCCTGCTGACCACGCCTGAGAGTTTGGCCGTTCTGTTGTCGCTGCCGGATGCGCCGCAGATGTTTTCCGGGTTGACCACGGTGGTGATGGATGAGGTGCACGCGCTCGCCGGCGGCAAGCGCGGCGACCAGTTGGCACTGTGCGTCGCGCGGCTCGGCGCGCTGGTGTCGGGTGTCGCGCGGCTCGGCGCGCTGGCGTCGGGTGACGGCGGTCGGGATCCCCAAACGGGCGGCCTGCGCCGCGTCGGGCTGTCGGCCACCGTTGCGTACCCGGATGCAATCGCCGCCTATGTCGGCGCCGACCGGGTGATCGAGGAAGCCGGCGGCGCGGCGCCTGAGCTGTCGATCATGCTGCCGGAGGGTCGGCTGTCGTGGTCCGGCCACATGGGGCTGGAGGCCGCACCACAGGTCATGGCGTGCATTCGTTCCGCTGGGTTGACGATCGTCTTCGTCAACACCCGCGCGCAGGCTGAGCTGATGTTCCAGGCGCTATGGAAGTTGAACGACGCGACCTTGCCGATCGCGCTGCACCACGGCTCGCTGGAAGTGGAACAACGCCGCCGTGTCGAGGCGGCGATGGCGGGGGGAAAGCTGCGCGCCGTGGTGGCGACCTCATCGTTAGATTTGGGCATCGACTGGGGAGGCGTGGACCAGGTGATCCAGGTCGGCGCCCCGAAAGGCGTGAGCCGCCTGCTGCAACGTGTCGGACGGGCCAACCACCGGATGGACGAGGCGAGCCGCGCCATCCTGGTGCCCGCCAACCGGTTCGAGGTGCTGGAATGCGAGGCCGCGGTGCTCGGCGTGGCCGCCGGCGAACTGGACGGCGACCGGCCTCGGCCGGGCGGGTTGGACGTGTTGGCGCAGCACCTGCTGGGAATGGCATGCGGCGCACCATTCCTGCCGGATGACGCCTATGCCGAGGTCACTCGCGCCGCGCCCTATGCCGGGCTGACGCGGCAGGACTTCGACGATGTGCTGACATTCGTGGAGACGGGGGGTTATGCGCTCGCCGCCTATGAGCGCTGGCACAAGCTGTTCCGCGACGCGGAGGGGCGCGTGCACGTTCGCTCGGCACGCATCGCGGCGATGTTCCGCATGAACATCGGTACCATCGTCGAGGCACCGATGCTGAAGGTGCGGCTGGTCGGCAAGAAACGCTTCGGCCCGGTGCTGGGTGAAATCGAAGAGTATTTCTGCAATCTGCTGCGCCCGGGCGACACGTTCATGTTCGCGGGGAAGCTGTTGAAGTTCCTGCGGCTGCACGAGATGGCGGTGGAGTGTGCCGAGGGCGGCGACGGCGATCCGATGGTGCCGGCCTACGAGGGCGGCCGGCTGCCGCTGAGCACCAACCTCGCGGATCGGGTGCGGCTGCTGTTGCAGGACCCGGCGCGTTGGGGGTTGTTTCCCGAACCGGTGCAGGAATGGTTACGGCTGCAACGGGCGTTCTCGCGCATGCCGGGGCGGAACGATCTGCTTGTGGAGACCTTTCCGCGCGCCGATCGCTGGTACCTCGTTGCGTATTGCTTCGAGGGCCGCAACGCGCACCAGACGCTGGGCATCCTGCTGACGCGGCGGATGCAGCGCGCAGGCTACGCACCGCTGGGGTTCGTCGCGACGGACTATGTGCTGGGGATCTGGTCGGCGGAGCCGCCGCGCAACGTCGCAAAGCTGTTCGACGAGGACATGCTGGGCGACGACCTGGAAGCCTGGATGGCGGAAAGCTCGCTGATGAAGCGCAGTTTTCGCAATGTCGCGGTGATCGCCGGGCTGATCGAGCGGCACCATCCCGGACAGGAGAAATCGCGCCGCCAGGTGACGGTGAACTCCGACCTGATCTATGACGTGCTGCGCCGCCACCAGCCGGACCATATCCTGCTGCGCGCGACGCGGGCGGACGCGGCGGGGGGGCTGACGGATCTGGGGCGCATCGCAGGGATGCTGCGGCGGGTGAAGGGACGGATCGTGCACATGGTGCTGTCGCGCGTCTCGCCGCTGGCGGTGCCGGTGCTGCTGGAGATCGGCCGCGAGAGCGTGCGGAGCCGCGACGACGAGGAGACGATGCTGGCCGAGGCGGAGGCGATCATTGCGGAAGCGACCGGCGAGGCCGAGCCGCCGCACCGCGGCGTGCCGGACCGCTCCGGCGTGAAGGCGATCCATCGGGCGAATGTCGTGCGAGGGCGCGCGGATGGCGGCGTGCGAGGGCGCGACGACGGCGGAGTGCGACGGAAGCCTGCGCAGGGGACGCTGTTCGATGCGTGAATGGTACCCCCAGTCCGGTCCTCCCCGTCATGCAGGGCGCAGGCCCGGCATCCACGACTTGTTTTTTTGCCGTAACCGAAATTGCCGCGGCGGCGCCTGTGCTCGGGTGGGACTTTGGCCCTGCCCGTGGGCCCAGCATGACGGTCGCGAGGGCGGCGCGGTCGCTCCATCGCTTCAGCACATATGACCGCCGCCCCCATCCATCTCGCCGGCGAGCGGCTGATGCTCGATCCTGCCGGCGCGCTGATCTGGCCGGAGACGGGGATGCTGATCGTTGCCGATCTGCATCTGGAAAAGGGATCGTCCTACGCGCGGCGCGGCTCGCTGCTGCCGCCGTGGGACACCAAGGTGACGCTGGATCGGCTGGCGCTGCTGTTGCGCCGCTGGAAGCCGCGCACGGTGGTGGCGCTGGGGGATTCGTTTCACGATGCGGATGGCTCCGGCCGGCTGCCGCGCGACGAGGTGGCGCGCCTGGCCTCGATCACTGCCTCGGTGCAGTTCGTCTGGGTGCAGGGCAACCACGATCCCTCGCCGCCCGAGGGGGTCGGCGGCGAGTGGGTGGAAAGTTTCGCGACGGGGTCTCTGACCTTTCGCCATGAGGCGCTGACACGCGCTACCGGCGAAATCAGCGGGCACTTCCACCCAAAGGCAACCATCGCGGCGCGCGCCGGCAGCGTGACGCGGGCGTGCTTCGTAACCGACACACGCCGCGTGCTGCTGCCGGCATTCGGCGCCTACACGGGTGGGTTGG
This sequence comes from Acetobacteraceae bacterium, assembly GCA_003151425.1. GTDB lineage: Bacteria > Pseudomonadota > Alphaproteobacteria > Acetobacterales > Acetobacteraceae > Palsa-883. Next base: position 15,960 of record PLXO01000068.1, read on the forward strand.
ACGTGCGCGACCCGGCGATCGTGCGGTTATTTCCGCGCGGCGGGCGCGCGTTCCTGTTAGGTAAGGAACGTTTGTTCAGCTTCCCGCTGTAACGCCGCTGTCGGTCCGTAGGCGCAACGTAATACACGTAACGTAGGACGGAAAAGCCATGCCCCCGGACTTGATCCGGGGGGCGCGCATTCCGCCGCTTGTTCGCGCAGTGGTGAAAAGGCGCAAAGCACTTCTTCGCTCCTTCGCACCAAGCGGCGGAATGCGCTGCCCCCCGGGTCAAGCCCGGGGGCAAGGCTTTTCCGCCCTACGTTGATTCCACCACGTCGGTTACGTCTGCGGAGCCCGTGAGCCGTACCGCGCCGCCTCGGCCACCATCTCGCGCGCCAGCGGCAGCATCGCGTAGTCCACCATCGCGCCATGATAGCGCACCGCGGCGATGCCGGCCTTCTCCGCCTCCGCAAACGCCTCGAGCATGCCCTGGTAATAGACGAGCTCGTCCTCCGTCGGGCGATAGACCGCATGCGCGATCGCCACGTGCGTCGGGTGCAGCACCGCGACGCCGGAATAGCCGACATCGCGCGCTCGGCGGATCATCCGCTCCACCGTGACGAGATCATCGAGCTTGGTGCCGATAATCCCGGCGATCGGATACATCGCGCCGGCGGAACGACTGTCCAGCACCAGCTTGGAATTCAGATAAATTTGTTCCAGTCCATCATCGGTCGCACGGAAACCAAACGCCCGCGCAAAATCGCCGGACACCGGGCCGCTGAACGCGCCGAAGATGCCCTTCACCCGCCGGCTCGCCTTGGCCAGCGCGTGCGCATCCTGCATCCCCTCGGCGGTCTCCGGCAGCGGCAGGATGCCGACGGCGCCATGCGGCAGGCCGGCCTTGCCCTCGTGGTAGCTCAGCAAATCATGCAGCGCGAGGATTTCCCCGGCGCTGGCCGCCTTGGGCAAGCTCACGGCGATCAGCCCGTCCGTCACCGCGGCGTCGAGCTCGGCGCCGGTCGCGTCCGACAGCGGATTGAGCCGCACCATCGCAGGCGTGTTGGCGGCGCGCAGCTCGGCGATCTCGGCCTTCAAATTTGCCATCGCCTGCGGCTTCAATTCGTGCGGCACCGAATCCTCGATATCCAGGATCACCGCGTGCGGCGCCACGCGCAGCGCCTTGGCCACCCAGTCGCGGCGATGGGCGGGGACGAACAGCACCGAGCGGATGGGCCACATGGATCGCTTCCTTCGTCATGTTGCGTGACGCGTGGCCCCGGACCTAGCATCAACGTCCACGAAATGCACCCGGGAGGCGCCCTGCGATGGCCGGTCTCACCTACGAGGAATTCTCCATCGGCCAGGTGTTCGAACACCCCTGGACCCGCACGGTGACCGAGATGGACAACGTGCTGTTCAGCGCGCTGACGATGAACGTGCAGCCGCTGCACCTGGACGCCGCGTTCGCCGCCAAGAGCGAGTTCGGCCAGCGCATCGTCAACTCGATTTTTACCCTTGGCCTGATGATCGGCATCAGCGTGAACGACACCACGCTCGGCACCACGGTGGCCAACCTCGGCATGACCGACACGCGCTTCCCCAAGCCGGTGTTCCACGGCGACACGCTGCGCGCCGAGACCAAGGTGCTGACGATGCGTGCAAGCAAATCGCGCGCTGACGTCGGCATCATCGAGTTCGAGCACACCGCCTATAACCAGCGCGGTGAGCTGGTGGCGATCTGCAAACGTCAGGCGCTGATGCGCCGCAAGGAAGGATAGGACGATGCCGCTGGAACGATTGCAACACGCACTGATCCAGACGATCGACCTGCCGGCGACGGTGCGCTGGTGGCACGATGTGCTGGGCCTGCACCCCGGACCGCATCCGGATTTCGGTTTTCCGGTGGAATGGCTCTATCTGGACGGCGAGGACGTGCTGCACCTGACGCAGGGCGGCGCCGGCGTCTCGACCAACCGGCAGGTATATCTCGGCCAACAGTCACAGGCCGAGACCGGCACCGGGGTGATCGACCACCTGGCATTCCGCGCCTCGGACCTTCCGGGCATGCTGGCGCGGCTGCGCGCGCTGGGGGTGGAAGCGAAGGCGCGTCGGGTCAACGCGCAGGGATTGTTTCAGTTGTTCCTGTTCGATCCCAATGGGGTGAAGGTCGAGCTGAACTTCGAGGCGGCCGAGGCCGACCGCCATGGCATCACGCCCGATCTGATGGCGAGCGACCTGGCGCGCTGAGGAACCACCCATGCCGCAGACAGCGCCGCTCGACCCAGGAATGATCCGGGTGCATCGCACCGGGTCTGGACCGCCCCTGGTAATGCTGCATTGCCTCGGCATGACACATCATCTGTGGGACTGCCTGGGCGGGCTGACGGATCGTTTCGAACTGATCTCGTACGATCTGCCCGGGCATGGCGAGACCGCACTGCCCGCCGCGCCCTACGGCATCGCCGAACTGTCGGCGCAACTGGTCGGCGTGCTGCGACGCGAAGGCATCGCGCGGGCGCATGTGATGGGCATCTCGCTCGGCGGTCTGGTGGCGCAGCATTTCGCCGCGACCGCCGCGGCGATGGTGGACAAGCTGGTGCTGCTGGACACCACGCCGCGTTACACCGGCGAGGCGCGCGCCAACTGGGCGGTGCGCGCCGCGGCGGCGCGGCGGGACGGGCCGGCCTCGCTGCTGCCGATGATCCTGAAAATCTGGTTCACCGAGCCATTCGTCGCGGCCGATCCCCCAGCGGTGCGCCTGGTGCGCGAGACCTTCGCCGCGTGCAACGGCGAGGGCTACGCGCTGGCCTGCGAGGCGCTGGGCGCGGCGGACCTGCTGGCGCTGACGCCTCGCATCGCCGCGCCGACGCTGGTGATCTGCGGCGCCGACGAAATCCCGGCGTTCCGCGACGCGGCGGCGTGGCTGCATGCCAACATCGCCGGCGCGCGGCTGGAGATCGTTGCGTCGGCGGCGCACGCCTCGGTGCTGGAGCAGCCGGCGCGCATCGAGGCGCTGTTGCGCGGCTTCCTGTAGTCGTTACGCGTTGCGCGCACGGTAGTCGTTACGCGTTGCGCGCGCGATCGACACTCCACGCACCGCCGCCGGCGACGAAGATATACAGGAACACGAAACAGTACAGCACCGCCGCATCGCCGCCGTTCAGCAGCGGGAAGAAGCTGCGCGGTGCGTGCGACATGAAGTAGCCGACCGCCATCTCGCCGGACAGGACGAACGCCACACACCGGGTGAACAGGCCCACCGTCAGCAGCAAGCCGCCCAGCGCCTCGATTGCGCCGGCGAGCCACAGCAGGGTGAACATCGCCGGCCCGCCATTCGGCGTCGGCCAGGCCGGGAAACCGAACAGCTTGCCGAGGCCATGCTCCATGAACATCAGCGCCGCAACGATACGCAGCACGCTCAGCGCCCGTGGGGCCCAAACGGTGGGGAAGGTCGGCATGCTGGTCTCCTGCAACAATGATCTGCCGTGGATGCTACCCATTCCCGGCGGCGAAAAGTAGTGGCACCGAGGTGGCGGCAAGAGTGCGGCCGGGCGGCGGGCTGTCGTGGAGGCGCTTGCCTGGCCGCAACGTCGGCGCCGCCCTATCCTGCCGGCGACCGGAGGGTGCGCGCATGCAGTTCGGCTTCCTGGTGATGGCGGACATCAACGAGATCGGCTTCTTCAATCATGTCGAGGCGCTCGGCTACGCATCCGTCTGGGTCGCCGACAGCCAGATGCTGTTCTCCGACTGCTACGCGGTGCTGGCATTGGCGGCGCGGCAGACCAGCCGGCTGCGCCTCGGCCCCGGCACGGCGATCTGCGGCACGCGCATCCCGCCGGTGCATGTCGCCGCGATGGCGACGCTGAACCGCCTCGCGCCGGGCCGGCTGTTCCTGGGCATCGGCACCGGCAACACCGCGATGCGCAGCATGGGCCAGAAGCCGATGCGCATCGCCGCGTTCGACGACTATCTGCGCGTGCTGGCGGCGCTGCTGCGCGGCGAGGTGGCCGACTACAGCTTCAACGGCACGCCGCGGCCGATCACCATGCTGCTTGGTGAGCGCGGCAGCCTGGCGCCGAAAATCCCGCTCTACGTCTCGGGTTTTGGGCCGCGGGCGATGGCGTTGGCGGGGGCGCACGGCGACGGGCTGGTGTTCGCCATCCCGCCGCGCGGGGTGCCGGTCGCGGACGCACTCGGGCACGCCCGGCAGGGCGCGGCCCGGGTGGGACGGACTCTCGACGGGTTCCATACCTGCGCGCTGACCAATGTCGCGCTGCTGCAACCGGGCGAGGCAGCAGACTCCGATCGCGTCAAGGCGGCGATCGGGCCGAACGTGATGGCCAGCGTCTACTATTTCTACGACGAGGTGCAGGAGCGCGGGATCGATCCGCCACCGTTCCTGGAACGCATATGGAAGAAGTATTGCGCGCTGGTCGAACAGACGCCGCCGCAACACCGGCATTTCCGCACGCACGAGTTCCACTACACCGCCCTGCATCCCGGCGAGGCGGAGCTGATCGATGCGCAACTGATTCGCGACACCTGCCTGGTCGGCACCGCGGAGGAGCTGATCGAACGCATCCACGCGCTGCAACAGGACGGGCTGCAAGAGCTGATCTTCGCCGTCGGGACCGACGCGAAATGGCGCCTGGCCGAGGATTTGGCGCGGCAGGTCATGGCGCGACTGTAGAGGTCGCAGGCGGAGCGGCGCGGTCCGAAGATAGATAATCTCCGAGGCGCGCCCGACAACGCACAATTTCGGCAATAATAGGTTGGTCGGCAGCGGCTCGCCGCCGCCCGCCTCAGGCCGCGCGCACCTTCACATAGCTCCCCGGAGCGTCCTCGATCGGCGTCAGCTTGCCATCCCCCGGCACGCGCGCCGGCACGTGTTCCTTGCCCAGCGCCGTCACCCAGCGCTGCCAGTCCGGCCACCACGAGCCGGCGATCTCGGTCGCGCCATGGAACCACGCCTCGGGATCAGGCGGCAGCGCCGTGTTCACCCAGTGGCTGTACTTGCCGCTCTCCGGCGCGTTCACCACGCCGGCGATGTGCCCGGACGCCGCCAGCACGAAGCGCTTCTTGCCGCCCAGCAACTGGGTGCCGCGGTAGGTCGATTTCCATGGCGCGATGTGGTCCTCGCGTGTTGACAGGAAATACGCCGGCGTCTTGATCGTCCCCAGGTCGATCGGTACGCCGTTCAGGCTGATGCCGCCCGGCGTCGCCAGCAGATTCTCCTGGTACATCTTGCGCAGATAGAAGCTGTGCATCTTCGCCGGCATGCGCGTCGAATCGCTGTTCCAGTACAGCAGGTCGAACGGGAACGGCTCGTTGCCCAGCAGATAGTTGTTCACCACGAACGACCAGATCAGGTCGTTGGCGCGCAGCATGTTGAACGTGGTCGCCATCTCGCTGCCCTCGAGAAAGCCGCGCTTGTTCATCTTGCCCTCGAGCGCGCGCAACTGCTCCTCGTCGATGAACACGCCCAGCTCGCCCGCCTCGGCGAAATCCAGCATCGCAACGAAGAACGTTGCCGACTTGATCCGGTCGTCGCCCTTCGCCGCCATGTAGGCGAGCGTCGAACCCAGCAGCGTGCCGCCCAGGCAGTAGCCGATGGCGTTCACCTCGCGCTGCCCGGTCGCCGCCTCGATCGCGTCCAGCGCGGCGAGGTAGCCGTCGGTCATGTAGTCCTCGAACCCCTTCTCGGCCAGTTTCGCATCCGGATTGACCCAGGAGATCACGAACACCGTGTGGCCCTGCGACACCGCCCAACGGACAAAACTGTTCTTCGGCCGCAGATCGAGGATGTAGAACTTGTTGATCCAAGGCGGGCAGATCAGCAGCGGACGCTTCAGCACTGTCTCGGTCGCCGGCGTGTACTGAATAAGCTGCATCAGATCGTTCTGATAGACCACCTTGCCGGGCGAGACGCCGATGTTCTCGCCCACCCGGAAAGCGTCCGTGTCGGTCATCTTGATGTGCAGCTTGCCCTTGCCGCGCTCGAGATCGCTCAGCAGGTTGTTCAAGCCCTTCAGCAGGTTCTCCCCGCCCGTCTCGGCGGTCTTGCGCAGCACCTCGGGGTTGGTCATCAGGAAGTTCGACGGGCTCATCGCGTCGACGAACTGGCGGGAGTAGAAATCGACCTTCTGCGCGGTCTTCGCGTCCAGACCGTCAACATGCGTGACCACGTCCTGCACGTAGCGCGCCGACAGCAGGTAGGACTGGCGGATGAAGTCGAACACCTCATTGTCGCGCCAGGCGTCGTCCTTGAAGCGCCGGTCGGACGCGGAGCCGTTGATCACCGGGGCGGACTCCATGCCCATCATGCGCCTGGCGGTGTTCTGCCACAGCGTCATGTAATCCTGCCAGAAGCCCATCTGCGCCTGGACCATCCGCGCCGGATTGGCCATCAGCCGCGCCGTCATCTCCAGGAACGCGCCGCCGATGTTCAGCGGATCGGGCGAGCGCGTGGCGTCCGTCTGGCGCTTCAGCCACTCGGTGACGATGCGCTGCGAGCGCTCGGCGACGTCGGCCATCGAGCGGCCGACCTCGGTGGCGTCCGGCAGCCGGAAGCCCGGGCTGTCGGGCGCGGGCGGGGGGGTATCCCCTTTGGGCATCGCGGCGTCCTTTCCGTCGGCCTCTCCGCAAGCTACACAGGCCGCGCGAGCGTGGAGTGGGTCCGACCTATGCGGTTCAGCGAGAGCGGCGCGCAACCTAGTGGTGCGCGTAACAGGGTTCAAGCCGGCATCCCAGGTGCCCGCGGCCGAAGGGTCAGTGTTGCAAGGGCCGACGTCCCAAAGGCCGGTATCCCAAGGGCTCCTGTCGCGGCGGTATGCGCCCCGGCGGCCGGCGGCGCCATGGCTATATGCCTGCCGACGGCGCTGCCGAGCGTTCTGCCGACCGTTCTGCTGACCGTTCTGCTGACTCTGGGCGGCTGCTCGTCCCAGTCGTGGTCGTCGATCAACCCGGTCAACTGGTGGCACCAGCAGGAGGGCGGCGCGATCGCCCAGCAGCGGCCACCACCACCTGGCGCCGACCAGCCCGACCCGAATCTCGCCAGCGTGCCGCCCAAGCCGGCCGAGCCCGATCGCGCGGCGCTGGAGAACATCACCGACTCGCTGATCGCCGACCGCACCAACGCCCAGCACACGGCCGCCGCGGCGCCATTGGTGGATCCGTCCTCGCCCAGTGCCGCCCCCGGGCTGTTCGGCGTAGGCTCCACGCCGCCGCCCGGTCCGCCAGCGCCGCCCGGCAAGCCGACGCCAAATCAACCGCCGGTCGCGTCCGCGACGCTGCCAACCGCGAACTCGCCACCCGCACCGCCGCCAGCGCCAGCGGCACCACCCGCCAAGGCGCCGGTCAGTGCGGTGCAGGCAGCCCCGCTCGCCCCTCCCCCAGCGCCGACCGCCACACCGACTCCCCCTGCGGGCGCGGCACCAGCGACCTCCGCGGCTCCAACCGCCACTGCCGGCGCGGCGCCCACAAAGCGCCCGTTGCCAGCAACGCCCTCTGCACCAGCCACCACTGGCGGCGCGGCACCCTCGGAGCCGGCGACCGCGGAGGCCGCGCTCCCGCCACTGCCGACGGCGCCCCCGGCGGCCGCCAATGTGCCGGGTGTGCCCGCAGCACCCAGCCCGCCCCCGCCGTCGGCACCACCTGCGGCGCCCCTGCCGATGCCGGTGCAGTCGGCCACGC